>NZ_JBGCCK010000003.1:0-372597 GCF_041262525.1 Streptacidiphilus sp. MAP12-20
GAAGCCCTGTAAGGGGTGGAGCTGACCGGTACTAATAGGCCGAGGGCTTGTCCATAGTTGCTACGCGTCCACTGTGTTGTTCTGAAACAACGACCCGATCCGCCCTGTGGGGTGGGTCGCGAGTTTCACCGTGTTTCGGTGGTCATAGCGTGAGGGAAACGCCCGGTTACATTCCGAACCCGGAAGCTAAGCCTCACAGCGCCGATGGTACTGCAGGGGGGACCCTGTGGGAGAGTAGGACACCGCCGAACAACCTTTCCAGTGAAGCCCCCTGACTATCGGTCAGGGGGCTTCACTGCGTTAAGGACTCATCGGACGAGGCCGCCTTGTCCCTGGCCACCGAGGCCGCCAGGATGGGTGCTGACTGTTGGTCAGGTCAGCAGAGGGGCGTGGCGGATGATGCGTGAGGTTGCTGTCGTCGGGGCTGGGCAGTCGGGACTGCACCTGGCGCTGGCCCTTCAGGCTGACGGGCATCGGGTGACCGTGGTCTCCGAGCGGACGCCGGAACAGGTCCGGGCGGGCGGCGTGCTGTCGACGCAGGCCATGTTCGGGCCGGCCCGGGCCATCGAACGGGCCGCGGGCCTCGCGTTGTGGGACGGCGCGGCACCCGACACCGATGCCCTGCACGTGGTGGTCGGCGTCGACGCGAAGCCGATGCTGACGATCGACGCCTCGCCCCGGGAGCCGGCCCACTCGGTGGATCAGCGGGTGAAGACGTCGGCCTGGCTGGAGCTCTTCGAGGAGCGCGGCGGCCGGGTGGAGTACCACCGGGCGGAGCCGGAGGACGTGGTCCGACTCGCGGAGCGCAACGAGCTGACTGTGGTCGCGGCCGGCCGTGGTGCGCTCGGCTCCCTCTTCGCCAGGGACGAGGCACGCAGCCCGTTCGACGCGCCGCAGCGTTCCCTCGCCTGCGTGTACCTGCACGGGGTGGGCGCGCCCGCCGACGCCCCCGCTGGGGTGGGCGACGCGGCCAGGATTCACATCGTTCCTGGGGCGGGCGAACTCATCCTGCAGCCTGGGCTGACGTTGACCGGCCCGTGCATGATCCTGCTCTGGGAGGCCGTCCCCGGAGGGCCCTTGGACGTGTTCGGTGACAGCCCCGGTCCGGCCGAGATGCTGGCTCGCTCCCTGGAGCTGATCCGCAGCCATGTGCCGTGGGAGTACGAGGCGGTGTCCGGGGCCGAGCCGACGGACGCCGGAGCAGTGCTCTGCGGTGCGATCACTCCGACTGTGCGTCACCCCGTCGCGCACCTGGGCGCGGACGGCGCGGCCGTGCTCGGGATGGCGGACACGCTGGTCCTCAACGATCCGATCACGGCTCAGGGGGCCAACAACGCGTCCCGCTGCGCGGGTCTCTACGCCGCCGCGGTGACCGGGCACGGTGACCGCCCCTTCGACGACTCGTGGATGCACGACCTCTTCGCGCGGTACTGGGACCAGGCCCGCCACACCGTGGACTTCACCACCGCCATGCTCGGACCGCTTCCCGACCACATCGGGCTCGCATTCGCTCAAGCCGCCGCCCATCCGCAGGTCGCGTCCCGCTTGGCCGACACCTACGCTGACCCGACCGACTTTCCCCGCTGGCTCGGCACCCCCGAGGCGACGATGCAGTACCTCGCCTCCCTGCCGCAAACGTCCATGTGAGCGGCCGAAGCCTCGGCCCGTGCCAGCGCCGAGAAACGCGAACGCCGCCTCCGAGCAGGCGCTCGGGGCGGCGTTCGCGTGAGGGTCAGAGCGCGGCGCTCTGGGGCGGGAAGTCCCCTGGGGGTGGGGACTGGTGCGGGTGGCCGAAGGGGATGCCGGCCTCCTCCGCGAGCTGGACGTCGAGGCTCTCGCGGCGGATGCGCTGGTCGATGTAGAGGAGACCCTGGGTCAGCGGCATCATCGGCAGCGTCAGCAGGTTGACGGCGAGGGCCACCGGGAGCACCAGCACGAAGTAGAGCAGCTCAGCCAGGAGCAGTTGGCGCAGTGCGTGGGGGGCGCCGATCGAGGACTGGGCATTGGTCATGCCTGAAACCGAGCCCGCCCACAGCGAGAGGGGCATCAGCGCGACCTGGCTGATCAGCCCGACGATGAGTCCGACCAGCAGCGAGATCCCGAAGGAACGCCACCAGTTGCCTTGGTTGAGTCGCCAGGCCCTGCGGATGGCGGCGACCGGCCGTGCGCCTTCGAGGATCACCACGGCGCTCAGCGTGACCAGTCTGAACTGCACGTAGACGGCGCAGACGGAGGCCCCGAAGTAGAGCAGCAGGCCGATGCCGACGGCTGCGCCGAGGCCCTGCGACACCAGGCCCAGCAGCACCGCGAACGCGACGGCGAGGATGCCGGCCGCGCCCGACATCAGGCCCAGCAACAGGGTCGCACCGAGCAGCCGCCATACGTGCGGGCGTGCTTCCGTCACGACCTGGCGCATCGTCACCCGGCGGCCGACGACGGCATGTCGGAGCGTCGCGACGCCGCTCAGCGTCGAAGCCAGGTACATCGCCAGGGAGCTGAGCGCGATCAGCAGGAAGAAGCCGCCGAAGGCGAGCGCCGCGTTCGTCACCTCGGTCTGGCTGGGGCTCCACCCGTCGACGCCGGAGTTGTCCCTCGCATCGACCCAGAAGGCGTGCAGCGGGGAGTACGCGACGGCGGCGAAGACTGCGCACGCGGCAAGCACCCCAAGGCCGGTGATCAGGACCAGGCCGTAGACCGCGAGGAAGTTGTAGCGGATGGTCGCGAAGATCGCGCTCAGGATCTCGCCGACGTTCAGCGGACGGAGCGGGATGACGCCCGGCTTGGGGGCCTGCGGGAAGTACCCCCACGGCCCGGCCGGTCCGCCGGGTCCGCCGGGTCCGCCGGGTCCGTAAGGTCCGCCGGGGCCTCCTCCGGGCCACTGCCCGGAAGGCGGGCCATAGGGCGGTCCGGCGGGTGGCGGACCGTTAGGTGGAGTGGGCGGCTGCCACCAACCCCCGTTGCTGCTCATCTCTCGTGCGGTCCTTCGTCGGAGTGTCAGGAGAGTCGAGCGTACGGCAGCGCCGGACAACGCGGCAGGGCCCTTGGTCAGGGTTCCCGGTGGCCGATGCGGAAACGTTGCGGCGCCAGCATCCGACCGTGTCCGGGGAGCAGCAGGAGTTCGTTCCGGTCCAGGCCCACTTGCGCGGATACGTCCAGCGATCCGACCGCGGCGAGCAGCGCGCCCAGGGGTTCCGGCGCGAGCGGGCCGAGGACGGCGCGGTGGTCCGCGCTCGTCCACAGGCTGTGGACGGCGCGCTCGCCCCAGCGGGCGCGGGCCTGCTCGGGGGAGCGGAGCAGCGTCAGCGCCCGGAGCCCGAGCGGACCGCCGCGCGACATCAGGTCGGGTAGGCCGGGGAAGGGCGCGACTGCGGCGATGTCGTCCAGGACGAAGAGCAGCGGCGGGTCGAGCCGCCCGGCGGTCGAGCGCACGGCCGTCCGCCGCGCGCGCTCGAAGACGTCGTCCACGAGCGCGCCGAGCAGCGGCATCGCGTCGTGCGGCGGCAGGGCGGCACCGTCGCGCGGCTCGCGCAGGCGGGCGTCGCCCGCGTGGCCGAGGACGTAGAGGCTGTTCACCTCGCCCGCGCGCAGCAGCGCGCCGGGGTCGAGCGCGGCGGAGGGCGAGGTGGGCGTGCAGGCGGTGAGGATGTGCAGCTCGGCGAGGGCGCCGAGGGCGGCCCGGACCCGGCCCAGGGCGGCGTCCAGCGTGGGGGAGGGGCGCAGCAGCGCCGCTTGCAGCAGGCCGCCCCAACCTTCGCCCGAGCGGTGCGCGTCGGTGGTGTTGAGGATCGCCACTGCCTCCTGCCGACCTGCTCCGCCGTTGCCCGCCGCCCAGCGGGCGACGTGGCGGAACGGCCGCCCGTCGAGGGCGGCGGCATGCAGCCAGCAGCGCAGGAGCGTTTCCGCGAGGTCGCGGACGCCCTGCTCCTCGGCGTCGGCGGCGGGCCTCACGGTGGGGAGCAACAGGGCGTGCGCGCGGGCGGTGGCGACGAGCGTGTCCTCGCACCCGGTGTGGGGCGCCCAGCGCCCTCGTGGCTGCTCCGGATCCTCGCCGCTGAGCTGCTGCGGGTCGAACCGCGCCGCTCGCCGGTAAGGCGGCCGCTCCGCCCACAGCGCGGGATCGGCGCCGACGACGAGTAGCGGCTCGGTCTTCGCCTCCGCGATCACGCGGCCCAGCAGCGCGAGCCGCGAAGCGGCGGACGCCTCCGGAGCGAACACGCAGGTGGTTCCCTCGGGCAGGACGAAGTACACAGGCGGGGCGCTGCGCCTCACGGAGCCGGGCACGCTCTGCTCGGGCAGATACGCGTAGTCGGCGCGACCCGGACGTCGGGCCCGCCCGGCGTCGGGATGGGGACCGCCCGTCGTGCCGAACCCCGTGGACGCTCCGGGTGGCTCGGTCCACGACGGCGCAGATGCCGCGCCCGGGGCAGAGTCGGAGCCACCGGGGCCGCCAGCCCCTGTGGCCCGGGGCCGGGAAGCCTCGGCTTCGCCGGCCGCCGGCAGCCAGACGCCGCTCCCGGCGCGGTCAGCGACGTCCGTCGGGAAGCCTGGGTTCGGTGTGCCGGACCGGTCGGTCTCGCGGAGCCGCGCCGCGTCGGTCTCGGCTGCCGCCTGCGCCGAGCCGCTGTGAGCGCCCGTCCGGCGGGCCTCCGGGGGCAAGGCCCAGTCGGCCTCTCCCGGTGGCACCGTGGTGTGGGCATCCGTCCGGCCCGCTGTCTCGGCCCAGGGCGCGTTGCCGGACGGGTCCGTCGGGAAGCCTGCGTTCGGTGCGCCGGACCGGCGGGGCTCCCGGCCTCTCGTTGCGTCGCCCTCGCCGGGCGGCAAAGAGCCGTCTGCGCCCGCACGCCCCGCCTTCCGGAGCCGCGTGCCGCCGCCGACCCGTGCAGCCGTGAGAGCCTGCGGGGCGTCCGGCTCCGGGCGGCGCGGCGCGGGCGGGTGCGGGCCTGTGGACGATGCGGCGACGGCCACACGGTGGCGGGCGCGTGCGGTCGCGAGGCCGAGGAGGACGGCGAGAACCAGCGCGAGCAGCGCGAAGAAGGTGAGCCAGAACGCGAGCGGGGACGGCAGCGTCACGCGGGCGGTCGCCGGCCAGGCGCCGGGGAGGTCGTTCGGCGCGGTGGCCAGATGGCGGATCGCGCCCGCTGTCGCGGTGAAGGCGAGCGGATGCGGGAGCCGCCCGTGCGAGATCAGCCCGCCCAGCGCCGTGGCGGACCAGAACAGCACCGTCGTCCCGAGCAGGAAGGCGAGCAGGCCGACGATCGCCCCGTCCGGGATGCCGCGGCCGCCGGGCGACGAGCCGGGCGAACCAGGCGTCCCTGGCCGGCCCGGCGTGCCGCGGGGCGGCGGTGGCACGGGGGCCATCACGCCGCCGGGTCGTCGGCGAGCTGTTGCGAGGCGCGGGTCCGTTCTGCGATCGCATCCTCCGTCATGGCGCGGTCGGTGAAGACCAGCGGGCGTTCCAGCTCCGTGATGATGTGCTTCACCACCTGCACATTGCCGTTGACGTCCCAGACCGCGATGCCCGGGGAGAGCGTCGGAATGATCTCCACCGCCCAGCGCGGCAGCCCGAGCACCCGGCCGGTGGCTCTCGCCTCGTCGGCCTTCTGCATGTAGATGGTCCTGGTCGAGGCCATTTTCAGGATCGCCGACGCTTCCTTCGCCGCCGCGCCGTCGACCACGTCGGAGAGGTGGTGCACCACCGCGATGAAGGAGAGGCCCAGCCGTCGCCCGAACTTCAGCAGCCGCTGGAACAGCTGCGCCACGAAGGGCGAGTTGATGATGTGCCAGGCTTCCTCCACCAGGAAGATGCGCTTCCTGCGGTCCGGCCGGATCCAGGTGTGCTCCAGCCAGACGCCCACGATCGCCATCAGGATCGGCATCGCGATCGAGTTGCGGTCGATGTGGGAGAGGTCGAAGACGATCAGCGGCGCGTCCAGGTCGATCCCGGTGGTGGTCGGCCCGTCGAACATGCCGCGCAGGTCGCCGTCGACGAGGCGGTCCAGGACCAGGGCGACGTCCAGGCCCCAGGTCTGGATCTCGTCGAGCGAGACGCCGAGCGCGTCGATCGAGTCGGTGTTCGGCGTCCGCAGTGCGTCGATGATGTCGCCGAGGACCGGTTGGCGATCCGTCACCGTCGCGATGACGTGCGCGTGCGCGGCCTTGAGCGCGAAGCCGGCCCGCTCCTCCAGGCTGCGGGCCATCGCGACCTCGATGATGGTGCGCAGTAGTGCCAACTGGCCGGTCGTGGTGATCGCCGGGTCCAGTGGGTTGAGCTTCACGCCGCCGGCCATCGCGGCCATCGGGTCGAGCCGGACCGGAGTTATCCCCAGGGCCCGTGCGATGAGGTTCCACTCGCCGACGCCGTCCTCGCCCTGCGCGTCCAGCACGACGACCTGCCGGTCCCGGAACCGCAGCTGTCGCAGCACGTAGGTCTTCTCCAGCGCGGACTTGCCGTTGCCGGACTCGCCCAACACCAGCCAGTGCGGAGCGGGCAGCTGCTGTCCGTAGAGCTGGAAGGGGTCGTAGACGTAGCCCTTGCCGCTGTAGACCTCGCGGCCGATGATGACGCCAGAGTCGCCGAGTCCGGGGGCGGCCGTCGGCAGATAGACGGCCTGGGCCTGGCCGGTGGAGGTGCGTACCGGCAGGCGGGTCGTCTCGATCTTGCCGAACAGAAAGCTGGTGAACCCCTCGGTGATGCCTCCGAGCGGTGCTGCCATGGCCGGCCTCCAGTGGATCGACGGTTCTGTAGAAGGTCAGCGGGCCGTCAGCGACGGATGCCGGTGGCGAAGGGCAGGGTGTTGACGAAGGCCCGGTGGTGTTCCCGGTCGCACCATTCCAGCTTGAGATAGCTCTTGCCGGAAGAGGCGCGAATGGTGCGCTTGTCGCGCGCCAGCGCCTCCGGAGAGCGCGAACTGACGGTGATGTAGCCGACCAGGTTCACCCCGGCCGCGCCCGACGCCAGATCCTCGCCGCGCTGGTCGACGCGGCCGGTGTGGGCCAGGTCGCGCGGGTCGACGGTGCGGTTCATCTTCGCGGCGCGGCTGGCCTCGGCCTCGTCGTTGGTCTTCTCGGTCAGCATCCGCTCGATCGCGACGTCCGTCGGCTCCAGGTCCATGCAGACGGCGACGGTGCGGATCACGTCCGGGGTGTGCACGAGGAGCGGGGCCAGGAAGTTGACGCCGACCGGGGTCAGCGGCCACTCCTTGATCCACGCGGTGGCGTGGCACCACGGCTCGCGGGTCGCCGACTCGCGGGTCTTGGCCTGCAGGAAGTGCGGGTGCGTCGCGTCCAGCTCGGCCGGCCAGGCGTTGCGCTTGGACATGGCCTGAATGTGGTCGATCTGGTGGTCCGGGTCGTACATCGAGTGCAGCAGCGAGGAGAGCCGCGCCTGCCCGAGCGGCTGCCGGACCCGGATGTCCGCCTCGGCGAGGCGCGCGCAGATGTCGGTCAGTTCGCGCGCCATGACCGCCGCCAGGCCCTCGTCGCCGCGCGCGCGGCTGTGCGCGGTACGGCCCATGGCCTGGGCCTCGGCGGCGAGCTCGCGGGTGTAGGGCATGCAGGCGACGAGGTAGGCGCGGTGCTGCTCGGAGGAGGTGGAGACCATCGACTGGAGGTGGTCGTAGGACTCCTTCACCCAGTCCAGCGCGGCGGTGTCGCCGCGTCGGGCGACGTCCTTGGCGTGTGCGTCCGGGTCGGCGGGGAGGGTGCGGGCGAGGATCTGCAGCCGGGTCACGAAGCCGTCGCCGTTGGCGACGTGGCGCAGCAGCGTGCCGAACCGTTCCACCAGGGCTTCCTGGTCCTCGCTGTCGCGCAGCCCGACACCGGGGCCCTCGATCTCGATCGCGGCGGTGACGGTGCGGCGGTCCAGGTGCATCAGCACGGAGACCTCGTCAGGACCGAAGGGCGCGGCCAGCCAGCGGATCCGACCGATCCCCGGCGGCGGCCCGACCTCGACCTCGCCGCCCGCGAGCCGCGTCCCTGCCTCCATCGCGCCGGAGCGGAAGGCCCCGGCGGAGGAGCGCGAGATCCGCTTGTAGCTGCGGTTGATCTCGGCCCACTTGTAGAAGGTCCGCTTGCGGTAGGGGAGGTAGACGATCGCGAAGCCCACCATCGGCAGGCCGATCAGCCCGAGCAGCCGGATCGGCAGGACGGGGACGAGGATGCCCCACATCATGCCGAGGAAGGCGCAGAAGATGATCAGGAAGATCTCGCCGCCCTCGCGGTTCCGTCCGATGACCGCGTTGGGCTTGGCCTTCCCGATCAGATACGTGCGCCGGTACTGCCCGACGGGTGGGGTGGTCACGGCTGGCTCCCGCTTCCCTTGGCAAACGTGCTGGTGGTTCGGGCAGCAGCTGCTGCCTGGTCAGGTCCCCCGCCCTGCGCCGGCGGCGCGGCCGCGGTACGCGTCGCGTGCGCGGCGATGCCGGGCGCGACCCCGCCTGCGGCTCCGCCACCGCCACCGCTGCCGCCCCCGCCTTCGCCGTCCCGGCCGGCGTGGGTGTTGATGCCCTGCTTCATGAAGTTCGCGGGGCCGTTGACGACGGCGCGCCCGGCGCTGACCGCCTGCGCGCGGGCCCGGCGCATGGCGACCATGTCGTCGCCGAAGCCGGGCACGAAACGGTAGATCACGGAGCTGGCGAAGATGGAGATGACGAGGATCGCGACGCCGGACGCCACGGTGGAGAAGGAGTCGTTGGCCCCCGAGGAGGAGGCGATGGCCCCGGCGAGCCCGAGCACGATGACGATGACGGGCTTGATGAGGATGACGGAGATCATCAGCCCGGCCCAGCGACGAACGTGCTTCCACATCTGCTTCTCGACCAGCCCGGCGTAGACGACGGTACCGAGCAGGGCACCGATGTAGAGCATGGCCGTGCGGACCCACATCTCCAGCAGGACGACGCCTGCGGCGAGGATCGCGACGAGCGAGACGATCACGAGGATGATCGGCCCGCCGCCGATCTTCCCTGAGGTGAGGGTGTCGGCGAAGGTGCCGAGATAGGTCGCGGTGCCTGAGCGCATACCGGCGGCGATTCCCTCGGTCAGGCCGTCGGTGGCACTGACCACGGTGTAGAGGATCAGTGGCGTGAACGCGGAGGCGATCACCGTGAGCCAGAGGAAGCCGATGGCCTCGCCGAACGCGGTGTGCAGCGGCACGCCGCGCGCGGCGCGCTTGGCCACGGCGAGGACCCACAGCAGGAGGGTCAGGAAGGTCGCGGCGGCGAAGACGATGCCGTACTGCGCGAGGAACGACGCGTTGGTGAAGTCGACGTTGGTGGTTGTGTCGATCAGCTTTGACAGCGAACGGACGATGGAGGCGGCGGCTTTGGCGCAGCTGTCGGCGAGCGACTGGACGGGGTCGATGGAGCTGCCGAGGCCGCCGGTGGAGGGCGTGTTGGTGTTGGCGCCCTGCTGGCACATCTGCTTCGCCAGACCGAAGAGCCCGTTGCAGTTGGATGCAGCCGTCGCAGATGACGAAGCTGATCCGCTCGGTGTCGGGCTGGGCGACGCAGCGGCCGTTCCGGCAAGCAGGAGGAACTGGAGTCCGGTCATGCCCGTCGCGAGCGGGAGGATCCTGCGGAGGTCAACGGGCATAGCGGAAGCCTCCGAACTGGTTGACAGCGTTCGACATGTCGCCGTAGTTGGAGACGGTCTGGGTGCCGCCGATCGGCGTAGGACCGTCCACCTGGGAGAAGTCGGTGACCTTCCAGTCCCCGCCGGACCAGTGCAGTTTCAACGTCAGCGTGTACCAGTACTCGCTGACCGGGCGCTGCGAGCCCTGGCCTGCGAGGCCACCGATCGAGGTGTTCCAGATCTCGACCGTCGCTTCCAGCGGGCTGAAGCTGTCGACCTTGGTGCCCACCGGAATCGTGCGCGAGACGAAGGTCAGCCCCGTGGGGGCGTGGCCGTCTTTCAGCCCGAGCTTGGTGGACTCGGCGTCGTACGAGGCGTCGAACCGACCGTTGAGTGAGCCGATTGCGGAGGCTTCGGTGACCGTCGCCACGATCGCGTGGCGGCTCGCCGTCGCGTACATCTCGCTCGAACCCAGCGCCACCGAGTAGTTCGCCGCGGCGCTCTGCGCGCCCTCGCTCGTGTGCGGGTACTGCACCGCGATGCCGTTGCTGGTCGTCGTCACCGGCTGCGTGCCGGTCGGAGCCGTTGCCGTCGCCTTGGCCGGGGCGTTGCCCGTGTCGTTGGACGTGCCGCCGCCGCCGTTCCCGCTGCCGCCGCCGTTCGCGCGGTTGATCACCGCGACGGCGACCACCAGCAGGAACACCACGACGAACACCCCGCCCAACAACCGCAGCCGCCTCAGCCCAGGGGCCTGCGGCCCCTGCGGCTGGTCGCCCGCAGGGAGGCGGGTACGTGTGTGCGGCTGGTCGTCGGAGACGGACACGGCAGCCCCCTTGGGACGAGGTGGGCGGGCAGGTGGGCAGGCGGGGCGCACCCCTGGAGGGGCGTGCGTCAACTCTGACACCCGGACGGTGACCCGTGGGCGGGGATTCACCGATCCGGACTAGTCATTTCGGGCTAGACCACACGAAGTGGACTGGTCATTCAGGATTCAGACGACTAATCAGATCGCCATTCCATAGACAATGGTGAAGAGCGTCCCCAGTGATCCGATGATGAACACGCCGGTCAGACCGGCGATGATCAGCCCTTTGCCCTGTTCCGCACTGAACGTGTCCCGCAGCGCCGTCGCGCCGATGCGCTGCTTCGCGGCGCCCCAGATCGCGATCGCCAGGCAGCCGAGAATGGCGACCGCCATCACGACTTCCACCATCGTCCGGGCCTGCGTGCCCAGATTGGCGAACGGGCCCCAGTTGGGCGCGATCCCGCCAATGATGGTGTTGATGTCACCCTTGTTACCCGCACTCAGATACAACGCAACCACCCACCTGATCATCATTCAAAGCCCAGGGCCCGGCCGTGGCGAAGGGCTCGGCCCCATTCTTGGCCAGATCCGATGTCGACTTGGCCACTTTGCGGAGGTTCCCTCCCGAGGCGCTGGTCACAACTGCCACGATGAGGGTCCGCCGGAGCGCGCGGAACCCCTGACGTCGCCCGATCGACCCTACCGCTAACTCTCTGTATCGCCGGTGATTGCCATCGGCAACGTTCGTCGCCGACACTGTCCGAAGCGACCGGAGGGGCGTTCGCTCCTCCTCCTGCCCCATCGACCGCACATATAAGCCAATGTGACGCCGCGTAACCACGCGATCGACGGCGGACCACCCGATTGACGGCTCGGAGGCTCCTGATGGCGGTCCCACGCAGAGCCGCGCTCCTCGGAGGCGGAGTCGCGGCCGCGGTCGTCGGGCTCTTCGTCGCCTTCGTCGCGGCCGTGATGCTCACGGCCGGGAGCATCAATCAGGCCGCCGCGCAGGGCACGCTCTCGCTCGCGCCGGGGACGGTGCCCACCGCCTACGCCGGGCTGATCCAGCAGTGGGGCAATCTGTGCCCGGAACTGACGCCCCCTCTGCTGGCTGCTCAGCTGTATCAGGAGAGCGGTTTCAGCCCGACCGCGCAGAGTCCGGTCGGCGCGCAGGGGATAGCGCAGTTCATGCCGGGGACCTGGAAGATCTACGGCATCGACCCGACCCACACCCACACGCCCAGCCCGTGGAACCCCGCCGACGCGATCCCCTCCGCCGCCTCCTACGACTGCCAGCTCGCCAAGGACACGGCCGGGGTGCCGGGCGACAAGCAGTCGAACATGCTGGCGGCCTACAACGCCGGCCCGTACGCGGTGATCAGCGCGGGCGGCGTGCCGCCGATCGCGGAGACGCAGCACTACGTCGCCAACATCAAGAAGCTGGCGCTCTCGTTCACCGCCGCGACCACGGTCGGCTTCTCCTCCCAGGCGGCCGGCGCGATCTACTACGCGCAGTCCAAGCTGGGCACGCCGTACCTCTGGGGCGGTGAGGGGCTGGCCTCGCAGGGCTACCGCTTCGACTGCAGCGGGCTCACTCAGCAGGCCTACGCCAGCGTCGGGATCGCACTGCCCCGCGTCGCGGCGGACCAGTGGTACGCCGGGCCGCACCCGAGCCGGAGCCAGCTGCAGCCGGGGGATCTGGTCTTCTTCTCCCACGACCCGCACGACCCCGCGCAGATCCACCACGTCGGGATCTACGTCGGCGGCGGCTACATGATCAACGCCCCGCACACGGGAGCGGTGATCCGCTTCGACTCGATCGACTCCGAGGGCGACTACTTCGGCGCGACCCGCGTCACCAGCGCCGGCGCGAGCGCTCTACCCACACTCCAGCCGAACGGCAGCATCGCCAACGGACACTGATCCTGGCGCGCCGCGCCACTTGTGCCGGTCCCGTGAGTGAAGGGCAACATTCCGATAACTTCGCGGCTAAGCGGAACGCTTTGGGGCATTCGTTCCGTTGTGCCCGCTGTTTGGCGAGCACACTTGACCTTGGTGCAAAGACGCAACGGGGGTTGCTCGACGGCTACTGGCTCACAGCAGTGTTAGCGGAGGTGCGGGGTGGTCACGCTACTGGCGGACAGCGGTGGCGGTGGGAGCCTCGACTGGTCGGTGGTCTCCGCGGTCAACGGGCTGGCCGGGCATCTGCCGCACGTCGTGGACAGTGCGCTCGCGTACCTCGGCGAGTACGGCGTGCCGCTGGCCTCCGTCCTGCTGCTGCTCTGGGTGTGGCTGCGGGCCAGGAAGGGCGCGGACGCGCCGGTCGCGGTGGCGGGCGTGCTGTGGGCGGGGCTGGCCGCGGGGCTCGCACTGCTGATGAACATCCCGGTGCGAGCGGTGGTGCAGCGGCCCAGACCCTTCGTCGACCACCCCGGCCGGATCGACCTGCTGATGGATCACCAGGCGAACGGCTCCTTCGCGAGCGATCACGCGACCTTCACTATGGCGGTCGCGATCGGCCTGCTGTTGCTCAACCGGAGGTACGGGCTGATCGGCGTGGGCCTGGCCTGCCTGGAGGGCGTGCTGCGGATGTTCGTCGGAGTGCACTATCCCTCGGACATCCTGGGCGGCTTCGCGCTGGCCGCGGCGACGGTCCTGTTGCTGGCGCCGGTGGCGATGGCCGTCCTCACCCAGCTCACCCACGCGCTGACTCGCTCGTCGCTGGCCCCGCTCGTCACAGAGCGTGGGCGCGGTGGGCGCCGAAGCTCAGTCCACGCGGTGGGAACGGATGCTCCGCAGGACCCCCCACAGGACCTGGCGGCGTAGCCGCCGGAGGGGCGCGAGGAACTGCGCGACAAGCCACCGAGGTGGGGAGTTCCCGAACGCGCAGGGGGGGTTTCTGGCGCAGTTCCCCGCGCCGCTGAGGTAGTGCAACGTCCCCCCGTTGTGATCTGCCCCGCTACCCCAGCGGGATGCCCTGGGGGAAGTGGAACAGCCCCGACGGGTCGTACGCGCGCTTCACCTGGCGGAGCCGCGCCGCGTTCGCGCCGTAATACGCCGCTTCCCAGTTCCGCAGCTGCGGGTCGATGTAGTTCTGGTACGCCTCGCCGCTCGCGTACGGTCGCATCGCGTTCCACGTGCCGTTGATCCAGGCCCAGCCGCGGTCCGCCGCCGCGCCGCCCGTCACGCCCGCCGGGTAGTCCGCCGTGTACTGCGCCATGAACAGCGCGTCGCGATGCACGAACGCCGTGTTCCGCGCGCCGACGCGGTTGATCGCGCCGCCCAGCGCGTCGAAGGCGACCGCCGCGCGGCCGCCGGAGGGCGCCGTGCGCGGGTAGCGGGCCACCGCCGCGACGACCGCCGCCGCGCCCGCGCCGCTGAGGCGGCGGGTGAAGAAGTCCGAGCGCGCGCCGTAGGAGGAGCGGCCGACCGTACCGGCCGGGTTGTGGCCAGGCAGTGAGCCGTGCACGTGCGCCTTCGCCACCGACTCGCCCGCGACGCCGCCCATCACCTGCATCGTCGTCAGGTACGAGGCGCTGTGCAGCGAAGCCGTGCTCGGGTGGAGTCGGTCGACCAGGTTGCCGAGCTCGGTCCGCGAGCCGCCCAGCAGGTTGACCGTCGAGGCGATCCGCAGACGGCCGTCGTAGGAGGCGCTGAGGTGCAGGTTGGCCCAGAGGGCGTCCGGCGCGGTCGGGGCCCAGGCCTGCCAGGCCTGGATCACGGCGGCGGCCTTGGACCAGGGCCAGGAGAGGAAGCCGTAGCTGCAGTCGTCCGCCGCGTGGGTGCGGAAGTCGAGCCGGGTCACCACGCCGAAGTTGCCGCCGCCGGCGCCCCGCAGCGCCCAGAACAGGTCCGCGTCCTGACGGGCGTTGACCTCGCGGATCCGGCCGTCCGCGGTCACGATCTGCGCGCCGGTCAGGCTGTCGCAGGTCAGGCCGTTGGCCCGGCCGGTCACGCCGACCCCGCCGCCGAGGGTCAGGCCGCTGACGCCGACGCTCGGGCAGGATCCGGCGGGGATCGTGCGCCCGGCCGCCGCGAGGCCGCTGTAGACGTCGATGAGCCGCGCCCCCGCGCCCACGCTGCCGCTCGCGTGGACGGCGCTCAGACGGCCGAGGTCGATGACGAGTCCGTTGCTGACGCTGGACCAGCCCGCGTAGCTGTGACCGCCGTTGCGCGGGACGATCGGCACCCGGTAGCGCCGGGCGAAGGCGAGGCAGATGGCGACGTCCTGCGCGGAGGCCACGTAGGCGACGGCGGCGGGCCGGATCGAGTCGAAGCGCGGCTGGAACAGCTCGGCGGCCTCACCGTAGCGGGAGTCGCCGGGCCGGATCAGCGTGCCGGTCAGCTCCTTGGCGAGCGCGGCCCAGTTGCCGCCCGTCGCCGCGAGCGGCTGCCCGGTCGTGCCGCCCGGTCCGGTGGATCCGGTCGACCAGGCGGAGCCCGACGCCGACGAGGACGCCGAGGCGGAGGCCCTGCGCTGGGTGTCCGCGCAGGCGGCGATGCCGACGCCTGTGGCCAGCGCGCCGCCGGCGCGCAGGAGGTTACGACGTGTGCTGCCCTGGTCGCCCATGGTGTTCCTTCTACCGTCCCGCCCGGTGGTTACGCGGGAGTAGACGAGGAAACCGCCCAGAGGGTTGCACTGCGGGTGCGACAAGGGGCGCGACAAGGGGCGCGCGAGGGAGCGTGAGAAGGGGGAGCGGGAGCGGGCGGGCAGTGGCTACGCGTCGGCGTTGGCGTGGTGCTCGGCGGCGTCCCTGCGGGCCTTCTCACGGGACCGGCGAGCGGGGGAGTGCCAACCACAGCTGCAGTGAGCCACTGCGAATGCGCCCTTCTCCGTCACGGACGTCTGGTGCATCGGTTCCCCTTGACGTCGCTGGGCCGGAATGGCGGGACCCGCTTCGTTGGTCACGATTCAACGGTAACCCGGACGGCCGTAACCCTGTTCCCCGTGCCTCGTTGTTCACAACGCACACGCACGCCGTGTCCAGGAGGACAAGATGTCTCGCCCGTTCCGCGCCGCTCTCGTCGCCGCGATCGCCGTCGCCGCGCTCAGCTCCTGCTCGTCCGGCGCCGCCCCGGGCACGAGCAGTGACGCCCAGACGGTCGACCCCGCCTCCGACCACCTTGCGGCCGATCCGCTGGCGGCCGTCCGCGCGGCGGCGGACATCACCGGGCACAACGGCTTCCTGCAGGACGTCACGACGCTGCGCACGGTCTCCGCCACCAAGCAGATGACCCTGCACGGTACGGGTGCCTACGACTACGCCGCGCATCTGGGCAGGATCCAGGTCGAGGTCCCCGCCGGCGCGGGCACCGGCGCGCCAGGCCGGCTCAACGAGGTCGTCAGCCCCGGCGTGGTCTATCTGCAGAACAGCGGCGCCAAGGTCCCGGCCGGCAAGTGGATCAAACTTCAGGTCCAGCAGCTCGGCGACGGCAATCTGGTCAGCAGCGGCGCGACGGATCCGGCCAGCGCGGCGGACGCCCTACGCGGCGCGCAGGCGGCCACGCTCGTGGACACCTCCACGGCGGGCGGCGTAGTCCTCAAGCACTACCGGGGCACGCTCGACCTCACCGCCTCGGCCAAGGCCACGGCCGGCCCGGCCGCCGCTGGGCTCGCCCTCGCGGCGCACACCTTCACGGTGAAGAAGGTGCCGTACGACGTCTGGCTCGACGAGCACGGCCGGATCGACAAGCTGGTCGAGGTCTTCACCTTCGCCCAGGTCCCGGGCTCGACGGCGCCGAAGGACCAGGTGGTCGTCACCTCCACGAGCCAGTTCTCCGCCTTCGGCACGCCGGTCAAGGTCGAGCTGCCGCCGACCGGCGACATCGTCGCGCCCACGGCTCAGCCGGGCAGCAAGTAGCGCAGGGCAGAGGCGGCCGCGCCCGCCGGTCCCCAAAATGGCCCAGACGTGCCATGCACGCTCGGCACGGGCTGCCTACTCTTGTAAAGAGTTGACTACCCGTCGGCAGCGGTAGGCCACGAGTTCGGGGCCCTGGGAGGAGGTGGCGCGCGTGGCCACGGACGACCCGGTCGCCCTGGCGGAGATCGAGATGTACAGCGACCTCATGATCGCCGCCGCTGCCACGCCGGGCGAGCGGCTGACGGCCGAGCGGATCGACACCATCCTCTGCGTCGAACGTGACGGCGATCCGATCGCGCCACGCGTGCCGCAGCAGCGCGTCAGCGAAGAGGACGACCCACCCGCCGTGAGTGCCTGACCCTGAGCGGTCAGGACCGCAGCAGGCGGGCGATCGCCGCGGTCGCCTCGGCCACCTTCTCGTCCGCCTCCGGGCCGCCCTGCGCGGCGGCGTCCGCGACGCAGTGCTTGAGGTGCTCCTCCAGCAGGCTCAGCGCGAAGGACTGGAGCGCCTTCGTACTCGCGGAGACCTGGGTGAGGATGTCGATGCAGTAGGTGTCGTTCTCGACCATCCGCTGCAGACCGCGGACCTGTCCTTCGATCCGGCGCAGTCGCTTGACGTGGTCGTCTCTGCGCGCGCTGTACCCGTGCGGGCCGACAGGCCCCGGGTGGTCCTGGTTCGGGCTGTCCACGTCCACGACGTCCATGCGCTCCATGGTAGGGCTCGCCGCGGCGGACCGGTCACGGCTGGATATCGAAACCCGTGCTTCGAATCACAACCTTGCGCATCCGCGTGACCCTTATTGCGTCCGGCCCCGCCGCTGTGCTCCCTACCAGTACGTACGCAAGGATGATTTCAGGTACTCCGTGTCGGCCGTTGCACCCCGGTGTGCGCAATGTCCCGGCGCAGCGCCTAGCATCGCTACGTCCGCCCCTGTACTTCGGAGACTTTTGTGCGAATTCGTCTGACCCCCCGGGAGACGAGCTTCTATGACATGTTCGCCGCCTCGGCGAACAATCTTGTCACCGGCTCCAAGCTCCTGCTGGAGCTGCTCGGCGCCGACGTCGCAGCTCGGTCGGAGATCGCCGACCGGATGCGCGCTGCCGAGCACGCGGGCGACGAGATCACTCACGCGATCTTCCACCAGCTGAATTCGTCCTTCATCACGCCCTTCGACCGTGAGGACATCTACGCCCTCGCCTCCTCGCTGGACGACATCATGGACTTCATGGAGGAGGCCGTCGATCTGGTCGTCCTCTATGAGATCGACGCCCTGCCCAAGGGCGTCGAGCAGCAGATCGAGGTGCTCTCCCGGGCCGCGGAGCTGACCGCCGCCGCGATGCCGAACCTGCGCACGATGGACAACCTGACGGAGTACTGGATCGAGGTCAACCGCCTGGAGAACCAGGCCGACCAGATCCACCGCAAGCTGCTGGCGCACCTGTTCAGCGGCCAGTACGAGGCCATCGAGGTGCTGAAGCTGAAGCAGATCGTCGACGTGCTGGAAGAGGCGGCCGACGCGTTCGAACACGTGGCGAACACGGTGGAGACCATCGCCGTCAAGGAGTCCTGAACCGCTCGTGGAGATCTTCGGACTGGTACTGGTCATCGGCGTGGCCTTCGGCTTCGCCTACACCAACGGCTTCCACGACTCGGCGAACGCGATCGCGACCTCCGTCTCGACACGGGCGCTGACGCCGAAGGCTGCGCTGCTGATGGCCGCGGTGATGAACCTGGCCGGCGCGTTCCTGGGCACGGGTGTGGCCAAGACCGTCACGAGCGGGATCATCGAGACGCCGACGGGTACCCAGGGGCTGGTCATCCTCTGGGCGGCGCTGATCGGCGCGGTCGCCTGGAACCTGATCACCTGGTACTTCGGACTCCCCTCGTCCTCCTCGCACGCGCTCTTCGGGGGCATGATCGGCGCTGCGCTGGCGGGCGGGACCGAGGTGATCTGGTCCGGGGTCTGGGACAAGATCATCATTCCGATGATCACCTCTCCGATCGCGGGTCTGATCCTGGGCTTCCTGCTGATGCTGGCCATCATGTGGATCTTCCGCAGGGTGAACCCGCACAAGGCCAAGCGGAACTTCCGGATGGCGCAGACGGTCTCGGCGGCGGCGATGGCGCTCGGCCACGGCCTGCAGGACTCGCAGAAGACGATGGGCGTCGTGGTGCTGGCCCTGGTCATCTCCGGCCACCAGACGGGCGACTCGATCCCGCTCTGGGTCAAGTTCAGCACCGCGATCGTGCTGTCGCTGGGCACGTGGGCCGGCGGCTGGCGGATCATGCGGACGCTGGGCCGACGGATTATCGAACTGGACCCCCCGCAGGGTTTCGCGTCCGAGTCGGTGGCGGCGTCGATCCTCTACATCACGTCCTACGCCTTCAAGGTCCCGGTCTCGACGACCCACGTGATCACCTCCGCGATCATGGGCGTCGGCGCGACGAAGCGCGTGCGCGCGGTGCGGTGGGGCGTGGCGAAGAACATCGTCATGGGCTGGTTCATCACGCTGCCTGCCGCGGGCATCGTCGCTGCGCTCGTCTACTGGCTCAGCTGGGCGATCGTGGGTTAGTTGCACTGTCCAGGGGCGCGGGGAACTGCGCGAACAACCATCCTGTGCGGATGGCCCTGCTCGTTCGGATCAGTACCTGCGCGGGTGGCTTGTCGCGCAGTTCCTCGCGCCCCTGGAAGTGCGACTGACCCTTGTCGTGACCTGTCGCGCCCACGCCGGAGGCGCAAGTAAAAACGAAAGGCCCCCGCTCCAGTACAGGAGCAGGGGCCTTCCGTATTGCTACCTCCGTGGCGGCACCGCCTAGTAGCGCCACGAAGGAATCTGGGAGATCACCCGAAGCGACCCGAGATGTAGTCCTCCGTCGCCTGGACCGACGGGTTGGAGAAGATCTTCTCCGTCGCGTCGATCTCGATCAGGCGGCCCGGCTGGCCCACGGCCGACAGGTTGAAGAACGCCGTCCGGTCACTCACACGCGCGGCCTGCTGCATGTTGTGGGTGACGATCACGATCGTGTACTGCTCCTTCAGCTGGCCGATCAGGTCCTCGATCGCCAGCGTCGAGATCGGGTCCAGCGCCGAGCACGGCTCGTCCATCAGCAGGACCTGCGGCTCCACCGCGATCGCTCGCGCGATGCAGAGACGCTGCTGCTGGCCGCCGGAGAGGCCCGCGCCCGGCTTGTCCAGGCGGTCCTTGACCTCGTTCCAGAGGTTCGCGCCGCGGAGCGAGCGCTCGACCGACTCGTCGATGAGCTTCTTGTTGCGGACGCCGTTCAGCTTGAGGCCGGCGGCCACGTTCTCCTTGATGGACATGGTCGGGAACGGGTTCGGCCGCTGGAAGACCATGCCGACCGTGCGGCGCACGGCGACCGGGTCGACGTTCGTGCCGTACAGGTTCTCGTCGTCCAGGAGGACCTTGCCCTCCACCCGGGCGCCCGGGATCACCTCGTGCATGCGGTTCAGCGTCCGCAGGAAGGTGGACTTGCCGCAGCCCGACGGGCCGATGAAGGCCGTCACCGAGCGGGGCTCGACGACCATGGAGATGTCCTCCACGGCCCGGAAGTTGCCGTAGTACGCGTTCAGTCCGCTGACGTCGATGCGCTTGGCCATGATGTTCAATCGCTTTCTTGAAACTTCTGGATGTCCGTATGCCCGTGCGTCAGCACGTCAGCGCGTGGCGCTCTTGGGCGCCTTCCATCGGGCGATGCCCCGCGCGACCAGGTTCAGCACCATGACCACCACGATCAGGACCAGCGCCCCGCCCCAGGCACGCGCCTGGGACTGGTCGGTGCCACGCGAGTACTCGGTCCACACGTAGAGCGGGAGCGAGGACTGCGGGTTGTTGAACGGGTCCATGTTGATCGCGTCGGCGCCGAAGACCAGCATCAGGATCGGCGCGGTCTCGCCGATGATGCGGGCGATGGCCAGCATCACGCCGGTGGTGATGCCGCCAAGAGCGGTCGGCAGCACGACGCGGAGGATGGTGAGCCACTTCGGCACGCCGAGGGCCAGCGAGGCTTCGCGCAGCTCGTTCGGGACGAGCTTGAGCATTTCCTCGGTGGAGCGCACCACGACCGGCAGCATCAGGATCGCCAGTGCGATCGAGCCCGCGAAGCCGGTGTACGGCATGTTGAGGATGATGATCCAGAAGGACAGGACGAACAGGCCCGCCACGATCGACGGCACACCGGTCATCACGTCCACGAAGAAGCTGACCGCCTTGGACAGCTTGCCGTTCCGGCCGTACTCGACCAGGTAGACGGCGGTCAGGATGCCGACCGGAGCCGCGAAGAGCGACGCCAGGCCGACCTGCTCCAGAGTTCCGACCAGGGCGTGGTAGAGACCGCCGCCCTTGTCGTTGGGGCCCACCGCGTTCATCGAGTGGGTCAGGAAGTTCACGTTGATGACGCCGATGCCCTTGCTCACCGTCATCCACAGCACGGAGACCAGCGGGAGCAGGGCGAGCAGGAAGGCGACCCAGACCAGGCTGGTGGCCAGGGTGTTCTTCGCGTGGCGGCGGCCCTCGACGGCCGTTGAGGCGAGGTACTGGATGCCGACGAAGAGGATCGCGGCGATCAGGCCCCACTGCAGCTTGCTGCTGAGGCCGAAGCCCGCGCCGATGGCGACCGCCAGCAGCAGGGCCAGGGCCGCGTTCGCGGCGGGCATCCACTTCGGCAGGCGACGCTCGGTCAGGGGGGAGCTCAGGGAGTTCCGCGCGTGCGTAAGGCTGCTGCTCATCAGGCGTCAGCTCCCGAGTATTCCTTGCGACGGGCGATGATGAGCCGCGCTCCGCCGTTGACGAGCAGGGTGATCACGAACAGCACCAGGCCGGAGGCGATCAGCGCGTCGCGGCCGAGGCCCTGCGACTCGTTGAACTGCGAGGCGATGTTCTGGGCGATGGTCGAGCCGCCCGGGTCCAGGATGTGGAACTGGAGGATGTAGGACGGCGAGAGGACCGTCGCCACCGCCATCGTCTCGCCCAGCGCGCGGCCGAGGCCGAGCATGGACGCCGAGATGATGCCGGAGCGGCCGAAGGGCAGGACGGCCGTGCGGATCATCTCCCAGCGCGTCGCGCCGAGCGCGAGCGCGGCCTCCTCGTGGGCGCGCGGCACCTGGAGGAAGATCTCGCGGGAGACCGCGGTGATGATCGGCAGGATCATGATCGCCAGCAGCACGCCGACGGTGAACAGGCTTCGCGGCTGGGAGCCGGGAAGCTGCTGCTTGAAGACGTAGGTCCAGCTGAAGTAGTCGTTCAGCCAGGCGTTCACGCCGCTCATGTGCGGCACCAGGAAGAGCGCGCCCCACAGACCGAAGACGATCGAGGGCACGGCGGCCAGCAGGTCGACGACGTAGCCGAGGGCCTGGGCGATCCGGCGCGGAGCGTAGTGCGAGATGAACAGCGCGATGCCGATCGCGACCGGCACGGCCATCAGCATGGCGACCACGGCGCTGATGATGGTGCCCAGCGCGATCGAGGCGATGCCGAAGACCATCGGGTCGACCTGGGTGTTCCAGTCGGCCGTGGTCAGGAAGTTGGCGCTGTCGGCGTTGACCGCGGCGATCGAGCGCCAGGTGAGGAAGACCGCGATGGCGGCCATGATCACCAGCAGCAGGACGCCGCTGCCCTTGGACGCGCCCGCGAAGAGCGTGTCGCCCATGCGGGACTTGCCGGGGGCGGAGAACGCCGAGCGGCCCCGCCGGGGGGAGCTGCCGGCGAGGTGGTCAGAAGTCTGGTTGTCCTGCGGTCCGCTCTGTGGCGGAGCGCTGGTGTTGCGTGGGGATTCCATGAGATCTCCGGTCTGGTGGCGCGATCCCTGCGGGGAGGGCGCCTGGCGGCGGTGCACCGGACGTGAGGGAGCGTTCGAGGCTCGGTGGCGTGACATTCAGTGATGAGTCCCGGGGCCGGGGGCCGGCGCGGTGTGCGCCGGCCCCCGGCCCGTTCGGCAGCGTTCTTAGGCGAGCGCGGCGATCTGGGTCTTGACCTGGGTGGCCAGGTTGGCCGGGAGCGGGAAGTAGCCGAGGCCGGTCACCGAGGACTGGCCGGCGTCGCTGGAGATGTAGTTCAGGAAGGCCTTGAGGGTGGGCAGGCTGTCGGCCTTGTTGCCCTTGTCGCAGGCGATCTCGTAGGTCACCAGGACGATCGGGTAGGCGCCGTCCGACTTGGTGGTGTAGGCGCCACCGAGCTTGAGGGCCAGGTCCGGGGTGCCCGGCTTGGCGAACTGCGCGTCCGCGACGGCCTTGGAGGCGGCGTCGGTGGAGACGGCGACCGGCGCCGAGGCACCCGTGGCGATCGAGGCGGTGGCCAGGTTGCCCTGGGTCGCGTAGGACAGCTCGAAGTAGGAGATCGAGCCCTTGACCTGCTTGACCTGGGCGGCCAGGCCGGAGGAGCCGGCGGCGGCCTGGCCACCGGGGGCCTGCCACAGCTTGTTCGGGGAGAGCGTGTAGTCCTTGGGGGCGGCGGCGGCCAGGTACGCGGTGAAGTTCGCGGTGGTGCCGGAGCCGTCCGAGCGGTGGAAGGTCTGGATCGGCAGGTTGGGCAGCTGAGCCGAGGGGTTCAGCTTCTTGATCGCCGCGTCGTTCCAGTTGGTGATCTTGCCGGTGAAGATCTGGGCCAGGGTGGGCGCGTCCAGAACCAGGCCGGTGACACCGGGCAGGTTGTAGGAGATCGCGATCGGGCCACCGATCATCGGGAGGTCGATGCCCTTGCCGCCGCCGGTGCAGACCGAAGCGGTCTTGGCGATGTCGGCGTCCTTGAGCGCGGCGTCGGAGCCGGCGAAGGAGACCTTGCCGCTCTCGAAGGCGGTGATGCCCGCGCCGGAACCGGTGGCCTGGTAGTTGATCTGGACACCCGAGCACTTGGCCTGGAAGTCCTTGACCCACTGGGTCATCGCGTTCGCCTGCGCGGTGGAGCCGGCGCCCAGCAGCTGGCCGGTCGCGCCCTTGCAGTCCGCGGAGGCGGCCGAGGTGGTCGAGCTCGGCGCGGCGGAGCCGCTGCCGCTGGTGGTGGTGTTGTTGTCGGAGCCGCACGCCGCGAGCGTCAGCGAGCTGACGACCGCAAGGGCGCCGATGGCGAGGGCCTTGGTGCGGCCGTTGCGCTGGAGCTTCACTTGGTGATCCCTTTCGAGGTGGTCGCGGGGCCGTTCGGCCTCCGATGTCACCGAAGTTAGGCAGGGGAGGTGAAGCGTTCGGCCTGCGCAAATGAACGGAGGGTGAACCTACGTCGGACACCGGGATACGCAGACCAGTAGTAACGGTTTCGCCACGACAAGGTCACGGCAGGGGCCTTCAGGGGCGCGAGGAACTGCGCGACAAGCCACCCGGGGAGGTCAGATCCCGAGCGAGCAGGCCATCCGTCCAGGGTGGGTTTCTCGCGCAGTTCCTCGCGCCCCTGAAGGCCCCTGCGGGACCTCAGGCGCCGAGCTGCTCCAGCAGCGCGTCGACCAGGGCCCGGTCGTGTTCGTAACTGAGCTTGGCACGGGCCTCGGCGGCCGGCAGCCAGCACAGCTCGTCGACCTCGCGGTTGGGGACGAACCGGCCGGTCAGCCTGGTCGCAGACCAGTAGCGGACCCGCTTGACCCTGTCCCTGACCAGGTAGTGCTGCGTCGGCAGCCGCTGCCCGAGCAGGACCTTCATCCCGGTCTCCTCGAAGGCCTCCCGCAGCGCGGCCTCACGGTGCCTCTCGCCGATCTCCAGCTTGCCCTTGGGGAAACTCCAGTCGTCGTACTTGGCCCGGTGCACCAGGGCGATCTCGACCCCGTCGCCGCTCTTGCGCCGCTCGCGCCACAGGACGACGCCGGCCGCCTTGACCACATCCATGCTGGGCGGAACCCGGTCCTTCTTCTGCTGCTTCTTGCGGGGGCTGGTCAGGTCGATCGCGCGAGCCATGGGTCGGTGAGCCATCCGGAGCTGAGAAAATCGGGCCAGGTACGGCTGAAAGCGTGACGCGCGGCCTCGACCTCCAGACGTTGATCAGCATGCACCACGCCGAGGACGTAGGCGGTGGCCGGGGTGATTCTGGGCGTTCTCGCCGCCAGCGCGGCGGCCTCGGCCGCGTCCACGGCCTCCTGCTGCCGCTCCAGCTCACCCGCCAGCCGCGCCAGCCCGGCCAGCGGCTCCTCGGCGCGCTCGCCGAGCAGCGGGCCGCAGACCTCCAGGGCGTAGCGGGCGTAGCGGACCGCCGCGCCGACCCTGGTCCAGGCGGCGTCGTCGTGGGCGGACTGGCCGGCCGGATCGGTGGACGCCCGCAGCGGCACCCGGTGCAGGGCGTCGCCGTTGTAGGGCAGGGCGGCGCGCTCCAGCGGCAGCCGGGAAACGGTCAGCTCCAGCGCCTCGCCCATCCGGGCCGCGTAGGCGAGCAGCCGCTCCGGCGGGTGGCCCGCGCCGGGGGCGCGCAGCGGCAGGTCGGAGACGAGCAGCGTCATCCGGTCCGCGAGCGAGTGGAACCGCGCGGAGCCCAGCTCCTGCAGCGCGGCGGTGTGGCTGCGGGACCGGGCCAGGGTGAGCTGGCGCTCCAGCATCGCGCGCGCCTTGGGCGCGCCGGGGTGGTGCGCCAGCAGACCGCCGACGGGCGGCTCGGCCGCGGCAGCGGCAGCGGGCGAGCCGGACTCGGCCGTCCTGGGCAGCGGAACCGCGACGTCGGTGCAGGTCAGCGAGTCGACGGCGGCCAGCAGCCGGGTGAGTCTGCGGGCGTAGCCGCGCTCCTGGCCCAGCGTGACGATCAGCGCGGCGAGGTCGCCGCGCAGCGTCTCGCCCCAGGCCGGGTCCAGCAGGCCGCCGAAGCCGTGCAGCGCGCCGTCCACGCGCCGCAGCGTGCCGAGGTCGACGTCCGGCAGTGCGCGCAGGAAGCGCCCGGCCTGTTCGGCGAGGTGCGTGCCGAGCAGGCTCTCGGCCGAGGAGGACCCTGCGGGGGGTGGCTCGATCTCGGTCGTCATTCGGTGAATCCCCGTTGCGTTCGCGTGGGTCGGCTCTGGTAAGCGTGGTGGTGTTTCAGCTGGACCCGGCACCGGGCCCCCAGCCGTCCGCGCCGCGTCGGGCCCGGCGGCGGGAGTCGATGAGCAGCTCCTGGACGTTGCGCAGCGGACGTCCGTCCGCGTCGTGCGCGTGTCTGGTCCAGGCGCCGTCCGCCCCCAGGTGCCAGGAGGACGTGTCGTCGGCCATGCCGAGTTCGAGCAGGCCGACCAGTTCGGAGCGGTGGCCGGGGTCGGTGACCCGCAGCAGCGCCTCGATCCTGCGGTCCAGATTGCGGTGCATCATGTCGGCGCTGCCGATCCACACCTCGGGGTCGCCGCCGTTGCCGAAGACGAAGATCCGCGAGTGTTCGAGGAAGCGCCCGAGGATCGAGCGGACCCTGATGTTCTCGCTGAGCCCCGGCACGCCCGGCCGGATCGCGCAGATCCCGCGCACCCAGACGTCCACCGGCACGCCGGCCTGCGAGGCCCGGTAGAGGGCGTCGATGACGGCCTCGTCGACGATCGAGTTGACCTTGATCTGGATCCGGGACGGCCGCCCGGCCCGGTGGTGCGCGATCTCGTCGTGGACCCGCTCGATCAGGCCCTTGCGCAGCGAGCGCGGCGCGACCAGCAGTCTCCGGTAGGACTCGCGGCGCGAGTAGCCGGAGAGGCGGTTGAACAGGTCCGAGAGGTCCGCGCCCACCTGCGGGTCGGCGGTCAGGATGCCGATGTCCTCGTAGAGGCGGGCCGTCTTGGGGTGGTAGTTGCCGGTGCCGACGTGCGCGTAGCGGCGCAGCGTCTCGCCCTCCTGGCGCACGACGAGGCTCAGCTTGCTGTGCGTCTTCAGCCCGATCAGGCCGTAGACGACGTGGCAGCCGGACTCCTCCAGCTTGCGGGCCCACTTGATGTTGGCCTGCTCGTCGAAGCGCGCCTTGATCTCCACCAGGACCAGCACCTGCTTGCCCGCTTCGGCGGCGTCGATCAGGGCGTCGACGATCGGCGAGTCGCCGGAGGTCCGGTACAGCGTCTGCTTGATCGCGAGGACGTTCGGGTCCGCGGCGGCCTGCTCCAGGAACGCCTGCACGGAGGTCGAGAAGGAGTCGTACGGGTGGTGCAGCAGCACGTCGCGCTCGCGCACGGCGGCGAAGATGTCCGGCTGGGACGCCGACTCCACCTCGGTCAGCCCGCGGGCGGTGCCCGCGACGAAGGGCCGGTACTTCAGCTCCGGCCGGTCGGCGCCGACGAGCGCGAAGAGGCCGGTGAGGTCGAGCGGTCCGGGCAGCGGGTAGACCTCGGCGGCGGAGATGTTGAGCTCGCGGACCAGCAGGTCCAGCACGTAGGGGTCGATCGACTCCTCGACCTCCAGCCGCACAGGCGGGCCGAAGCGGCGCCGCATGAGCTCCTTCTCCAGCGCCTTGAGGATGTTCTCGGTGTCGTCCTCCTCGACCTCGAGGTCCTCGTTCCGGGTCACCCGGAAGGCGTGGTGGGCCAGCACCTCCATGCCGGGGAAGAGGTACTCCAGGTGCGCGCCCATGACGTCCTCGAGCGGGACGTAGCGGTTCGGGGACGCCTCAAGGAAGCGGGAGAGCGACTGCGGCACCTTCACGCGCGCGAAGTGCTTGTGCCCGCTGACCGGGTTGCGGACGACCACGGCAAGGTTGAGCGAGAGCCCCGAGATGTAGGGGAACGGGTGCGCGGGGTCCACGGCGAGGGGCGTCAGCACCGGGAAGATCTGCTGCCGGAAGAGGGCGAGAAGCCGGCCCTGCTCCTTGTCGGTCAGCTCGGGCCAGCGCACCAGCTCGATGCCCTCGGCGGACAGCTCGGGCAGCACGTCCTGGTGGAAGCAGGCGGCGTGCCGTGCCATCAGCTCGCGCGAGCGGGTCCATATCAGGTCCAGCACCTCACGCGGCTGCAGCCCGCTGGCGCTGCGCTGGGCCACGCCGGTCGCGATGCGGCGCTTGAGGCCCGCGACGCGGACCATGAAGAACTCGTCCAGGTTGCTTGCGAAGATCGCCAGGAACTTCGCCCGCTCCAGCAGCGGCGTCTCCGCATCCTCGGCGAGTTCGAGCACCCGCTCGTTGAAGGCGAGCCAGCTGCGCTCGCGGTCCAGGAAGCGGTTCTGCGGCAGGTCCTCGTCGAGCTCGGCCAGGACGGTGTTCTCGGGGACGAGGACGGCGCCGGGGAGCGGGGCGGCGACGCTGGACGGCTGACTGGTTGCAGGCTGGGCTGTCATCTCGGTTGGCTCCTCCTGCACGGCGTCATCCGCGGGTCGCCGCGGTGGCCGAACGGATTGCATTTCGTGATCTTTGCAACGGCATTTGAACTCAAGGTAAATACAGCGTGGCCTGCAGGAAAGCTGAGTCGGTCGCCTGCGCGTCGTGTCGGCTCAGTCCTCAGGGACGCTGAACACCAGATCCACCTCGTGCACCGTGAATCCCGCCCTTTCGTATACCCGCAGTGCGGCCGGGTTATCGGCATCCACGTAGAGCAGTACGGTCGACAGCCCGCGGTCCTCCGCCAGGTGGCGCAGTCCGACGGCGGTCAGCACCTTGCCGAGTCCGCTTCCCTGCTCGGTCGGACTCACCCCGACGACGTAGACCTCGCCGAGTCCGCCCTCGACCTTGGTCCAGTGGAACCCGACGAGCTCGCCGCCGGGGCCGCTGCGCTCAGCGAGGAAGAAGCCGGCCGGGTCGAACCAGCTCTCCTTCTCCCTGTCCTCCAGGTCCTGGACGGTCCACCCACCCTGCTCGGGGTGGTGCGCGAAGGCGGCGGCGTTGACCCGCAGCCACGCCTCCTCGTCCCGGCCCGGCTCGAACGTCCGGATGGACACGCCCGCAGGCAGCGGAGGGACCTCCGGCGCGGGGCCGGTCCGTCGCAGTTGCCGCAGTTCGCGGGTCAGCTCCAGCCCGAACTCCGCGGCGAGCCGCGTCGCGGCGGGGTGCCCGCCGTGCGCCCACACCCTGCGGGCACCGGTGCGGAGCGTGCGCTGGAGCAGCGCCCTGCCGTGGCCCTCGCGTCGACGCGCGGGATCGACGACCAACTCGGCGGTCCACTCGGCGTCGATCTGCGCGTACGCGAGGAGCGCACCGCGCTCGTCCCTGGCGGTCAGATGACTGACATCGGCCCGCCCGCTGCGCAGGGCCAGCCGGCCCTGCTCGGATACCGCCTGCCGCCCGTCGGCTTCCGCCGCGCGCGCGATCAGCGCGGCGATCTCCTCACGCTCTGTGGTGTCCATACGTTCGACCTTATGACTTTCAGGCGGCGGCGAGCTTGAGGACGGTGGGAAGTTGCACTTCCAGGGGCGCGGGGAACTGCGCGAACAACCACCCTGTGCGGATGGCCCTGCGCGTTGAGGACCATCCGCGTGTCGGTGGTTTCTCGCGCAGTTCCCCGCGCCCCTGATGGTGCAACTACCTCACGTGCCTGAGTACAGCGATCGAGGCGAAGGCGCACGCTGCCGCGAGCCCGAAGGCCGGTGCGAACCCAGCGGAGCTGATGAGCGCGCCGACCGCCGGCGGAGCCAGCGACGCGGTGAGGTTCTGGCCGGTGTTCTGCACCGCCAGCGCGCGGCCCGCCCAGTGGGAGCCCGCCCGCTCCGCGACCGAGGTGAAGGAGAGCCCGTTGGTGCTGGCCGACAGGCCACACAGCACGACCAGCAGCACCACCGCGACGCTCCCGCCCGCGACGCTCAGAGCCAGCGCCAGCACCCCGACGGCCGTCGCCAGCAGTCGCATCGGCTTCAGCCGGCTCCCCACCGCGTCCGACCAGCGCCCGGCGCCGATCCGGCACGCCGCCGCGACGCCCTGGCCGCAGGCCATCAGCTGACCGGCGGCGATCGCAGGCCAATGCCGGACGTCGGTCAGGTAGACCAGCCCGAACGCGCCGACGGTGAACTGCGGCCAGACCATCAGCGCGCTGGCCCCGTGGATCCGCCACAGCGTTCCGCCCCGGTAGGGGTTCTCCGGCTTCTCGCCCTGCGCCGCGCCGCTCGCGGCCCTCGGCGGGTCGACGACGAACAGCGCCGTCAGCACCGCCATCACCCCGCTCAGCACCGCGACGAACAGCACCGCCCCGCGCAGCCCGTGCGCCGCCGCGATCGGCGGGATGGCGACGGCCGCGACCAGCATCCCCAGGGGCGTGGACGTCTGCCGTACTCCCATCGCGAACCCGCGCTGCTCGGGTGCGAACCACCCCAGCACAACGCGTCCGCTCGCCGCCGACACACTCGCGCCCGCCGCGCCGGCCACCGCGAACAGCACCCCGAGCGCGACCAGCCCGTGCACCATCAGCGCCCCGGCCAGCGCCGCCGTCGCCAACCCCAGCCCGGTGGCGAGCACCCACCGCTCCCCGTACCGATCGGTGGCGGCCCCCCAGGCGTACAGCGACAACAGCAGCCCGGCCGTGGGACACGCGACCATCACCCCGGCCTGCGCCAGGCTCAGCCCTTCCTGACCGCGCAGCGCGGGGATCAGATACGGCATCCCGTACACGAACGCGAACGCCGCCGTCTGCGCGGCAGTCCCGAGCCCGAGCATCACCCATCGCCTGTACGCGGGCGGCGGGCTTGCGGCTACGGGGTGCGCGGGGACATCACGCTGACTTGTGGTCATGTCGGCATGATGGCGCAGTATTCATATAGTGGGACAGTTCGTTTCAGATGCTGGACGGAAGCTCCGGGGGAGGGGTTGGGGCGCCGGGGAGTATGACGGTGGCGAGGGTGCCCGGGGCGGCGTTGGAGAGGGAGACTTCGCCGCCGCAGTCGTGGACCGTCTGGGCCACGATCGAGAGACCGAGGCCGGAGCCGGGGAGCTGGCGGGCGGAGGGGGAGCGCCAGAAGCGCTCGAAGACGTGGGAGAGGTCCTCTTCCGGGATGCCCTGGCCGTGGTCGCGGACGGTGAGGGTGCCGAAGCGGAGGCCGACGTCGATCGTGCCGCCCGCGGGGGAGAACTTCACGGCGTTGTCGAGCAGGTTGATCACGGCGCGTTCGAGCGTGTGTGCGTCCGCGCGGACGAACCACGGCTCGACGTCCACGGTGAACTCGAGGCCGGGGCCCCGCAGCCGGGCCCGGTCCAGCGCGCGGGCGACGATGTCGTGCAGGGGGACGACCGCGAGCGGCGTTCCGCCCCTAGGGCGGGTCGGGCGGGAGAGTTCGAGCAGGTCGCCGATGAGCGTCGAGAGCTCGCCCATCTGCGCCTTCATGTTGCGCAGCAGCTTGGTGTGCGTCTCCGGCGGCAGAGCGCGGCCGGTGTCCTGACTGCGGACGAGAAGGTCGACGTTGGTCCGGAGGGAGGTCAGCGGCGTGCGCAGCTCGTGCCCGGCGTCCGCGATCAGCTGCGACTGCCGCTCACGCGAGCTGGCCAGCGCGGTGCTCATGCTGTTGAAGGACTGGCTGAGGCGCGCGATCTCGTCCTTGCCGGAGACCTCGATCGTCGTTCCCACCTCTTCCGTGCGGGCGATGTGCTCGACGGCGGCGGTGAGCTGATCGACGGGCTTGAGGCCGGTCCGGGCGACGTACCAGGCGGCGATCACTGCCCCGGCGATGATGATCAGCGCCAGTGCAAGCAGCATCAGCCCGAGCTGGGCCAGCGCGGAGTGGACCGGTTTCAACGGCTGGGCGAAGGAGACCGCCAGGCTTGTGGGCTGCCCGTTGATCTTGAAGGTGCCCAGGCTCACGGAGTAGACGCGGATGGGCGTGCCACCGTACGTCGTCCCGTCGTGGATCGTGGTTTCCGCGTCGTGTCCAAATGTGCCCGAGGCTGCCACGGCGCGGTCCGCCTCGGTGGGCTTCACTGCGCTGTCCCCACCGCCGCAGAGCAGGCCGTCGGGGGTGATGACGGTGGTGACAGCTTGGGAGCGGTCGAAGGGGCGCGTCTCGGAGCACCAGTTGCCGAGCGACTGGATTCCGCCCTGCGTGGACCACGACTGTCGTAGCGTCTCATCCACCTGGTTGTTCATCTGCTCGCGCGCCGCGAACCAGGCCAGCGAGCAGCAGATCACCACCGCCACCGAGACCACCGCCGCCGTCAGCACCGACAGCCGCCCCCGGAGGGTCAGGTTGCGCCAGCGCTTCATGCCGCACGCAGCGCGTAACCCACACCGCGTACGGTGTGCACGAGGCGCGGCAGGCCGCCGGCCTCGGTCTTGCGGCGCAGGTACATCACGTACACGTCGAGCGAGTTGCTGGAGGGCTCGAAGTCGAAGCCCCAGACCGCCTTGAGGATCTGCTCCCGCGTCAGCACCTGGCGCGGGTGCGCCAGGAACATCTCCAGCAGCATGTACTCCGTGCGCGTCAGTTCCACCGGCTTGCCCGCGCGGGTGACCTCGCGGGTCGTGGTGTTCATGGTCAGGTCCTCGAACGAGAGCACCTCGTCCGTCTCGCCCGAGTCGGCGCCCGTGCCGACGCTCAGCGCGGAGCGGCGCAGGAGCGCGCGGACGCGTGCGAGGAGTTCGTCGAGTTCGAAGGGCTTCGCCAGATAGTCGTCCGCGCCCACGTCCAGGCCGGTGACGCGGTCGCCGACCGCGTCGCGCGCTGTCAGCATCAGCACCGGCACGGTCTCGCCGCGTGCGCGGAGCCTGCGGACGGCCGTGAGGCCGTCCATGCGGGGCATCATGATGTCGAGGAGGACCAGGTCGGGCTGCTGCTCGGCCACCGTGTCCAGCGCTTCGAGGCCGTCCGAGGCGGTGATCACCTCGTAGCCCTCGAAGGCCAGACTGCTCTCCAGCGCGTCCCGCAGCGCGGGCTCGTCGTCCACGACCAGGACCCGGGCCGGCGCGTCGGACTCGGTGGCTGTCATCCCCGTTGCTCCTCGTGCATCGTCAGTCGGTGTTGTGCTGATTGTCCGCTACGGCGGGCCTCAGCCGGTGATGCTGTGCCCGGATTGCAGTTGCGGCAGGACCGCCTTGACGGCGTTGATCGGGATCGCGAAGCCCAGACCGACGCTGCCCGCCTGCGAGGAGCCGGAGCTGCTGCCCGAGGAGGAGTACATCGACGCGTTGATCCCGACGACCTGACCCTGCGAGTTCAGCAGCGGTCCGCCGCTGTTGCCGGGGTTGAGCGAGGCGTCCGTCTGGATCGCGTTGTAGGACGCGGTCTGGCCAGAGCTCGGCTGGTTGGAGCGGCTGTTGTCGCCCTGCCAGAAGGGGAGACCGAAGCCGCCGTTGCTCTGCGTCGTCGTCGGGCTGACGTCGACCTTCACCGGGCGGTTCAGCGCGCTGACGATGCCGGAGGTGACCGTGCCGGTCAGGCCGTCCGGGTTGCCGATGGCCACGACCTGGTCGCCGACGGCGACCTTGCTGGAGTCGCCCAGCGACGCGGTCTTCAGGCCGCTGACGCCGTTGGCCTTGATCACCGCCACGTCGAGGCTCGCGTCCGTGCCGACGACGGTGCCGGTCGCGGTCCTGCCGTCGCTGAAGGTGATCTTGACGGTGCCACCGTTGCTGCCCGCGGCGTTGGCGATCACGTGGTAGTTCGTGAGGATCTGGCCGTCCGAGGTCAGCACGATGCCCGTGCCGATGTCCTCACTGCTGCCGCTGGTGACGGTGATCTGGACCACGGCGGGGGAGACGGCCTTGGCGATCGCAGCGGTGTTGCTCGAGGTGCCGGAGCTGTCGCCGGTGACGACGGCGTTCGTGCTGTAGCTGGCCTGGTCGGTGGTCTTCTCGCTGATGAGTCCGCCGGCGACGCCGCCCGCCAGGGCGGACAGCACGGCGACGGCGGCGACGAGAGCGATCGGCCGCTTCATCCGCCTGCGCGGCGGGGTGGCGCCGTCACCGACGGGCGGGGCGGAAGGAGCGGGCGGCGGCCCGACCGGCGGCTGCTCGGCGCTGAAGTAGTAGCCGGCCTGCGGCTGCGTCTGCTCCGTCGGCTGAGGCTGAGGCTGCTGCGGCTGCTGCTCGGAGGACGGGTGGACCGTGCCTTCGAGGGGCTGCGCCGCGTGCCCGGCGGTGGGGTGGTACCCGGGCAACGGCGGCACAGCGGAGGTGTACGGGTCGTCTGCGTGGTTCCGGGGCGTCTCGCTCATGGAAGTACAGTCCGCCCCGGACATGAGAGCCCTCTGAGAGCCTGCTCAGAAGCGCCGCAGAACCCTCAGACCGCGTTGCCGTCGTGGGCGCAGCCGCAGCTGCGTCGGACGACCAGTCGGCTCGGGAACTTCCTGATCCGCGGCGTCTCCGAGCCAGGGACGGCCAGCGAGTCGTCCAGGACCAGGTCCACCGCGGCCTTGGCCATCGAGTCCCGGTCCGAGGCGATGGTCGACAGCGGCGGGTCGCAGAACGCCGCCTCCTGGATGTCGTCGAAGCCGATGACCGCCAGGTCCTCGGGCACGCGGACGCCGACCTCGCGAGCGGCCCGCAGCACGCCTATCGCCTGGTCGTCGGTCGAGCAGAAGATCGCCGGCGGGCGTCGCTCGGGGGACTTCAGCAAGTCCACCGCCACCTGGTACGCGCCGTACCGCGAGAAGGGCGCGTCGATCAGGCGGCCCTCGGTGGAGACACCGGCGTCGGCCATCGCGCGGCGCCAGCCCTCGATGTGGTCGACGACCGGGTCGCCCGGGGCGGGGGCGTTGACCGGGCCGCCGAAACAGGCGACGTACGGGTGCCCGTGGTGCTTGAGCAGGTGGTCGACGGCGAGCATCGAGCCGCCGATGTCGTCGGTGACCACCGCGATGTCGTCCGAGGTCTCCGGCCTGCGGTGCAGCAGCACCACCCGTGAGTCGCCGTGCGCCGCGAACTCGGCGTCCGCGCGCTCGCTCGGGCCCTCGCTGATCAGGATCAGCCCGGCCACGCGCATGCCGAGGAAGGCGCGGACGTAGTGGATCTCACGGTCGCCGGTGTAGTCGGAGTTCCCGATCAGGACGATCTTGCCGCGTTCCGACGCCGCGCGTTCGACCGCATGGGTGAGCTCGGCGAAGAAGGGCTGGCGGGCGTCGGGGACGACCATGCCGATCAGGTTCGTGCGCCGGCTGGCCATCGCCTGGGCGACGCTGTTGGGCCGGTATCCGAGCTGGTCTATCGCTGCGAGGACGCGCTCGCGGGTCGCCGGAGCGACCGGGCGGGGTCCGTTGTTGATGACGTAGCTCACGACCGCGGTCGAGGTCCCCGCCAGTCTGGCCACATCGTCGCGGGTCACCTTGGGCATGCCCGGATTCTACTTGGACGCGGGCATGTCCGGGCCAGAGGGCGTTCACCGTCCCCTGGCCCGGGCGTCATCGCGAGGCTCACACCTCGACGTCGACTTCCGCGTCGACCTCGGCGGGCGACCCCTGCGCGTCATGCATGCTCTGCGCGCCGGGGACCTCGGCGCGTGCGGCGCCCTTCTCCGACTTGTCAGGGACGACGAAGCGGTAGCCCACGTTGCGGACTGTGCCGATCAGCTGCTCGTGCTCCGGGCCGAGCTTGGCCCGCAGGCGGCGCACGTGGACGTCGACCGTCCGGGTGCCGCCGAAGTAGTCGTAGCCCCAGACCTCTTGCAGCAGCTGGGCGCGGGTGAAGACGCGTCCCGGGTGCTGGGCCAGGTACTTGATGAGCTCGAACTCCTTGAAGGTCAGGTCGAGGACCCGGCCCTTGAGCTTGGCGCTGTACGTCGCCTCGTCGACCGAGAGGTCGCCGTTGCGGATCTCCATCGGGCTCTCGTCCGCGACGACGGACTGGCGGCCGATGGCGAGGCGCAGCCGCGCCTCGACCTCCGCCGGGCCGGCCGAGTCGAGCAGCACGTCGTCCACGCCCCACTCGGCCGTCACCGCGGCCAGACCGCCCTCGGTGACGACGAGCAGGACGGGGGCGCCGGGCCCGGTCGAGCGGAGCAGCTGGCAGAGGCTGCGGATGTGCGGCAGATCACGGCGCCCGTCGACGAGGATCACGTCGGAGCTGGGGGTGTCGACGAGGGCCGAACCCTCCGCAGGGGCGACGCGGACGTTGTGCAGCAGCAGGCCGAGTGCAGGCAGCACCTCGGCTGACGGCTGCAGGGCGTTGGTCAGCAGCAGGAGAGAACTCATACCCGGTTAGTCCCCTTTCCGGGTGGGCCGGTGACACTTCCTGACGACACTTCTCAAAGCACGACGGGCGCACGTCATCGGGCGCTTGCCGGTAACGTCCGGCTCTCGCACGAACGTCCGTACTGGCGTTCACAAAGCACAAAAGGACCCGGGGGCGACTCTGCCCGGATCCCTCTCTGACTAGGAGAATAGCCCACATGGACCCCGCCGCGAAGAGTCTGGTTCGCATCCCGGACACCTCCGGTTTCTGGCGATCCCCCGCAGAGGCGTGGCTGACGACGGCCGACGGGGTCGGTCTGCATGCGGAGTACCTGCCGCCGGGCGGGGCAGACGGGTCCTTGGCGGTCGTCGTCGCGCACGGCTTCTCCGGTGCCGTCGAGCGGCCCGCGCTGCGGCGCGCGGCGGAGGTCTTCGCGCGGCGGGCCGGGGTGGTGACCTTCTCCTTCCGAGGCCACGGGCGCTCCGGCGGGCGCTCGACGGTCGGCGACCGGGAGGTCCTGGACCTGGACGCGGCGGTGGCCTGGGCCCGGTCGCTGGGCTTCGAGAGGGTCGCCACGGTCGGCTTCTCGATGGGCGGCGCGGTGGTCGTCCGGCACGCGGCGCTGAGCGGCGGCGTCAGCGCGGTAGCGGCGGTGAGCGCGCCCGCACGTTGGTACTACCAGGGGACGGTGCCGATGCGGCGGCTGCACTGGGTGGTGATGAAGCCGCTCGGACGGGTGGTCGGCCGGATCGGACTGAAGACGAGGATTGACCCGAACGAGTGGACGGACGTCCCGCTCCCGCCGGTGGCTGCGGCCGCGCGGGTGACGGTCCCGCTGCTCGTCGTCCACGGCGACGCGGACCCCTACTTCCCGCTCGACCACCCGCGCTCGCTGCGCGAGGCCGCGCCGGGCAGCGAGCTGTGGATCGAGCCCGGCTTCGGGCACGCCGAGAACGCAGCGACCGAGGCCCTGTTGGAGCGGGTGTGCGAGTGGCTGACCAGCCACGCGTGACTGTTGTGGGGGCGAACGGCGATGATGGCCGGATGCAAGGAGCGACGGAGACAGTGGAGACAGAGGCGACAGCCAGGAACGGTGTGATCCGTTACTGGGCTGCGGCCAAGGCGGAGGCCGGCACCGCGGAGGAGCCGTACGCGGCGGTGAACCTCGCCGACGCGCTCGCCGCGGCGCGCGCCCGCCACGCTGACCGGCCGCGCTTCGCGCAGGTGCTGGCGCACTGCTCGTTCCTCGTCGACGGCGCGCAGGTCGGCCGCCGCGACCACGCGACCGTGGCCCTGACGGAGGGCGGCACGGTCGAGGTCCTGCCGCCGTTCGCGGGCGGGTGAGCGGCGCCATGAGTGACTACCCGCAGCAGAACTACTCCGGCTACCCCATCGATCCCGGTCCGGGTGCCGAGCAGGACGCCGAGCGCACGGCTTTCCTGCCGCCGATCCCTGACCTGCCGGCCGGCCCGTACCCCGGCCCGCACCCCGGCTCGCTGGACGCGGAGCAGACGGCCTTCCTTCCGCCGATTCCGGCGGGCGGCGGGTACCCGCCGTCGCCTCCGCAGGCTGGCTACCCGTCCGGAGCGGCTGAGGAGACGGCCTTCCTCCCGCCCGTCCCGGCCCAGGAGCCGTACGGCGCACAGGCACCCATGGGGGCGACGCAGTCGCGCTTCGGGCACATCCAGGAGAAGTACGGCACGGACGAGTTCCCCCTGCCGCAGGCACCGGCTGCCGTCGAGGCGGACGCTTCCCCGTGGCCCCCCGGCTGGGACCGCCCCGCCGCGCCCCCTCAGACCTGGTCCCCGGCCCCCGCCGCCCGACAGGACGGTCTCCCGCCCCAACAATTCCCGCCCGCCCCCGGCCCCGCCGGACAGGGCTACCCGGGCCCGTACGCCGCCGCACAGCACCAGGGCGACCCGCTCGCCCCCGGCGCCGCCACGCACGGCTACCCGGCCGCAGGCCCTCAGGCGGATGCCTTCGCGGGCTTGCCGCCGCATGGTTTCCCGCCTGCTGCGGGCGCTGGCGTGCCGCAGGGCGGTCCGCTGTCCGTGGGCGCTGCCGCGCCGGGTTATCCGGTGGTCGGTGTTCAGGGGGAGGGCTTCGCGGGCTTGCCGCCGCAGGGTTTCCCGCCCGTCGCGGGCGGTGGCGCGGACGCTGGGGAGTCGGGGCAGGCGCTCGCCGGACCGGGTGCTCACGGAGGTGGCTATCAGGCTGCCCCGGGGGCGCAGTCGGTCGGCGGCTCGGGGCTTGCGCCGCAGAACTTCCCCGCCGCAGCCGCGCAGGGATACCCGGCGTCGGCCGGTGGTCCTCCGCTGCCCGCCGGAGCCGCCGCGCCGCAGGGGTTCGGGCCGGAGGCCGGAGGGTCCCTGCGGGAGGCGTTCGCCGCCGCCGCGCCCACCGGGCCGGTGGGGGGCGTGGCGAGGCCGCTGGACGCGGAGCCTGGAGGCTCGCTGCGTGAGGCGTTCGCCGCTGCGCAGCCGACCGGACCCACCGAGGCCGCCGCCGCGCCCGCGCAACCGGCTCCGCGTCAGGGTTCGCCGATCATCGATCCCGGCGTGCAGCCGGGGGCGATCACGCTCGCGCTCGGCGCGCTGATCGGTGTCGCCGCACTGGGCGGGCAGTTCGCGCTGGTCCTGCCGGTGCTGCTGCTGCAGGCAGGAACCGCCGCCGGGTGGTTCCGGCTCAACGGCATGTGGCCGGCCCGGCAGGGCATCGCGCTGGCCGCCCTCGGCGGCTTCGTCGCGGACGCCGCGATCCTCGCCGCTTCCGCGAAGTCCAGCGCGCCCGCCGTGCTCGCCGGGACGCTGGGCGGGTTCTTCCTGCTCGTCCTGATCCTGCAGATCTTCCGGCCCAGCAACCCCGACGAGCGCTTCTACGCGCTCACGGTCAGCGCCTCCGCCACCGTCATGACCGTGCTCGGCGGCGCCTTCCTCGCCGTCTCGTCCGGCCAGGCCGTCCTCGCGGGCGCGCTCACGGCCGGTGTCGCCGCAGCGGTCTCCGCCACCCTGCGCAGCCCCGCCGTGCTGGGCTTCGCCGCGGGCGGCTTCGCTGCGGTCGTGGTCGGCGGCGCGATCGGGGCGGGAACCGGGCTCGGGCTCGGCAAGGGCCTGCTGCTCGGCTTGGCCGCAGGCGTCTGCGCGCTGGTCGGACGCCGGGTGGCGGCGTACGACTTCCCGTCCCGCTTCGTCCACATGACGGCCGGGGTCGTGCTCCCGCTGGCCTGCGCCGCACCGGTGATCTTCCTGATCGCCCGTTGACACCACACCGCACGACAACCGCAGGGCCGGGCAACCACGACGCCCGGCCCCGCGTCGTTTGTTCGAGAGCTTCCGGACCGACGATATGAACCCCCGAAGGGACCGACCCACGATGCGCAACCTGCGCCGCCTGCTCATCACCCTGGTGATCCTCTTCGGCCTGTTCGTCGCCGCCGACCGCATCGCCGTGCGGATCGCCGAGAACCAGGCGGCCGGCAAGATCCAGTCCTCGCGGGGCATGGCGACCAAGCCCGACGTCACCATCGAGGGCTTCCCTTTCCTCACCCAGCTGATCGGCTCCAAGCTCGACGAGGTCAAGCTGCACGCCAACGACGTCAAGGTGGCGACGAGCAAGGTGCAGCTCGGGTCCATAGACGCCGACCTGGTAGGGGTGAAGGTCTCCAGCGACTACTCCAGCGCCGTCGCCGACTCCGCGACCGGCAAGGTCATGATCGGCTACGCCGACCTCTCGGCCGCGCTGCCCAACCACACGACCGTCAGCTACGGCGGTTCGCCCGGCAAGGTCCAGGTCACCACGACCATCGGGGGCCAGCAGTTCTCAGGGACCGCCGACATCGCGGTCTCCGGGGGCAACAACGTGTCGCTGAGCAACCTGGACACCGGGAACCCGCTGGTCTCTCTGGCGGGCGACCTCTTCGCCCCCGAGGTACCGGTCGCGGGCCTGCCGAACGGGCTGAAGCTCACCTCGGTCGACGCGGAGAAGAACGGCGTCTATGTCGCTGCCTCCGGCACCGACGTTCACCTCAACGGCTGAGCCGCCCGAGCTCCCTCCTGTCCACCCTGCGAGACGCGCTGTCCACCGCGATCTCGCAGGGTGGTTCCGTGTCGCGCCCCGGAACCCTCCGGACCGCCTCGGATCGCCCTGAAGACCCTCCATTTCCCAAATCTCGAACATCTTTGTCTCATATGGCAAGACTTTGGTGACAGCCTCCGGGTTCGTTCCCTAGCATCGTCGTCATGAAGCGACAGGCGGACCTCACGAAGCGGCGGGCAGTAGACCTGTGCCGCGTCGCTGCCTGCCTCTGTCGAATGCGCTGATCGGGCGGTTCCTGCCCACACTCGCGCACGTCAACCGCGCTGCTCGGCCGTCGCCCGGCAGCGCCCTGAAAGACTTCCTGCCGCGCGTCCCACGATCCGGACTCCGTTCCGGACGTGCCACCGCGCGCGGCGCCCCCTTCCGCAACTGCCCCGGAGGAGATTTCTCATGAGCCGTAGTGACGTTCTGGTCAGCGCCGACTGGGTCCAGGACCACCTGGACGACCCGAAGATCGTCGTGGTCGAGGTCGACGAGGACACCAGCGCCTACGACAAGAACCACATCCGCAACGCCGCGCGGATCGACTGGAAGAAGGACCTGCAGGACCCGGTCCGCCGCGACTTCGTCGACCAGGCCGGCTTCGAGGCCCTGCTCTCCGCCAAGGGCATCGCCAACGACGACACCGTCGTCCTCTACGGCGGCAACAACAACTGGTTCGCCTCCTACGCGTTCTGGTACTTCAAGCTCTACGGCCACGGCGACGTTCGCCTGCTGGACGGCGGCCGCAAGAAGTGGGAGCTCGACTCCCGCGAGCTGGTCGACGGCGACAAGGTCCCGGTCCGCGCCACCACCGAGTACAAGGCGCAGGCCCAGGACTCCTCGATCCGCGCCTTCCGTGACGACGTCGTCGCCGCGATCGGCAACAAGAACCTCGTCGACGTCCGTTCGCCCGACGAGTTCTCCGGCCGCCTGCTCGCCCCCGCGCACCTGCCGCAGGAGCAGTCGCAGCGTCCCGGCCACGTGCCGAGCGCGCGCAACATCCCGTGGTCGAAGAACGCCAACGACGACGGCACCTTCAAGTCGGACGACGAGCTGCGCGCCCTCTACCAGGCCGAGAACGTCGACCTGGCGAAGGACACCATCGCCTACTGCCGCATCGGCGAGCGCTCCGCGCTCACCTGGTTCGTGCTGCACCAGCTGCTCGGCCAGACCAACGTCAAGAACTACGACGGCAGCTGGACCGAGTACGGCAGCCTCGTCGGCGTTCCGATCGAGCTCGGCTCCAACTGAGCCCGGCCTGAGCCGACCTACGAACGAGGAGCAAGAACATGTGTGGAGCCAAGGCCGGCGGGCCCGAACTTGCAGGAGTTGACGTGGCCAACGAGACGATCATCCAGGGTTCGGTGACCCGCGACGGCGAGCCGGTCAACGGCTACGTCCGCCTGCTGGACGCGAGCGGCGAGTTCACCGCCGAGGTCCCGACCTCGGCGACGGGCCAGTTCCGCTTCTTCGCCGCCCCCGGCAGCTGGACGCTGCGCGCCCTCGTCCCCGGTGCGACGGTCGACCGTGCGGTCGTCGCCCAGCAGGGCGAGTTCACCGAGGTCGCGATCGCGGTCTGATTGCCACTTTCACCTGCGCGAACCCCGCCTCGACGAAGATCACGAAATGCTTCACGTGAAACATTTTGTGATCTTCGTCAGCGCGGGGTTCGCGTGCGTTCCGGTCCGCCCGGAACGGGAAGACTGACGGTATGCAGTCCCGACGGCGGCACGTCTACTACGCCCTGATGGGCACCTGCCTGGTCCTGATCGTCCTGGCCTGGAACGTGGTGCGCTTCTGGTCGGTCCCGGCCGCTGTCGCGATGAGCCTGGTCGCGATGGTCATCCCGCCGGTCGCCGCGGTCCTCGCCAATCGCCGCGGACCCGACGACCCCTGGTGGGACGACCCGTCCGTCAGTAGACGAGTGCCTGGACCCCGTCACCCACGATCTCGCTGACGAAGAGCTGCGCACCCGCGATCCGGATCCCGTCCAACACGTCCTCCTGGGTGATTCCGCGGCGCGCCGCGCACTGCGTGCAGAGAGTGACCGTGCCGCCGGCCAGCAGCGCGTCCAGCAGGTCCGGCAGCGGCGCGGCGTGCGGCAGCTCGAACTCCGCCGCCTTTCCCGGCAGCGCGAACCAGCTCGACTCGCCCGTCAGCCAGAGTGAGACGTCCACCCCGCTGGCGAGCGCGACGGAGGCGACGGTGAACGCCTGCGAGCAGCGCTCGGGCGCGTCCGCGCCTGCGGTGACCTTGATGACGAGCTTCGACTTGGGCATAGCGGCAGCGTAGGGCGGGGCTCACAGTGAGCCGGTAGGCGGGGCCGACTAGACTCTGGGCAGGATCGTTCCCCATCGTTGAGGACTTGCAATGTCTGCGCTTGAGTGGTTCTTTGACGGCCTGCTGATCTTCATGGCCGTCGCGATCATCGGATTCGCCGCCTTCTCCGTCAAGAAGCTCTACCAGGGCCAGCGCTGAACATGATCGAGATCCCCTCCGGTCTGCACAAGGACGTCGTCTCCCTCGCCTTCCTCCTCGGAACGTGGGAGGGGGCCGGTGTCTTCGACTTCCCCGGCTCGGAGAAGTGCAACTTCGGCCAGGAGATCATCTTCCGGCACGACGGCCGCCCGTTCCTGGAGTTCCGCTCGCGCACGTGGGTGCTGGACAACGAGGGCAACAAGGTGCGCCCGCTGGAGAGCGAGTCGGGCTTCTGGCGGGTGACCGCCAACGCGCACGGCACCTCCGGCGTCCGTGAGATCGAGTTCTCCTCCGTCCGCGACGACGGCACGGTCGAGATCTGGTACGGCGAGCTGGCCGACGGCAAGCCGCAGATCGACCTGGCCACGGACGCGGTCGCCCGGATCGAGGGCGCGCCGCCGTACACGGGCGGCAAGCGGCTCTACGGCTTCGTGAACAACGAGCTGATGTGGGTCGGCGAGAAGTCCGCCCCCGAGGTGCCGCTGCGGCCGTACATGTCCGCGCAGCTCAAGAAGGTGCTGAACCCGGCGAAGCTGATCGAGGACATCGCCGACCTCCCGGACGACGGCATCGCCTTCTTCCGCTGAGCTCCGGTTGATCTTCCGCCTGTCCCGTACCGCCCTAGACTCGGGGTGCGGGACAGACGCGTTTCGGGCGCACGGCGCAGACAGGGGCTTGTTTCAGGTGAGCAGCGGCATCGACTGGCAGACGGACCTGCGCCGGCGCGGCTACCGGCTCACCCCGCAGCGGCAGCTGGTGCTGCAGGCCGTGGACGAGCTGGAGCACGCCACCCCGGAGGAGGTTCTCACCCAGGTGCGGCGCACCGCCGCTGGTGTGAACATTTCCACCGTCTACCGCACGCTGGACCTGCTGGAGGAGCTGGGCCTGGTCTCCCACGCCCACCTCGGCCACGGCGCGCCCACCTACCACCTGGCCAGTCGCGACCAGCACATGCACCTGGTCTGCCGGGAGTGCGGCAGCGTCATCGAGACGGATGTCGCGCTCGCCGAGCCGTTCGTGGAATCCCTGCGACGTGCGCATGGTTTTGAGACTGACATGAAGCACTTCGCCATCTTCGGCCTCTGCGCGAACTGCGCGGCCAAGGCCGCCGCGGCGGAGCACGAGGTCCCTGAGGTTCCCGAGGAGAAGCACGCGTGACGACCTACCGCAGCCCGCTGTTGGACCGGCTCCCCGGCGCGGTCTCCGCCGACGGCGTGGACGCGGGCGTCGCCGCGCACTACGGTGACCTGTTCCGTGAGCAGCGCGCGCTGGCCGCCGGCCAGGGCTTCGTCGACCTCTCGCACCGCGGCGTCGTCACCGTCTCCGGTCCCGAGCGGCTGAGCTGGCTGCACCTGCTGCTGACGCAGCACGTCAGCGCACTGCCGCCGCAGCAGGCGACGGAGGCGCTGATCCTCTCCCCGCACGGTCACATCGAGCACGCGCTCTACCTCGTCGACGACGGCGAGACGACGTGGATGCATGTGGAGCCGGGAACGACGGGGGAGTTGGTGGCCTACCTGGAGAAGATGAAGTTCTTCGCCCAGGTCGAGATCACCGACGCGACGGACGCCTACGCGGTCGTCTTCACCCCGGCGGGCTCGGTCCCGCCGCCGGCCGCAGCGGTGCGCCAACTCCCTTACGGCTATGATCTCTTCCTGCCGCGTGCGGAGTTCGCCGACCAGCTCGCGGTGGCTGACTCCGGCCCGGCCGCGGGCCTGTGGGCCTACGAGGCGCTGCGGGTCGAGGCCCACCGCCCGCGCCTCGGCTTCGAGACGGACCACCGCACGATCCCGCACGAGCTGGGCTGGCTGAAGTCGGCGGTCCACCTCAACAAGGGCTGCTACCGCGGTCAGGAGACGGTCGCCCGCGTCCACAACCTCGGCCGTCCCCCGCGCCGCCTGGTCTTCCTCCACCTCGACGGCAGCAACGAGTCCCTTCCGGTTCACGGCGACCCGATCCGCCTCGCGTCCGAGGGTCCGGACAGCCGCCCGGTCGGCTTCGTCACGACGGCGGTCCGCCACTACGAACTCGGCCCGATCGCCCTGGGCCTGATCAAGCGCAACACGGCCGCCGATGTGACGCTGCTGGCGGGCTCGGTCGCGGCGTCGCAGGACGTCGTGGTCGAGGCGTAACCGCCGGCTTGTCTCAGAAATCCAGTACGACGGTGAAGGGGCCGTCGTTGGTGAGGGCGACCTTCATGTCCGCGCCGAAGCGGCCCGTCGCCACCGTGGCGCCGAGCGACCGGAGTTGGGCGACGACCTCGTCGACGAGGGGCTCGGCGACGGGGCCGGGGGCGGCGGCGTTCCAGGTGGGGCGGCGCCCCTTGCGGGCGTCGCCGTAGAGGGTGAACTGGCTGATGACCAGGAGCGGCGCGTTCAGGTCCGAGCAGGACTTCTCGCCCTCCAAGATGCGCAGCGACCAGAGCTTGCGCGCCATCAGCGCGGCCTGCTCGTGGGTGTCCTCGTGGGTCACCCCGACCAGGACGCAGAGCCCCGGCCCCAGGATCGAGCCGACGACCTCGCCGTCGACGGTCACACTTGCCTCGGTCACCCGCTGAGCCACTGCACGCATGCCCCCATTCTCCGGCACGCGCAGGCACGCGCCGACAGGGAGTGCGGGGGGGCGCGCCGGTGGTCGGCACGCGCCCCCGCGTCACCCCGGAAGGGGCCGTGCGCTGGGGATATGCGGCGGTCGTATTTACCACGGAGATTCGCCAGGGGCCCGATTGGGTGCAGGCGTCGACGAACCTTCATCCGACGGTGGCACCATGCACCCGTGGGACACCAAGACGACCTCGCCGCATTCGCCGACCGCGCCGGACAGACCCTGGACGCACTGGGGCTGGACGAACTGCGCGCGCTGCGCCGCCACGCTCAGCAGGACGAGGCCGATCTCTCCTACCTGCGCCGACTGCTGCAGGGCCGGGTCGACATCCTCCGCGCCGAACTGGACCGCCGCAGCGGTCACGCCTCGCTCCCGCCGGACACCCTTCTGGAGCAGCTGCCGGAGATCCTCGCCGACATCCCCTCCCAGGTCCGGCACTCCGCCCGACACGTCACCCTCGGCACGCCCAGCGGCCGGGAGTACCAGGCCCTCGCCGACGAACTCATGGCCGACGCCCGCCTGGCCGACCTCGCCGAACAGTCGGACGAGCAGTTGCAGGCGGCCTGCATCCGGCTCACCGCGCACGAACGCGGCATCTCGCGGCGCAGGCAGCGGCTGCAGCGGACGGTGGACGGGTGCATCGCGGAGATCACCCGCAGGTACCGTGAAGGGGAAGCACGCGTCGACGACCTGCTCTCCGGGGGGTGACCCTCGCCGGGGGCAGGCCCCCTGGAAGGCACAGAGGCACACCCACATGTCTGCTCCGCACCCTGCTGTCCCCGCTGACCTGCCGGTTCTCGCCGAGGTGGTCCGCTCCGGATTCGTGGAGGGCCACCACCGCGGCTCGCTGGTGATCCTCGCCGCCGACGGCAGCGTCGACTTCGCGCTCGGGTCTCCTGAGCTGCCGGTCTTTCCCCGCTCCAGCAACAAGCCGATGCAGGCGGTGGCGATCCTCAGCACCGGACTCGAGCTGGAGGGCGAGCTCCTGGCGGTGACGGCTGCGAGCCACTCTGCGGAAACGTTTCACCTGGACGCGGTGCGGAAGATCCTCGCCTCGGCGGGCCTGGACGAGTCCGCGCTCCAGACGCCTCCCTCGCTCTCGCTCGACGAGGTGGAGGCCGAGGCCTGGATACGCGCCGGCGGCGAGCGCGAGCGGATCCTGATGGACTGCTCCGGCAAGCACGCGTCCATGCTGGCCGCGTGTGTCCGCAACGGCTGGGACACGGCGAGCTACCTCTCCGAGGACCACCCCGTGCAGGTGCAGGTGCGCACCACGCTGGAGGCCCTCGCGGGCGAGCCGGTCGCAGCGGTCGGCACGGACGGCTGCGGCGCGCCGCTGATGGCCGTCAGCCTCGTCGCGCTGGCGCGCGCCTTCCGCGCGCACGTCCTGGCGGACGCGAACACCCCGGAACGCCGCGTCGCGGACGCGATGCGCGCCCACCCGGAGTATGTGGCGGGCACCCGCCGCATCGACACCTGGCTGATGCGGGCGGTCCCGGGCGCGCTGGCCAAGATGGGCGCGGAATCCGTCCAGGCCGTCGCCCTCCCGGACGGCCGCGCGCTCGCCTTCAAGATCGACGACGGCGCGAAGCGGGCCCTGGGCCCGGTCCTCTCCGCGGCGCTCCGCCGCATGGGCGTTGCCACGCAGGACGGCACGCTCGACCGCGTCGCGGCTGCGCCGCTGCACGGCGGCGGCGCGGTGGTGGGCGAGGTCCGCGCAGCGTTCTAGGCAATTGGGGAGTTGCAGCACGCTAGGGGCGCGAGGAACTGCGCGAGTAACCACCCTGTGCGGATGGCCCTGTCCGTTCGGATCAGTACCTGCGTGGGTGGCTTGTCGCGCAGTTCCTCGCGCCCCTGATGGTGCAAGTCACTCGTCGCGGCCGGTGATCCGGCCGAAGGCCTCGAGGTTGCGAGTCGACTCGCCGCGTTTCGTGCGCCACTCCCACTCGCGCTTGATCGCCGTCGCGAAGCCCAGTTCCAGCAGCTGGTTGAACGGCTCGTCCGCGTTCTCCAGCACCGTCCCCAACAGCCGGTCGATCTCGTCAGCCGTCACCGCCGCGAGCGGCAGACGGCCGACCAGGTAGACGTCCCCCAGCCGGTCCAGCGCATACGACAACCCGTACATGCGGGTGTTGCGCTCCAGCAGCCACCGGTAGACCGACTCGAAGTTCTCGTCCGGCCGCCGCACCACGAACGCGTTCACCGACAGCGTCTGCTCGCCGATCCGCAGCGAACACGTCGTCGCCAGCTTTCGCGTCCCCGGCAGGGTCGCCACGAACGTCCATGGATCGCCCGACGGCTGCTCCCAGGCGACGCCGGACTCCTCCAGCGCCGCGGCCAGCACCTCCGCCGCCCGCTTGCGCATGATCTCCTCGCCCATGGTCCGCACGTTACCGTGCCGTAGCAGCGGCCAGGCCCTGCGCGAAGCGCGTCCGGGCGATCGTCTCCGCGTAGACGTCCGCCGTCGCCCGCGCCGCCGCGCCCCAGCCGAAGGCGCGGGCGTGGTCCGCCGCCGCCGCGCCCATGCGGGCGCCGAGCTCGGGGTTCTCCACGAAGCGGCGCAGCACTCGCGCCCAGGCACGGGGGTCGTGGCCCTGGACCAGGAAGCCTGTCTCCCCGTCGCGGACCGCGACCGGCAGCCCGCCGACCGCCGCCGCGACCACCGGCGTGCCGCAGGCCTGGGCCTCCAGGGCGACCAGGCCGAAGGACTCGCTGTAGGAGGGCATCACCAGCGCCGTCGCCGCGCGGTACCAGTCGGCGAGCGCCGCCTGGCCGACCGGCGGCTGGAAGCGGACCACGTCGCAGACGCCCAGCTGGGCGGCCAGCTTGTGCAGGGCCTCCGGGCGGGCGAGCCCACTGCCGCTGGGGCCGCCCACGATCGGGACGACCAGGCGCTCGCGCAGTTCCGGTGCCTCCTCCAGCAGCTGGGCGACCGCGCGGACCAGCACGTCGGGGCCCTTGAGCGGCTGTATCCGGCCGGCGAAGAGCAGGACCACCGCGTCCGTCGGGAGGCCCAGTCGCGCGCGGATGCGGTTCACCGCGTCGCCCACGGGACCGGTCGGCGAAGCCGTCGCGGGGCGGAAGACATCCAGGTTCACGCCGGGGTGCACGACGGAGAGCTGGTCGGGGCGGGCGCCGTAGTGGGAGGCGAGCTGCTCCGCCTCCTCCTCGGTGTTGGCTATCAGCCGGTCCGCGGCGTCGACCACCTGCGACTCGCCGATGATCCGGGCGGCGGGCTCCGCCTGGTCCCCTGCGGCGAGGGAGGCGTTCTTGACCTTGGCCATGGTGTGCATGGTGTGCACCAGCGGCACGCCCCAGCGGTCGGCGGCCAGCCAGCCCACCTGCCCGGAGAGCCAGTAGTGCGAGTGGACCACGTCGTAGTGGCCGGCACGGTGGCCCGCCTCGGTGCGCAGCACGGAGTGCGTGAAGGCGCAGAGCTGCGCGGGCAGATCCTCCTTGAGCAGGCCCTCGTAGGGGCCGGCTGTGACATGCCTCACCAGGACGCCCGGCGCGAGCTCGACCTGCGGCGGCAGCTCGGACGCGGTGGCGCGGGTGAAGATCTCGACCTCGGTGCCCAGCTCGGCCAGGCGCTTGGAGAGCTCGACGATGTAGACGTTCATGCCTCCGGCGTCGCCCATCCCGGGCTGATGCAGGGGGGAGGTGTGCACGCTCAGCATGGCGACGCGGGCGGGCTGATGGGTCACCGCTCGTCCTCTTTCCGGTCCTGGGTCGTCCTGCCAGTGGCTTCAACACTGGTGCAACAGGAGTGAAAGCCCAGCGATTCCCGCCCTCGTCCTCTTCTCCAGATTACCTGGCGTGCCGGGTTGGCATGCTGGGCGAACGACCTGCCGCGTACGCTGCGTGACATGAGATCCGCGGCAGCGAAACCGGTGGGGGCGGTCACCCGGGGCACCACCAACCCGAACCGGCTGCGCCGCCAGGACCGCTGGATCGCCCACGCGCTGGCCCCGGCGCTGCGGCGGGCGGACGTGGCGCCGGTCGCCGTCGACCTCGGCTACGGCGCGGCCCCGTGGACGGCGGTGGAGCTGTTCGAGCGCTTGCGGGTGGTGCGGGTGGACGTCCGGATGGTCGGCATCGAGATCGAACCGGAGCGGGTCGCCGCCGCGCAGCGCGTGGCCCGGCCGCCCGCGCTCACCTTCCGCCGGGGCGGCTTCGAGGTGCCGCTGGACGGCGGCGAGCGGCCGATGCTGATCCGCGCCGCGAACGTGCTGCGCCAGTACGACGAGGACCAGGTTCCGGACGCGTGGGCCCGTCTCTGCGGGCGGCTGGCGCCGGGCGGGCTACTGGTGGAGGGCACCTGCGACGAGATCGGCCGCCGCCAAGCCTGGGTCACCCTCGGCCCGGAGGGCCCGCGGACGCTGACGCTGGCCGCCCACCTCGCCTCCCTGGAGCGCCCCTCCGAGCTGGCGGAGCGGCTGCCGAAGGCCCTGATCCACCGCAACGTGCCGGGCGAGCGGGTGCACGCGCTGCTGCGCGACCTGGACCGGGCCTGGGCCGCGGCCGCACCGTACGCGGACTTCGGCGTCCGCCAGCGCTGGCTGGCCACGACCCGCGCCCTCGCGACCACCTGGCCGCTCGCAGACACCCCCTCCCGCCAGCGCCTCGGCGAACTCACCCTCCCCTGGCCCGCCGTCGCCCCCCACTGACGCGGCCCGCGCCGACCTGCGGCTTCGCGGCCTTGGCCGACCCCCGCCGGACCCCGCTGAGCCAGGGCCTCCCGGCCGCCTCCCGGCCTTGGCCGACCCCCGCCGGGCCACGGCCTCGCGGCCCTGTCCGGCTTGCCGTTTCCTGCCGACGCCCGCCTCGCGCCCGTGCTTCGGCCTCCCGGCCCTGGCCGGCTTGGCGATCTCGGCTGAGTCGCGGCCTCGGTGGGCCCGCCGACCCCCGCCGACCTCCGCCGAGCGGCGGTCTCGCGGCCTTGTCCGGCTTGTCGATTCGGCCCAGCCACGCCGATGGCCGTCACTCGACCCTGGCCGCCCCCGCCGAGCTGCGGCCTCGTGGCCCTGGCCGACGCCCGTCCGCGCTCCGGCCCTGCGGCTCCCACCGTGTCCCGACGGTCCCTCCCGCCGGCCGGGCCCTTCGCGAGTCTCATGCGATGCCCTGCGCAGCACTCTGGTCGTTTACATCGATCCATGGCAGCATCCCGGGAGCATATCTGACAGGCCGTCAGAACTGGGGAGGCCACTGTGCCACGCTCTCGACGCCGGCTGGAGCTCGCGTTGCTCGCGGTCACCGCGCTCGCCTTCGGGGCCACTGCCGCGCCGCCCGCCTCCGCCGAGGGCGTCGCGGGCGTGGCGGGCGTCGCCGGGACGCGCGCTCCGGCGGCGACCGTAACGCCGCTCGCCCAGCTGCAGCAGGAAGTCGCCGCGCTCTATCAGCAGGCCGAGTCGGCGACCGCCCGCTACGACGCGGCCACTCAGGCCGTCCTCGCGCAGCAGCTGCAGATCGTCAACCTCGCCCGGCAGATCGTCGCCGCGCAGGCGCAGGTCGACAGCCTCAACGCGCTCGTGGGCCAGGTGGCCAACGAGCAGTACACCGGCCAGGCCTTTGCGAACAGCCCGAGCCTGCAGTTGCTCCTCTCCAGCGATCCGGGCGCCTATCTCGCCCAACTCCCGCTCGCCCAACAGGCGAACGTCTCCGTCGCGAGCCTGCTGCAGGAGCTGCAGCAGGCGCAGGCCGCGCTCTCCGCCTACGGCGACGCGGCGACGGCGGAGTGGGAGGCGTTGAGCAGGAGCCAGGCCACCGCCGCGGCCGCCGTCGCCGAGATCAAGGCGAAGCTCGCCACCGCGCAGGGACTGCTCGCCTCCCTCTCCGCCACCGAACTCGCCTCGCTCCAGCAGCTCCAGGCCCAGTCCTCCTACGACGCCCAGATGACCTGGCGCGGCGGGCTCACCGCGGCCCAGCTCTCCCGGCAGGCGCACGGCGCCGCGCGCGCGGCCATCGCCTACGCCGTGGCGCAGATCGGCAAGCCCTACCTCTGGGGCGGCGTCGGCCCCGACCGTTTCGACTGCTCGGGCCTGACCATGCGGGCATGGCAAGCGGCCGGCGTCGACATCCCCCGGACCTCGGAGGAGCAGTGGGCGCTGTTGCGCCGGGTTCCCGTCTCCTCGTTGCAGCCCGGGGATCTCGTCATCTACTTCCACGACGCGAGCCACGTCGCGCTCTATGTCGGCGACGGGGCGATCATCCAGGCCCCGCACCCCGGCGGCGTCGTCGAGCTGGCCGCTGCGGGCTCGATGCCCATCCTCGGCGTCGTCCGACCGTCCTGACGAGTCGCATAATCGAAGTTCACTCGAACGAGTTATCGAATAACCGTGGTGGATTGACGGCCTCTCAGTCCACCATGGGTCCGTGCGACAACTCCCGCCACACCCGCTCGAAGACGCCGTAGGCGTCTGCCCCGTACAGCACGAACCGGGCCTCCTCCAGGCGGCTTCCGGTCCCCGCGGCCTCGGCGGCTCCCGCCGCCTCCGCCAGCACCCCCAGCGCGATCCGCGCCGCGCTCTCCATCGGCCAGCCGTACACGCCGGTGGAGACCGCCGGCAGCGCCAGCGTGCGCGCGCCCAACTCCTCCGCCACCCGCAGGGATTCGCGATAGCAGGAGGCGAGCAGCTGCGCCCGCCGCTCGAGTTCGGCCGCGCCTTCCTCCAAGCGTGGGTGAACCGGGCCGACGGTGTGGATCACCCAGCGGGCGGGCATCCGGCCGGCCGTCGTCGCCACCGCCTGGCCGGTCGGCAGCCCCCTGCCGTAGCGGGAGGCGCGCAGCGCCCGGCACGCGGCCAGGAGTTCCGGTCCGGCGGCCCGGTGGATCGCCCCGTCGACGCCCCCGCCGCCCAGCAGCGAGGAGTTCGCCGCGTTGACGACGGCGTCCACCTGCTGTGTGGTGATGTCACCCTGCACGAGCGTGATCTCCATCACGGGCTCCTTTCGTCCCTTCGCACGCTATCTGCGGGCCTTCGCGCCGAGCATCTTCGTTACCGTCCAAGCGGCGCACGGGTTCTGGTCCATCAGGGTGACAAAAGCCGCCTTCTGTCCACTCCGCCCCGGTGGGGAGAGGTCGTGGAGATCACGTCACGGTCACGGGGAGGTCGCCGGATCATGGTGTCTGATGGGCACCACGCCCACCGCCCAGCCGTTACCGAGTCGGGGAGAGGGAGGTAGCCCATGTCCGCCCACGCCGGCGCCGCTTCGAGCGCAGCGAACCAGAACTCCGCGAGCGCTCCGATACCGCGCCCGCGCACCTCCGTCGTCCCCTCGGCGCCCCCGGCCGCGCAGGCTGTCCCCGTCGCGCCCCCCGTCCTCGTCCCTGTCCCCGTCGCGCCCGCGACGCCGCTCTCCGTGCTGCTCATCGAGGCCGACGACGCCGGCGCGGAGTCCGTCCGCAACCTTCTCGCCGAGCTCGGCTCCGAGGTCGCCTTCCGCTGGGCCCGCAGCCTGCCCGAGGGGCTGCGGCTGCTCGACGCGGACACCGCCTGCGTCCTGCTCGATCTGGAGCTCCCAGACAGCAGCGGCCTGGAGGACATCCGTACGCTGCTGCGTCGCGCCCCGGGGACGGCGGTCCTGGCCGTGACCGGCACGGTCGACGTCCAGCTCGGCGCCGCCGCGGTCGCCGCCGGCGCGCAGGACTTCCTGGTCAAGCAGGAGATGGACGGTCGACTGCTGACCCGCGCCGTCCGCTACGCCGTCGAACGCAAGCGCGCCGACGAGTCACAGCGCCGTCTGGTCGAGGCGGAGCTGCGCGGCCAGGAGAACGCGCGCCTGCAGCGCCACCTGCTGCCGACCCCACTTCTGGACGGCTCCGGGCTCACGTTCCACGCCCGCTACCGGCCCGGCCGCCGCCGCGCCCTGCTCGGCGGGGATTTCTACGACGCCGTCCGCACCTCCGACGGCACGGTCCATGTCGTCATCGGCGACGTCTGCGGCCACGGCCCGGACGAGGCCGCGCTCGGCGTCGCGCTGCGGATAGCCTGGCGCACCCTGGTCTTCGCCGGCCTGACCGGCGAGGCACTGCTCGCCACACTCCAGCGGGTGCTGGAGCACGAGCGCCGCAGCGAGGAGATCTTCGCGACCCTGTGCATGCTGGCCATCGGGCCCGAAGGGGACCACGCCGAGCTGCACCTGGCCGGCCACCCGGCCCCGCTGCTGCTGGGCGACCAGGGCCCGCCCGCTCTGCTGCCCTTCGACGACGCGGGCCCGGCCCTCGGCCTGATCGGCGCGGGCCACTGGCCGCCGGTCAAGGTCCGGCTGGGGGAGGACTGGGCGCTGATGCTCTACACCGACGGCCTGATCGAGGGCCGGATAGGTGCGGGCACGCGTCGCCTCGGCCAGGAGGGGCTGATCGACATGATCGGCGACCACCAGCAGGGCGGCCTGCGCGACGAGCTGCTGATCGACACCGCCATGTCCGAGGTCGAGGACCTCAACGGCGGCGCGCTGGCCGACGACGTCGCGGTGCTGCTGCTCACCAGGGCCCGTACGGCCCCATGTGGTCGTGCTTCTTCTGCTGCCCGTTCCGGCTCTTCCGGGAGGGCGACACCCGCTTGATCGCGGGTCGGACGTCGACCATGTAGACGATCGCGGCGACCAGCCCGATCAGCGACAGGAAGAGCATCCCGAGGAAGAGGTCGATCCCGACGGACACGCCCAGGATGATCAGCCAGAACGGTTTGGTCTGCTTGTCCGCGGCGCGGTAGGCGTCCTCGCGGCGGACCGCCGCGTCGACGAACGTGAACACCTTGAACAGGGTCAGCGCCATCAGCAGCCAGTACATGACGTTGCTGAACGCTGCCGTCAGCAGCCCGTAGGCGGCCAGCTGCATCGTCACCACTCCCTTGTTGCCAAACGCTCAGGCTCGTGCGACCAGGCTCGTGCGGGGCCCATCGTGCCATGACAACGGCCGGGACACGTGAGACGTGCCCCAGCCGTGGTCATGGATGCTGATCTTCTGCTGCGCTACTCCGCGGAGCGCGGCTTGCGCGTGGTGGTCTTCCGCGCCGGCTTCGGCGCCTCCGCCTTCGCCTCGGCGGCGGGCTCGGCGGCGGGCGTCGGCTCGACGTCCGCGGCCACCTCGGCGGCGAACACGTCGGCCTTGGAGACGGTCGCCTCGATCGCGGCCTCGGCCTCGTCGGCGGCGTCCTTGCGCTGTCGCTCCACGACGGACTTGCCGCGCACGGCCAGCTCGTCGTAGGCCTCGCGCGCCTTCACCGCGAGCTCGGCCGCGCGGCCGACACTCTGCAGCGCCAGGCCCTGGGCCTTCTCCTGCAGCGACTTCAGGTCGGTCGGCAGCGTCTGCACGGCCTCGGTGACCTTGGCCTGCGCCTCGGTCAGCCTGGTCTGCGCCTCGGTGAGCTTCGCCGTGGCCTTCTCCTGCGTGGCCTTGCGGTCCGCGGCGAGCGCGGCGGCGCGCTCGGGCACGGTCTTGAGCTTCTCCACGGCCAGGTCCCCAGCACCCGCGAGGGCGTAGAGCGGCGTGGGGTCGGACAGAGTCTTACGGAGGTCATCAGCGATCGGCATGGGTGGTCCTCCCCTTCTGGTTCTCGTCGTCGACTGGCTGGGTCTGCGGCTCGTCTGCGGTGGCCCCGGCGGCGGCGTGGTAGACGCCGTTCTCCTTGAGGAAGGACTCGTACACGGCGAGCAGCACCTGCTTCTGCCGCTCGTCGACCAGCGGATCCGCGAGAATCGCGGCCCGCAACTCCAGCCCCTGCTCCTCGCGCTCCTCGAGAATCCCCGCCTGCACGTAGAGCGTCTCCGCAGAGATCCGCAGCGCCTTGGCGATCTGCTGCAGGATCTCCGCGCTCGGTTTCCGCAGTCCGCGCTCGATCTGACTGAGGTACGGATTGGACACCCCTGCGGCGTCGGCGAGCTGACGCAGCGAATACTGCGCATGCCGCCGTTGCTCCCGGATGTACTCGCCGAGCGACCCGACGTTCAGTGAGGCCATGCCTCCATGCTGCCTGGCCGTGCTTGCAAATGCAAGCACGCTGCTAACAATCGCACGCGCGCGTCGCCCGACGAGACACACGCTGGGCCAGGACCGTAAACGAGCCGCCGCCGGAGCACTTCTCTCCCCGGCGGCGGCTCAATGAGAAGCCCGGCCCGTAGTCGCACGGGCCGGGCGGAACGACCTCAGCGGAGAACCGTCACCGGCTCGGACGGCATCGCCTGCGGGGTCGGCAGGATCTGCGGGCTGTAGGCCCAGATCTCGCCTTGCTCGGACGGGGCCTTGGCGGTGTAGGAGACCACGCGGACCTGGAACCAGGCCGAGGCCGTGGCGCTGTCCGCCAGGCCAGCCGGGACGGTGAAGCCGGACTTGGTGATGTCCTGCCAGTGCGCCTTGGCCTTGGCCGTGGCGCCGACCCACTGGTAGAGCTTGAGATCTACCTGGCCGATCTGGGCGAAGGCGAACGCCTGCGGCAGGAACTTCAGCGGCTCGGAGATCGTGGCGCCGGTGTGGTTGGTGACGGTCAGCCTCTCCCAGGCCGGGTGCCCGGGAGACAGCTTGGTGCCACCGGCGACCGAAACCAGGACCGGGCCTCCGTTCTTGCCGTCGCCGACAGTGAGCTCAACCGGTCCCCCACCGCCGTGGGGGTGCAGGGTCTTGCCCTGCTCCTCGTACCCGGTCAGGATGTCGATCTTTCCGTCGTTGACGAGCCAGTTCTTGGCAACGCCGATGGAGAGCCTCCACTCGAAGGTGGCGTGCGCCGGGATCACGAACGCCGCTCCTTTGCGCCCCGCAAACCGCACGTGATCCGGACAGTCCCGACGGATCAACGGGCATGGGGTTCAGGCATCCTGCGGCGGGCGGTGGGCGAAGATCACAGCCTGCGGGCCCTGGCGCGAGGCTCGTTCCGCGTCGCTGGGCTCGCGAATCAGGCGGGTGTCCACGGCGAAGCCTGCCTCCTGGAGCAGGGAGGCGATCTGCTCCGGCGGCGTCCAGTAGACGTCGAGGGAGAGGTCGTGCCCGTAGGCGCGGTCGAGGTGGTGCAGGCGCTCGCCGGCCTTGAAGCCGATCAGCAGGTGTCCACCGGGCGCGAGCACGCGGTGGAACTCGGCGAAGACCGTGGGCAGCAGCTCCGGGGGCGTGTGGACGATCGAGTACCAGGAGACGATCCCGCCGAGGCGGCCGTCCGCGAGGTCGAGCTCCGTCATGGAGCCCTCGACGAACCGGATCCGGGGATGCCGCTGCCGCGCCACCTTGACCATCTCGCGCGAGAGGTCGAGCCCGAAAGCGTTCGCGCCCAGCCCGCGCAGGTACGCCGTCACATGTCCCGGCCCGCAGCCGAGATCGGCGATCTCCGCCTCCGGCCCGACCATCTCGGCGAACGCGCCGAACAGCGCGCGGTCGAGCGGCCGGGAGTCCAGCGCGTCCGCCAGCAGTACGGCGTAGTCGTGGGCGACCGTGTCGTAGGAGGAGCGGGTGGTGCTGAGGTAGCGCGTCTGGATCACGCTCGACGGGTTCGTCTCGGTCAGATCGGCCATGGCCAGGGAGCCTAACGTTTCCCGGTGTCGGGATTCAGGCGACTGGGTCGCGCCGCACACATAGGCTGTGGCCCTCGAACGGGAAGGGATCTTGAAGCCATGGCAGCCGAAGAAATGACCAAGTCGACGCCGACGGTGCGGAATTCGCCGGACACCTCCAGTGGCGAGCGCCAGTCGCTGCGCGAGCTGCTCGACTTCCACCGGGCCACGCTCGCGATGAAGTGCGACGGCCTGACGGACGAGGAGCTGCGGCAGCAGTCCATGCCGCCGTCCACGCTCTCCCTGCTGGGCCTGGTGCGGCACATGGCAGAGGTCGAGCGAGCCTGGTTCCGGCGGACGATCAACCAGGAGACGGATCTCCCGTTGGTCTGGTCGCCGGAGGGCGACTACCAGGTCGCCTACGACGCGAGCGGCTCGACGCGCGAGCAGGCTTTCGCCGCCTGGCACGCGGAGATCGAGCACTCCCGGCGGATCGAGCGCGAGGCGGAGTCGCTGGAGTTGACGGTCTACGCCCCCCGCTGGGAGTCCGACGTGACGTTGCGCGCGGTGATGCTGCACATGCTGCTGGAGTACGGCCGCCACAACGGCCACGCGGACTTCCTCCGCGAAGGCGTCGACGGAACGGTCGGGGTCTGACCGGCGTTCAGCTCTTGAGACTGAGCAGCGAGGCCACGTCGAGCGTGACCTCCGCGCCGATGGACGCGGGGAGCGTCACGCTCTCGCCCGGGGCGTGGACCCTGTGGGAGGCGTATTCCTCCTGCTGAGGGCTGGTCAGTAGGTGGAGGCGCTCGTGCCGACGGTCGACGATGACGTACACCGGCACGTGCGCCGCCGCGTAGGCGGAGACCTTGGCGCGGAGGTCGGTGGCGTAGTTGCTTGAGGAGACCTCTAGGACGAGCCGGAAGACTGCTGGGTCGTAGCAGTTGGCTTCGACGCAGTGGTCCTCGATGTCCGCATCGACAACAGCCAGATCTGGGATGGCGAAGTCCGACGGGCCCGTCGGCAGCCAGAGTCCGACGCCCTGGACCACCTTCGACTGATCGCTGTGAAGCCCTGCGGCGAGGAATGGCAACATCACGTCGGTCAGAGTGATGCCGTGGCGGCTGTCGGGTGGTGGCGTCACGGTGATCTGACTCCCGATGATCTCGACTCGGTAGCCCTCCGGAAGCTGTTGCCACATGCGTTCGGCCTGCTGCAGGAGAGTGGCCGGATCGTCGCGATGATGCTCGGTCGCTGCGGCGGACATGTGCACCTCCTCACCGGCTTGATGTCGAGACCATCATCGTAGGGTCCAACCCGGCCCCGCGTCTCTGAGGCCGAACGTCAGCCGAACGAGTGATCCGGGCCCTACGGTCACCGCAGGCGGCGAGAGAATATTCGTTTGCGCAGGTCAGGGCGGTGTGGTCGGCTGCCCTCATGGATGCTGACGCCGCACTCGCCCAGTTCGACCAGCAGATGCGTCGCGAGGCGCGGCCCGACAGTCCGCTCACGCGGGTGGAGCGGGTCGGCGCGGTGACGCGGCAGGTCGGGCCGGGGGCGATGTGGAACGGCGTGCTCTGGTCCGGGCTGGGTGCGGACGAGGCGGGCGCGGATGCCGACGACGTGATCGCGCAGCAGGTGCGGGACTACGCCGCGCTCGGGGATGTGGAGAGCTTCGAGTGGAAGCTCTACAGTCACGACCGCCCCGCCGATCTCGGTGCCCGGCTCGCCGCTGCGGGCTTCGTGCCCGAGGACGCGGAGGCGCTGATGGTCGCCGAGGCGGCAGAGATCGCCGGGATTCCCGCGCCGATGCCGACGGGGGTCGCCTTCGTGCCCGTGACGGACGCCGCCGGGATCGAGATGCTTGCCGAGGTGCACGACCAGGCCTTCGACAACGGGGTCGGCGAGCGGATCAAGGCTCGGCTGCTGGTGCAGCTCGAGCGCGCGCCGGAGAGCGTGGTGGCGCTGGTCGCCGTGGCCGACGGCCGGCCGGTCTGCGCCGCACGGATGGACTTCAACGAGGGCACCGACTTCGCCGGCCTGTGGGGCGGCGGCACCGTCGAGGCGTGGCGCGGACGTGGCATCTACCGCGCGCTGGTCGGCTACCGCGCGCGGGTCGCCGTCGAGCGCGGCTACCGCTACCTCTTCGTCGACGCGTCCGACCAGAGCCGGCCGATCCTCGCGCGGCTCGGCTTCACGCAGCTGGCGACGACGACGCCGTACGAGTACCGCGTGAAATGAGCTGAACGGGCCGCGCGGACTCAACGTCGGCGCGGCCCCCTTCGTCAGCCGTGATGGTGACCGCCGCCGCTGTCGAAGCTGCCGCCGGAACCGAAGTCCGAGCCTGAGGACCAGGACGAGCCGCCGCTGTCGTGGTGCCCGCCGTGGTGCCCACCGCCGTGACCGCCGTGGCCGTGACCCGCGTGCCCGGTCCCCGCCTCTCCGCCGGCCGGCGTGCCCGGGTCGGAGAGGTAGCTCAACCCGTCCTGCTGCCCCGGCTGCCACGGCATGGCCTGTCGCTGCACCGTTCCGCGCCGCTGCCTGTTCCGGCTGTTCTGAGCCGCACCCGCAGAAACCGCGACGATGACGCCGAGCACCACCAGGCCCAGCACCACCACGAATCCCGTACCGATCATCATCGGCCCCCCTTGTTCGGCGGCGGGTCCCCGCCGCGTCAACGCCACTGTGCCCGGGGCGCACCAGGCCGACACCCCACTTGACCGAGATCTGAGCTTCCGCTCCCGCATGCCCTCGCACAAGCACTTGAACGCGTTCAAAAACATGGCTACAGTCGCATCAACGCGAAATTGAACGCGTTCAAGAACCAGTGCGCAGCGTACTGAAGGGCTGTTTCGCCATGAACTCGACCGTGATCACCTACGTCGTCTACCTGGTGTTGAGCATCGCGCTCACCATCTGGGTGGGCCGCACGCTCAGCCGCTCGGGGAAGGTCTTCCTCGCCGACGTCTTCCACGGGAACGACAAGCTCGCCGATGCCGTGAACCACCTGCTGGTGGTCGGCTTCTACCTGGTCAACCTGGGCTTCGTCGCGCTCTGGCTGCGCGGCGGGCAGAACGACGTACGCGACGTGGTCGGGGTCTTCCAGGCCCTGTCGTACAAGGTCGGCACGGTGTTGCTGGTCCTGGGCGTGCTGCACCTGGTCAACGTCTACGTCCTCAACCGCTTCCGTCGCGGGTCGGCGCTGCGTCAGGAGCCCCGTCCGCCGATGCCGCCGACCGGCTGGGCCGGCCCCGTCGGGCCCGTCGCGCCGCAGGTCTGAGCGGTGGCAGCGGAGGAGAACGCCCCGGGCCGAGGCTCCAGCGACGCCCCGGTCCGATGGTTCACCGTGCTCTCCGATCCGGCCTGCCCGCTCTGTCGCCATCTGCGCGGCTGGCTGGAACGGCAGCGACAGCTGGTGCCGCTCGAGTTCGTCGATGTCGCCTCCGCCGAGGCGCGCGCCCGGTTCCCGCAGCTGGACCACGCGCGGAGCCAGTCCGAGATCACGGTGGTCAGCGACGACGGTCAGGTCTACGAGGGCTCGGCGGCGTGGATCGCCTGCCTCTGGGCGCTCGAGGGCTACCGGGTGACGGCGCACCGGCTCAGTACACCCACCGGGGCGCCGCTCGCCCGTGCGGCGGTGCTCGCCGCAGCACGGTGGCGCAAGGCGCTCGCCCGGAGGGACGGACGGGAGGTGGGGGCACCGACTGTGCAGGGGGCAGCCGGTTCCCCCACCACCCGGCCCTACGCCGACGCCGATGCCGAAGCCGACGTCTCTTGCGGCGGCGAGTGCTACCCCCGCTCCGGATAGCCTCGACGGGTGACCGACGATCTGCCTGCCGATGCCTCCACCGAGCCCGCCGAGACCAGCGAGATGGCTGAAGCGGCCGAGAGCGCCAAGAAGGCGAAGAGCGAACGCACCCGCGCGCTGATCCTGGAGACCGCGATGCGGCTCTTCCAGGAGCGCGGATACGACAAGACCACGATGCGCGCGATCGCGGCGGAGGCCGGCGTCTCGGTCGGCAACGCCTACTACTACTACGAGGGCAAAGAGTTTCGGCGAGAGTCTAGTAAGGATCGAGATGGCTCCTCGTTCGCCGGTACTGTCGGGGAGCGTGGATGACGTGACGCCTTCGAAGGATGAGTCTGCCGGTGTTCCGCCAGAGGCGGTCGAGACTAAGGCGAAGGCGCCCAAGGGCGAGCAGACGCGAGCTCTGATCTTGGAGACCGCGATGCGGCTCTTCCAGGAGCGGGGCTACGACAAGACGACCATGCGGGCAATCGCTACCGAAGCGGGCGTATCCGTTGGAAATGCCTACTATTATTTCGAAGGCAAGGAATTCCTCATTCAGGGATTCTACGACCGGATGACGCACGAGCACCTGGTCGACGCCCGGGCGCGGATGGAGGGGCGCACCGACTTCTCGGAGCGGCTCACCATCGCGCTGGAGTCGTGGGTGGACTGCGCGGCGCCGTACCACGAGTTCGCGGCGCAGTTCTTCCGTACGGCGGCCGACCCGAACAGTGCGCTGAGCCCCTTCTCGAACGAGTCCCACCCGGCCCGTGAGACGGCGGTCCAGCTCTTCCGTGAGGTGCTGGACGGTTCGGACCTGGGCCCGAAGATCGACCCGGAGCTGGACGAGCTGCTGCCCGACCTGCTCTGGCTGCACCTGATGGTCGTCGTCCTGTACTGGGTCTTCGACCGCACCGACGACACCGGGCGCACCCGCGCCTTCGTGCAGCGCTGCGCCCCGTTCGTCGCCAAGATCGTCAACCTGTCGCGCTACCGGGTCTTCCGCCCGCTGGTCCGCGACGCGGTCGACATGGTCAAGGAGTTCGTCCTGCCGACCATCGGCAAGACCGCGGTGCCGGCGAAGGAGGCCGAGCCCGTCACGGAGAAGACGACCAAGCGCACGCGGCGTGCCAACGCCTGACGCCTGCGTCGCTGCGTCGACCACCGTGCGGCGGCGACCCGATGAGCACCTCGCGGCGGCTGGCCCTGCCCAACTAAAAGCGTTGGGCGGGGCCAGCCGCCGCTCGGGCTACGCGGCTGTAGGCAGGGGAATCGGCGACTTCGTCTGCTCTTCCGGTGTCCTCTCGCGCCGCGCACGGTGGGACGCGTCCCCGAGCTGCTCCCGGATCACCCATTCGCGGTGTTCCGGCGACAAGCCACCAGGTACGACCACGAGGACCCGGCTGTCCTCAGAGACACGGCCCAGGGTGTAGCCCGGGCGGTCGGGCTTGAGGCCCGGATCTTCGAATACCTGAGCCCCGACAGAGCCGAGGATGTCAGGCAGGGGAGGTAGGCACCCAGGCTGGGCGTGTCGCTCTCCCAGTGTGGCGAGCGCGCCCACCGAAGTCGCCAGCGTCCTCGCCTCGTCGAGGGTCAAGGTGGTGCACGCGTCGTCCCGGCCGGTGTCGATACTGAGCACCACGTCGGGACGCTGGGCGAAAGCCTGTTGGACCAGATCGAACTGGATGAAGGTGTTGCTCTCCCGGCCCGGTGAGAGGGAACGGGTCTCGGAGTGGTGATAACGGTCCGAGGGGAAGCACGTCCGGTCGAATGGGGCGGTGTCGCGGCAGGCGGTGCTGACGCACCAAGGTGGGCACGGCGAGGTGCGCTCAACGAGCAGCCGGGGGTCCTCCCCGGGTTGCGCTCCCGGGCCGGCCAGGATGTCGGCGAACTGTCGGCGCAGGACCTTGAGATCCGCCAGGAACCGCTCCACATCTGCGATGTGCTCGTCCAAGCCGGGGAGGTCGAGTTCGAGGTCGTCGTTGCGCCCGGCGATGTACACCACCGGCGGCCGGAGAAGGTCTTCGGGCACTTCGATGATGCTGAGAATGGTGGCCTCGATTCCGGCGGAACCCAGAGAGGCCTCGGAGTTCGGGGCGAACTGGACGCTGGGTCCGTCGTGGCAGACGTCCCAAGGTTCGGAGGTGTGGACTGTGCGGCACCAGACGGGACAGAGGTCTGTGGTGCCGGGGGCAGCAGGGGTGTTGGCGTCGCAAGCAACCGGAGACACGGGCATGCCTACTCCAGGTTCGGTGAGTGTCAGGCGCGGAGGGCGAGCTCGTCGAGCAGGATGTCGGCCACCACCTCCTCCATGACGGCGGCATTCAGTTCCTCCAGGGCGGCTTCCAGGGCAGGATCCCAGGGCGCCGGAGTGAGTCGGCCCGGCACTGGACTCCCGGGCCGGAGCTGTGCGGCGGCGTTGCGGTAGTCCTGTTCCGTCATGCGCCAGGGGACGGCCGACGTCTTGGCAATCACGTGGGCGGCGATGCGAATTCCCTCGCCGTCGAAGTCGCCGTGGTAGCGCAGTTCGGCACCTCCGGCGGACAGGAGCCGCAAGAGGCGGATCGCTGCGGTGTTCGGCCACCCGGACGTGCAGACCATAGGCGGGCAACGGTCACCGAACCGCCGTAGGGCCAGCGCCAGGATGCTTGGGTTCTCGACGACGTACACCCGGGACGCTCCGAGCCCCAGCGGACCCTGAGCACGCAACTGAGCCAGGGTGAGACTTGCCGCCTGGCCCGACTGCGCGCACAGGCGCGCGATCCGAGCGGCCAGCCCGTCTCCGCGCAGAGGCAGGCCCGCGACAAGGACGGTGCTGGACAGCTCGTCGTCGGAGGCGCCGGCACGGCCCCACAGCGCGCGACGTTCCTCGGCGCTCTCGGGCATCGGCACGTCATGGAGCACCGACAAGGCACGCAGCACGCACGAGGACAGTCGGGTTCCGTCGTCGAGGGCATGGGCATCCCCGTCGACCAGGCGTGCCGCCAGGACGGGCAAGGGCTCGCCGTCGGCGGGTAGGGCGGCCAGAACCCTGAGCGCCGACGCCGCACAGGCTCTTGAAGCGGAGGGTGAACTTGCGAGCAGGCCCGTGGCGCGCAGATGTTCCACCCATGCGATGAGTGCCGGCTGCGCGGTCACGACCTCATGACTGCCCAGCCAGGACCACAGCGCCTCGCGCGCTTCACGTGCACCAACAGCGTCCGCGGCACGGTTCCCGAGGGGCCCGATCAGTTGGGTGACCACGTCTCGGACCGACAGCTCGCAGACCTCACGCAGTACGACGTCCAGCCGGTCCAAGTTGACGCTCGGGCGCTCTCCCGGCAGCCGGTCGAGTCCCAGGAGATCGGCCAGAGCCGCTTGGCCCGTCTCGTCGAGTGGCCCCAGCCTTACCCGAGTGACGGCTCGTCCGGAGGAAAGGCGGTGATGGAGCGTTTGCCATAGTGGGCGGAGTTCGGCCCGGTCGAGTTGGGTGCGCCACGTCACAGAAGGGCCTCCTCCGGCTCGTCGGACTGGAGCTCCAGGCCGGTCCAGGTGAAGCGCGCGCTGGTCACCGCGTCGTCGCCGTCGCTACCTGTGATCAGCTGGTGGATTGCGATCCCGGGGAGCTCGCGGTACGTGCACCATTCGTGGTCCGAGGTCAGGACCATGTCCAGGTCGAGGGCGGTCAGCAGCGCGAAGACCTGGCCGCGGTTGACCGTGTCGACGCCCACGAAGACCTCGTCGAGGAGGATCAGCCGCGGGGATTCGGGGACCGCCTCGTAGTGCGCGGCGACCGCCGCGAACAGGGGGAGATGCAGTGCGATGGCCTTTTCGCCTCCGGACAGGGCACCGTGGAGCTTCTTGGTGAGCAACTGCCATCCAGCGCCTTTCGCCCGGTCGAGCTTGACCACGAACTGGTGCCAGGAGGTGTAGTCGAGGACCTGGCCCAACTGCTCCTCCCAACTGGCGGCGGTGTTGCGTGCCTTCGCATCCTCGATGCGCCCTCGGAAGAAGGCGTGGAGAGCCTCACGGTCCGCTTCGGTGATGCGGGCCGGGTCCTTGAGGAGAAGTTCCCGTGCGGTGCGGGTTCCGGTCGGAAGGTCGGGATGGATCTGCCAGACGAGGCGGACAGCGACGTCGGATGCAGTGCGCACCTGAGTCAGGTGGGCGTTCATGCGCTCGACGAGCTCACCGGCCTGGCGAATGCGTGAGGCGAGATGGCGTCTCGTGCCGCCGGTGAGGGTCCGGTCGAAGAGTTCACGCTCTGCGGTCGTGATGTCGTCGCGACTGCGATCACGTTCCTCGGTGAGAGCGCTCAGCAATCCGGCGGCCCCCATGCGGATGCCGTTCATGGTGGCGGCGAGCACGTGGACTTCGTCGTCCTGGTCGACGTCGAGGTCGACACGTCCGCCGAAGCGTGCCCGGGCTTCGTGGACGGCCGTCAGCAGGCGGGTGAGGGCGTCACCGACATGCCTCGGCTCGTGTAGGAGGCCGGGCCAGGCGGTGGCGATGACGCGTGCCGCCTCCTGGGTGGTCCGGATGCCGTCTCCTGTGCCGAGAGCGACCGTGATGCCGGCGTCCTGGGGAAGATTCAGAAGACAGAGCCGACGCAGCCGGAGCGCGGACTTGTCCCGCACGTCGCGGGCTTGGTCGCGGAGCTCTTCGTCGTGAGCGACGTCCGACCTGAGCCGGCCGATGGAACCCTCAATCTCAAGGAGCGTCTTCCCTGCGGCCTCGATGGCATTCCGTGTGCGGGTGAGGTCTACGCGGAGCGCGGCGATGCGAGCAGCGATCTGGCGGTAGTCCTCTCCGACGGCACCCTCGACGGCGCGCAGCTTGGCCTCACAGGCGAGAGCTTCGGTCTCTGCTTCTTCGGCCTCGCCGCTGCGCTCGACAGCTTCGTCACGGGCGGCCTCGGCGCGGTCTCGGGCGGTCGTCAGTCTCTCGCTGAGCGAGGCCCCATGAAGCCGGGTTTCCAACCAGTGGTCGATGTGGTCCCGGAGAGATTCCAGTACTCCTTCAAGCTTGTCGAGGGCGGCTCGTTCCGTCGGCAGGCTGTGCTCCGCGGAGAGACGCGTGAGTGCCCGAAGCGCCGTAGCGACTGCCTTTTCGGTGGTGTCGAGAGCAGAGACAGCCTCGCGGACGGAGTCTTCGCGGGTGACCACGGCGGCTTCAGCGGTGTTTGCGCTGGCCTCAGCCTGTTCCACCTCGTGACGGCTGGGCCGAGCGGCGAGGTCGGCTTCCAGCCGGGCCCGACGGGAGTCAAGGGCGGCGGCCTGCTGGTCCAGATCAGCCAGCGACTGCTCTGCTCGGACGAGTTCACCTGTCAGAGTCTCGATCTCACGCTTCCTGGCCCGCTTCCGGGCGGCAGCGCCGATGTAGCGGGCCTCGGTCTTGGCCCACGTTCCACTGGTTACAGAGAGTCGCCATGAGCCGTCAGAGCCGATGGCCGCTTGTTGCCCCGTCGGCAGGACCGCTCCGTAGGCGACGCGTGTGAGGAGCTCTGCGACACGAGATGCCGGAACAGTTGACTCTGGTTCGGGCTCCAGGACCTGCGCCAGCGTGTTTCCCTGCAGGGCGGGGACGTCGGTGATGGTGATGTGGCGGTCGTGTCCCGGGAGCCTGATGCTCCCGTCGGGTGCCATCCATGCGTCCAACAGGCCGGATGCTTCGAGCGCGGCCTCGATGCCGGCCTGCAGCTGGGGTGAGGTTCCGTCGCGGAAGGTGATGAGTCGCCACAGTGGTGCGCCGGGCAGGGTCGAGCGGTCGGCGGTTCGGGTGTGCGGCGCGTTGGGCGGGAGGTCGATCTCGCGTCCGAGGTGCTCCCTGCGAGCCTGCAGCTCGTTGCGTCGGCTCTCGGCTGTCTCGCGCAAGAGACGGAGGGAAGCCTGCTCCACAATGATGGCGGTGTCCGCGCGTAGGGCGGCCTGGTTGACGAGATCGAGAACCTGGTCTGCATCCGCAGCAAGGAACGCCGGCTGTTCCGCGTCCTCGAAGAGCAGTTCCGAGCAGTCCGCAGACCACTGGTGCAGAGCCTCGGCGAGCCGCTCCAAGCTTGACCCGAAGGCACGCTGCTTCTGGTCGCGATCGCTCAACGCGACTGTCAGCCGTCCCCGGGCACTTTCAAGCTGGCTCTCCGCGACCGTGCGGCCAGCGACTGCCCGGTCGCAGCTCTCGATGGCGGATCGGACTTGACCGATCTGGTGGCGGCGAGAGCTGACTGCACCTCGTGCCAGACGACGTGCGTCGCCGCAGGCTCCGGCTGTCGCCTCGCTGCTGTTGGCGGTTGCGTCGATGCTCGTCCGGATCTCGTCGAAGACGGACTCCAACGCCGCTCGGTGAGCCGTGGTCTGCGCGTCCGTGAACGCGATGAGCACGCGTGCCTCGTGCTCGGCCTCCTGCCGGGCGAGATCTTCGGCCAGCGTTCGCTCGCGGTCTGCGGTCCGGACCTGCCTCTGGGCCTGCTCGCCCAGCCTGCTGGCCTCGCGGCGTGCCCGCTCGGCCAGGACGCGGAGTTCGGTGAGCTGTTGCCCCTGTCGGTAGGGCTCGGACGCCTCAAGTCCCTCGATGGTGCCGTGAGTCTCGGCCTCCGAGTTCCTGTGCGCAGTGCGCCCGTCCGTGATTCGACTGCGCTCCGCGACAGCCTGGTCGAGCTGGTCTTTGCTGGTCCGTGCGTCCCGGGTGCGGTTGTCCATGTCGGTGGTGGCGGAGATGAGCGAGGCGGCGCCGGCCCGCAGTACGCGTTGCGCGTAGCCGCGTTGTTGCGCCGCGACCGTGGTCGCCGCAGCAACCTCTGCGTCGAGGGCGCGGAGGTGCTCGCGCTGGCGGTCCAGACGTTCGAATCCCTCCGCGAGTTCGGCGATCTCGTGCTGGCCGAGCGGGGGTAGGGCCCGGGAGAGCAAAGAGGAAAGGAGGGAGGGATCGAGGCGTTCGGAGAGCTTGGGGGTGCGCAGTTGGAGCAGGGCGGTGATCAGCGCGTCGTAGCCCTGCTCGGTGAGGCCCGGGAACAGGGTCGCGCGAACCTCGTGCCGGTAGTCGCTCGCGGTGTCGTGCACTGTGCCGCTGCCGCGGATCGCCTCTGCCAGGGCTGCACGGGTGAGCGGTTGGCCGCTGTCGTTGACCAGCGAGAGCCCGTCCGGATGGTCGACCCGGTGTGTCGTGGTGAAGTAGTCAGTCTGCACTCCTGAGGTGTGCAGACTGGCTTGGAGGCGCGCCCCGCAGGTGAACCAGAACTGCTCACGCCCCACGTTCCGGGTGAACTCCAGCCATACGTAGCCCACCCTCGTCTTTCCGGAGGTTCCTTCGCCCATGAGGTTCCAGTGCATCGTGCGCTCGGAGCCCCCGAAGGTGGACAAGCGGTTGGGACGGAGACTGGCGTCCAGCAGGAACGGCAGCAGCACCTCCAGGGCCTTCGACTTGCCGGTTCCGTTCGGGCCACGGAGCAGGAGCCGCCCGCGGTGGAAGGTGAAGATCTCGTCGTAGTAGCGCCAGACGTTGAGGATCCCCGCGCGTGAGGGTTGCCAGCGGGAGCGGATCGCAGCACCGGCACTCGGATCGGTGCTGTGATTGGGGAGCAACGTCACACCCATGCGGGGTCCTCCTCGGCAGTGTCGGCGTCCCGCTGGGCGCCTGCACGGTCGTTCGTGGTGGCGATGGCCCGGTAACGAGCGGCAGCAGGCCGGGCGAGCACTCGGTCGCCGAGACGTCGCGCGAGAGCGAAGTCGACAAGAATCCGGGCGGCGTCATCGGCGAGGACTGCGGCGCCCTCCGCGGCCTGGTAGTGCTTGGCCCATCGCGGGAACTGTGTCATCAGGGCCCGGGTGTGGCTGCTCAGCTCCTCTGTGGTGAGTCCACCAACAGCCTTGGTCAGTGGTTCGAGCAAGAGAAGGGCGGCGACGCGTGCCGTAGAGGAGTCGTCCGGAAAGCGACTGTCGGTGGCGATGCCCTCGGGATCGACGAGTAGCAATCCGTCGGCACGCTCCTCTAGCAGGAAGCCGGCCTGCTCGGCCGCGCGCCGTACGATCTGCCGCCCGGTGAGCGACGTCAGGTAGGCGAGCTCGTCCTCGGTGAGGTCCTCGTGGTACAGGACGGGATCGTCGAAGAGGCGGCGCAAGAGCGAATGCCGCAGCCGCAGGTTGCGCTGGGCGGTCGAGCCACCTTCGGACACTTCACCGCTTCCGTATCGCTGCTCGCGCGCGCTCTCCTGCAGGAGCTCCTCGAAGCACGAGCTGATCTCGTCCGGCGGAACCGCCAGTCGCGAGGCGCCTACCGGGGCTGCCGGCAGACGGAGCAGTGCTGTCGCGTCCACGCGGTAGAGAACCTTTGCGTCGGCGGAGTCCGCGTATGCCTCCGTGGCGCCATCCAGCACGTGCACTGCGCCGAGTTCCTCCAGCAGTCGCAGGGCGTCCACGAATGCCATGCGTTCGGAACGGCTTTCCGAGTGGTACGTCGGCACCACCGGGTCCGTGGCGCACGCTTGGGCGACGCGGTCCGCGAGCAGGCCGACCGTAGTTATCGGGACCGTCAAGAGCTCGGCGGCAATCACGCAGAACAGGGTGTAGCGGCGCCGGTCGAACGGCGCCCGGCCCGACCGCTGCCGGCGGGCCGGTCGGGACGAGTCGGCACTGGAGCGGATCTTGAGCAGCCGGGCGTAGCCGAGCCGGGGCTCGACCACCAACTGCCAACCGCAGTGGTAGTCGAACCAGGAGGTCAGGGGGCCCTGGCGGCGTCGGACCAGTTCGAACGCGCCAGGATCGCCGCGCTCGGTGACAGCCGGACTTCCCAGCAGCAGTCGGATGCCGCGAGCGACTTCTTCGCGTTCGGCCGTGACGAGCTGGTTGGCCAGCGTACTCATCCTGCCTCCTCCTTCGGCAACGGTTGGTGCGCTCCTGCGACGGTCTCCTGCCGCTTGCGGTTGCCTGCCTCGTGGATGGCCACGAGGTAGTCGGGGCTCTCCAGCTCTCCTCGGGCCGTGAGCAGGACGGCTCGCGCTGCGTCTGCGGCAGGCCGCAGGATGATCTCCACGCGGCCATCGGCGGTGACCGCCCGGCGTGATCCGTCGCGGCCCGGACGGGATGCGAGCGCCCGGCCGAGCAGGTCGAGCAACCGCTCGAAGACGACGTGGTCCAGTGAGCCGAGGAGAGACAGACGCATTGGCGCGTCGGTGCTGAGCACGTCCCACGCCGCCTCCAACTCCGCCCGCTCCGCCCGCGCGCGCTCAGCTCGGGCCGCCTTCACGCCGCCGACATCGCGCACCTTGCCGGTGCGACTGAACCGCTCGGTCCTGCCGCTGGTGCGCAGCAATGCCGACACCTGCACCGGAGGCGCCTGCGCCCAGGTCACCGAGGCGGGAACCAGCTCTGGGTCGGGATGTGCCAAATGGAGGTGCCGCGCGGACCCAAGGCCGAAAGCGAGGGACCAGAGGCGGTGCAGATCCGGCTCTGTCGGCGCCGCCGCGAACCACCGGGCGAGTTCCCTGAAGTCCTGCACAGCACTGGAGGACCGCCGACGTGACTCGGTGATTCTGTCCAGTACCTGAAGCAGCGTCACAATGGCGTGTCGGGCAACGTCGTGCAGCTGCTCCGCGCGCGGCCTGGAACGGTCCGTCGGTAGGAACCAGGCTCGCAGACCCTCCCAGCGGGCGCGGCGTCCCTCCAGCCACGCCGGGGCCGGATCCCCGCTCCGGGAAGGCGGCAGCTCCGCGCTGCGCAGTGCCCGTTCGTGGAGCAGGGCCACCCCCCGCTCTTCCACGCGCGCGACGGCGGAGGCGATTGCCCCACTGCGTTGGTCCAAGTTGCCCAGGAACTCCTGCAGGTAGGCGACGGTCGCCGTCTTCACCTCCCGGAACGTGGAGAGGTCCGCCCCTTCGGCACGCAGCAGGCGTTGGAGCTCGCCGTTGAAGCTCTTGGTGTTCGTCAGTAGCGCCTCCAGATGACTCTCCAGCTCCTGCAGGGTGGTGAAGAGTCGCCGGCCCGATGTGGTGGCGTCCTCCAGCAGCAGGTAGAGCTCGTCCAGTCGGTCGGCGATGGCCTCCAGCACCGCCGTCTGCAGGGCGCCGGTGGATGCGAGTACCAGGAGAGCCTGCTCCACGCCGGCCAGCGCCGCCTCGCCACGTCGGGTGAGTGAGTACTGCAGGTTTCGGCGCTCGTAGTCCTCGGCGGTCCGGTAGTTCTCCGCGTGGTTCTGGACCACGTCCAGCAGTCCCCACTGCTTGAGCTGGCGCAGGATGTCCTGGAGGTCGTCGTCGGCGACGGCGGTGAGCCAGCCGACCGTGCGCAGTCTGCTGCGCACCCCGTCGAGTGCGAGGGCGGTCTCCAGCCGTTCGTTGGCCGCACCGAAGGCCTGGAGTACCGCACCGTAGAGGTCGGCACGGTCACCGGTGGCGAACCGGAACATCTCCGGTGGCACTCTGCGCAACGACTTCCCCCTTCGGTACTGACACTCCGCCGGTTCACCGTATGAGTTTGCGAGTCCCGAGGCGGGTGGTTCACCCCTTTCATGCGGACTGTGGGGGCTGGACGGGGCCGGGATTCAAGCCGCCGGCGCGAGTAGCGCAGGCGACGCGCCGTCCGTCCAGCGATAGACGGGGAAGTCGCAAACCGCGTTGCGGCGCCCGAGTCGGCGCAGGACGGCGGAGCCGAGCAGAGCCGTCCCCGAACCGGCCCCCGGTACCCGCCGGTTGCCTATGAACAGGAAGTCCTCCTCGCCGAGGGGCAGCCGCCCCTCGCACACGGACGAGGCGAGCGCTGCCGCGAAACCCCAAAGGTCGGCACGCAGATCGGTCGGTTGGTCTGCGCGGACGTAGACGTACGGCTTCGGCGGGTGCCATCGCCAACTGCAGGCGACGACAGCACCCATGTGGTCAGGCAGGTCCACCTCCCCAGGAAGGAGGTCCTCGGCGACCCCGCCGAGAACATCGGTCAGCAGCGCGCGGACCCCGAGGATGACGGTGGTGTCCCCCCGCCACCCGGCGATTGGGCGGCGGACGGCACGGTGCTCATTCACGAGGGACATGCTGGCCTCCTCGACGTGCGGTGGACTCGCGCGTAGCAGGTGGGACAACGGCGGGCGCGCCCCAGATGCTCGGCCGCGCGAGGGAGACGGAGATTCGTCTGGCAGGGGGCGTCCGAGCTGGGAGCAGGCTGCTGCTCGACACCGGCGAGGCGGCGGAGTTCCTCACTGGGAACCCGGTAGGCCCGGCCGACCTTGAGCACCCGGCAAGGGAACGCTTCCCTGTGTGCCAGGTCGTAGGCGGTACTCCTGCCCAGCCCGAGAACCGCGGCAGCTGTCTGCAGGTTCACGAACACTGGCAGGGCGAGTAGGTCAGCGCGGCTGGGGCGATGGTCGTCTTTCCGCCCCACGTTCTGTTCCTTCTCCACGGACACGTCAGGCTGCCTCTCTCATGTCGGCGGTCCATGTCATTCGAGGTTGAGCGACCGGAGGGGTGCGCAGGGGGGTGGGGTCGGCGGAGACTCCCGGCACCAGCAGGAACCTGGCAAGACGTTCCTCTGCTTCGGTCCTGCGTCTGCGGCACGCCTGGTAGCCGAGTCCCATCTGCATTGCGGCTGCGGCCAGACCGCCGGTCTCCAGCCTGGTCCCGCCGATCAGTTCCGCCTCTGCTGCGGAGATGACGCCGGCTGAGACGGCTCGGTCCAGCACACTGTCCGGATGGCCAGGAGGCGAGGCGTGGGGGCGCAGCGAGGCGGGGTCGGGAACCTCGTGCCGCCAGGCCGTAGGTCGATAGTCCGCCAAGGCCCGCAGTCCTTGGCGGTACCCCGCCCACCACAACTTGGCCGTGATGGCGGGCACCTCGATGTCGATGCTCCGCAGTTCGCGGAGGAAGCCTTCCACGACTTCCGCTTCGATGTCTGCGTAAGGGGCGCCGGTGTCACTGACAGCCCGGCGGGCGGCCTTTCGAAGGCCCGGCGCCATCATCCACACGGCACCCAACTCCCAGTCAGCCCCGCGATGCTGGGCGTGGAAGGCCAGCTCGGCCCAGACAGCGTTCCGCACCTCGTACGGTGGCCGTGAGCTGAGCATCAGGGAGCGCACTTCCGACAACGGCAGATCACGGGCTGGGAGAGCCGGGTGGATGGTGGTGCCGTCGAGCAGCAGCGGTCCCACCCAGGCACTCGGACCATCGATGGCGGCAGCCACTACATCAAGGGCTGTCTTCTCACGCGGGGACGGCATCGAGCCTCCTGAACCAGTGGTGCGTTCGTGCGGCGGCGACTTCGACCTTGCAGGAGGCAGGTTCTGATCGTGTGCTGCCCTTGGACCCGTCGCCGAGAAGTGCCTGGGCACGTGTCGCCGTGAGAAGCCCCTCCTTGACGTAGTGCTGCACGATCCGGTGCTCCGCGCGCCTCCGGCGCTTGCGGCAGGTGGCGTAGCTGATACCCAGTCGTTCCGCGGCGGCAGTGAGCGATTCGCCCTCAAGGCGGGTCCGACCTATCAGTTCGGCCTCATCCCCGGAAATGACTTCTCTCTTGCAGAGCTGTGCCAAGGCAGTGTCTGGGTGGCCGGCATCAGCTCCGGCCTCCAACTCCGGAACCGCGTCGACTGGGATGTTTCGTTGCTCCGAAGCAATCAGGTCCCGGCGAAATTGGCTGTCGGCGCGTTTGGCAGTCCAGTAGAGCTCACTCGCCAGGGCCGGCTGGGCCGGATCCAGCGAACGAAGGCGCTTCAAGACTTGTGCCACGACTTCCGATTGGAGCTCCTGCTGTTGCAACAGGTCCAGGCGGCCCCGTCGGCAGATGCTGCGCATGCCGGGGTTCATCGCCCCGAGCGCGACGAGTAGCCAGAGCTCCTGATCTTCGGCGCTGGTGACTCGTGTGACGAGTTCCCGCCAGATCGAGGGGACGGCTTCCGCATGCGGAGGTCTGAGCAACAGGCCGCGCATACGGTCAAGGCGGAGGGTCGGCATGGGGAGCCAGCTGCCGAGCGAGGCGCCGTCGAATGCAGGTCCCTGGGGATCCTGCCCAAGCGTGAGAAATGCCGCTTCGATGCGGTCGAGGACCAGTTGTTGTACTGGAGGGGAGGACATTGCGCTGTCTCCGGGTCGAGGACTCTGCGGAAGAGACAGGGTGCGTTCATCCAGATGCGAGACCGTCCGGCTGCTGCTCGCTCGTGATGCCGTATCGCTGCACCCGACCCATAAGACGGTCACGCGGATCGAAATGGGACCGCCAATCCGGAATTCCCCTCAAGAAGTTCGTCTGCGACTTCAGTTGCCCGAAAGTGCACCGAGGGCGGCTCGCAGTGATCGGCTTGCGACCGTAGGCGACCATGACAGGTAGTCCGTCTGGACTGCTTGAGGTGCGGTGCAGCTGGTTCGGCTGCTTGCCGTGGGGCCGGTGCCGACACGCAGCTCGGAAACAGCTGGCGTTCCTCTCTGCTGGACAAGCAGACTGCCGGTGCAGGTCGGTAGACAGTGGAGATGACGCCCAATGACCAGACGACGCCCGAGTAGCACCATTCGTGCCCGCCGCGCGCGGACCGCACGCAGGACCGAGGGGCCAGGGCAGAAGGACGCCGTGATACCCGGGAACGACTTCGATGTGCTCGTGCGCGTGTGGATATCTGTCCATCCGAGTGGGGCTCCGAAACTCGTGAAGGCCTTCGAGTCGGTGGGGTGGGACTGTACGCCGGACGCCTCGATACGAGGTGGGGTCATTGGACCAGGGGAACGCGAACTGCGCTCCCACTGGCAGGTGGACGTCCCGCTTCCGGGGGCCACGGCTCGGGCCGCAGCCGAAGCCGAGCGGCGATTGAACAGCCGTGCTGCGGCGTACGGTACTGCCGTGCACTGTCGGGGAGCGCGGGTGCTCGAACCGGAGGCTGTCCACGCTCTGACCTTCCGCGTGTACCACCAGCCGCCGACTCGCAGGAGCGGCTTCCGACGGCGGCTTGACGAGTTCCGGCTTAGATCCGGCCAATTGGACACTGGGGAGATCATCAACGCGCACTCCCTCATGCACGCGGAAGAGGAACTGCGGCGTCGCGATGCCCTGCCGGGAGCCCCCACAAGGAGCAAGCCGGTGCAGATCCGCCCGACTGCCTTCACCGCCCGGTCGAGCCACCCGACCCCGGGGCGGTATGCGGTGAGGACAGCGAAGTCGCGAGCGCTGTGGGCGGCGGTGGTTCCCTGTGCCGGCTTGTTGACGATTGTGGCCACCGAGCGTTGGTGGTCACGTGGTTGGCCCGGTGCCGTCTGTCTGCTTCTGTTCGGCCTGGTGCTGGTCACGGCGATCTATCCCGTGCTGCGATGGGCTCAGATGACACGCCAGGTTCACAGCCCCCGGGGAGAGATGACCCTGGCCCTGGTCTTGGCCGCCGTCTGTGTGGTGTTCGGAGCCTGGAGCGGGATTGCGAGTCACGGACGGCTGGGCTGGATGCAGCTCGCCGGCTTCGGCCTTCTCGCCGTCATTGCGTTCGGCCTGCGCGACCTGGTCCGGGGTGCCGGCTGGAGACAGGTCCTTCTCGCGGCCATTCCCCTTGCGCTGTCCATGATTCCGGTCGTGACTGCGCAGATCGCTCGCCTCGGCTATGAGCAGTACCTTGGACACTTCGGAATGAGCGTCGACGATGTCTCCTCGTCCGGCCTCTCACACCTGGCTCCGGCAGTCGGTCCCATAGCGATCGGCACACTGGGCTGCAGCATTGTGCTGGCGTACGCCGGCATCGCGCGCCGGTTCCACGTGGACCTCGGGTACCTGGTCATCGTGCCCATGATTCTCGTATTTGCTGCGCTTACTGTTGTGGCGTCCTTGCAGTCGGGGAGCCAAGCTGGAGCCGCGGCCGTCGCCCGTGCGCGGTATGACACACCGGTTGCCTGGGGAAGTCTGACGCCGGAGTACGTGTGCGCGGGTCCCCTGTCGCAGTCCTTCCCCTATCAGGGCGACCTCCTGACCACGCGAATCCCGCTGCTCACGTTCGACATGCAGGGTAGCGAGGTAGCCCTGTGGAATCCTGTGACCAGAGCCCTGACGCGTGTTCCTACCGGGGACCTCGCGCTGCGCGCCGTTGCGGGCCCGAATCAGCCTTGTACCGGCTCGACCCCAGGCGCGGCCCGGGGCTGAAGGGGTGACCGCACTCAAGTACGGCGGACGGCCGACTACTCAGTCGCCCGTCATGAGGCACTTGGGCGCGGCGTATCCGCAACGTCGAAGAGTCGCCACGCCGGGTAGCGAACCGCCTTCGCCTCGGCCTCGCCGCCCTCCAGCAAGCGCACGCGGTGAAGGCGCACACGAAGGTGGTGGGAAGCGTCGTCACCTTCCTTCGGACCGGGGTCAAGCAGCACAGCGATTGTGGAGCCATCGTCGTGCCGCACCATGGCGTCGGCGAAGTGGCCGTTAACGGTCTCGGCGAGGGTCACGCTCGCGTCCCGGCGTGCGGACAGCTCCTGGTAGAGACGCTTGAGCAGCTCAGGCGGCGTGTCGGTGGCTGCGGGGAGATCTGCCCCGGTTGCGTCCAACAGCGCGGTGGCGACCCCTCCGCGGTTCCGCCACAGGTCCGCGTCTCCGACCACGATCAGGTGTGAGCGAGCCCGCGTGATGGCGACGTTCCAGAGATTGAGCTGGTTGTCGACCCAGCTGATCGCGCTGGGACTCATGCCGCTCCCGGCCACAAGGGAGAAGACCATGACGTCGCGCTCGCCGCCTTGGAAGGTATGGACTGTGCCTACGCGGATGCGGTCCGTTCCGTAGCGGGCAAGTTGCCTGCCGAGCTCGGCAGCCTGCGCCTTGAAGGGGGTGACGACGCCGATCGTGGCTTCCGGAGGAAGCTGGGCCAGCAGGTTGGCAACGAACCGGTCCACCTGCCGAGCTTCATCGTCGTTGACCCACGATCCGCCGTTGCGTGGTCGTGCAGCCCTTCCTGCGATGTGGGCCCAGAATATCGCGGGGCGAGGCAGGCACGGTCGGTCGCGGATGTCCGTGAGGACAGTCAGGCCGCCGTCGTAGAAGAGCTCGTTCGAGACGGCCGCGATCCTCGGATGGCAGCGGAAGTGCTCATCCAGGAGCAGGCTTGCGCCCGAAGCGCGCTCGGCAGCGTGGAAAGCGGAGTGTCGGCGATACGCGAGCCGGTGCTGCTCCAGCCACGAGGACCGAAGGCCCGCCGTTCGCCGGATGAGTGCTTCGCGTTCCGGACCGATCTTCGCGATGTGGGGTAGCTGCATGGTGTCGCCGATGATCAGAGCGCGCCGGGCCCGGAACAGGAGCGGAAGCACATGGGGGATGGCGCACTGGCTGGCCTCGTCGATGATCACGAGGTCGAAGAGCGCAGCGTCCGGCGGGAAGCGTCGTGCTGAGAGGCTCGTGACAGCCCAGCCTCTCACCGCAGGCAGCACGTCCCTCACCGCCGCCCAGTCGCTTCGTCCGCTGTCGCGTGCTGTGAGCAGGGCCGCGATCCGCTGACGACCGTTTCGTGCGTTGGCGCGGACCACACCATCGAACAGTGCCCGCGAGGCTGCCTGTACGCGTTCTTCGGCTTGGTGGAGTTCTGCGCTCAGGGTGTCATCGTCTGTCCGGGTGGCTGATGCGAGTCCTGCAAGCCACCTGGCGTGGGCAGATATGAATCCGGCAAGAGCGACGCATGTGGCACTCGACTGATCACCTGTATTCACGCCGAGACGGCGGAGGTAGCGCTTACGTCTCCACTCGCCTGCCACCCGTGCCCGGGCCAGGCGATCGGCCTTCCGCGCGATCTGATCCAGACTCTGCCCCGGGGCCAGGGCGCTGAGCAGTTCAGGGACGGAAGTGTCCAGTTGGGCTGCATAGGTCTCGCGGGATTGGCCGGCGGCGAGCAGCAGGCCTTCTGCCTCCGCGATGCGGGACAACTCCTCGCTGGTGTGTGTCAATGCGTCGTCGGTCACGGCGACATCAATCTTCAGCGTAGGGAGGTTGCCGACTGGCGCGGGGGCCGCTCTCAGCGCTTGGAGTGACGTACCCTCGGCCTCGGTGTAGTCCATGGTCTTGGCCCACGCCGAGCCCGTCCGGACGACGCTGCCTGGAACGAGTCGCTCGCAGCGACGCCAGACTTCGTCCACGGCCTCGTTGTTGGTCGAGGCGACGAGGACGGACTGATCGTTCGCCACGGCAGTGGCGACGAGGTTCGCCACCAGCTGGCTCTTCCCGGTCCCAGGAGGGCCCGTGGCGACCGTGATGCGTCGGGTCATCGCGGACCGCAGGACGGCCTTCTGGCCGTCGTTGCATGACAGAGGGATGACCAGGTGTTGTGGTGCCGGATCGGTCAGAGCCAGTGCTGAGGTGCGCTCGGCTGGGTCGGGGGACAGGGCGGCAAGGGCTGTGGACCTGATCTGGGAGGAGCGACTCTCGATGGCACCGAGATCGTCCAGCAGCTTCTTGGTGGCTTTGGTGTCCGAGGGCGCAAGGAAGAGCACTGCGGAGTTCCGGGCCCCTTGCCCTGGGGTGTCGACATCGATGCGCTCGGCGAGCTGATCTGGCCGAAGTTCCTGCACACAGGGGAGCTCGAATTCCTGGGCGAGGAGATTGCGGATGTCGACCGCCATGCGGTCGTGCTGCCCGCGGTGCCAGGTTGGCTGGTAGGTCTCCGCCAGCTGAGCGGCCTCCTCCTCCCCGAGCCAGTCCTGTGCCAGGCGAGGGTGCGGCAGGACGGGGCCGTACGGCTTCAGGCGGGGTACGCCGTCGTTCTGGACGAGCTCCACTCTGCGGATGAGCAGTGGTGCGAACCTGGGAGACCGCCATGCACTCCGGCCGCGCTGGCCGTGAAGCAGGACTGCGGGGTAGCCGGTCCACAGTTCGGCGTTCTGCTCGGCGGCTGCGTCCAGCAGCGGTACTGCTTCATCGGGGAGGCTGATGCAGTTGTCGCTGTCAACGTCTCCGGACAGCAGACGTTCTGCGCCGGACAGACATACGTAGGACGTGCCGACTTCTTCGACGGGTATCAGAGGTGCATCGGCTTCGTCGGACAGAATGCATTCGCGGTAGTAGTCGAGCAGGCCGGCCCACGACGGCCGCGCCGGAGGCCTCTTGGGTCCGACTGACTTGGTGGCATGTTCAGACTGTGCCGGGGGCTTGCTACTCAGGGGCACGAGGATCGGCGCGCTGCCGAGCGGGCAGGCGGCGAGGATGATCGTGTCGTCCACCCCATGGGCCGACTTCACAGGTACCTGCCTGCCGTTGTCCAAACGGCGCATCCGCCGGTTGACGTACTGGAAGAGCTCGTCGACGGAAATCTCACCCGTGCCGTCCTTGCCCACCTTTCCCGTGCGTAGGGCCTCGATCACCTCAGCTGTGAAGACGGACGGCTTGACCTCCTCCGCGCTCACCGTTCCTGTGTAGGAATCCTCGCCCGCCCGCGATGAGGAGAGCACATAGACACCACGGCTGGTGATCGGTGCGCGCTCCTCCGACTTCGCGGTGGCGTCCTGCGCAAGCCGGTTCGAGGTGCGCAGGCCGACGGCGAATCCGCCGCTGCGGCAGGAGTCGAGCATGACGATCTTCTGCGGAGCCCAGCACGCTTCAAGGCGCTCGTTGACGAACCCCGCGCTGACCCCGGTCTCCTCGATGCGGTCGTAGTCCGTGTCCGTCGCCACGAAGTAGAACTCTCCACCGGAAGCCGTCCGGCGGACCCCGTGGCCGGAGATGTAGAGCAGCGCCAACTCGTCCGGCTCGCAGGCTTCGAGGAACTCACTGATGGCGTCACGCATCTCGTCGGCCGTGAGATCGGTCAGGGAGTCGGCCGAGACGAAATTGCCGATGTTGCGATGGCGCAGCACCTGCCCGAGGCCCCACACGTCAGCATGGGCAGATGAAAGGGGACCGAATCGGCCGTCGTCGTGGCGCTCGTTGCCGATCAGCAGTGCGCGGCGGCGGATGAGGCGGGTCACTCCTCGTCGTCCCCTGCGCTCGGCGCCTGAACAGACTGCATCCTGGCCAGCATCGAGTCGATGACGCGCTCCTGGGCCTGGTCCGGCTTGCCCGTGATGACCACGGAGTCGTTCCCGAAGGTGATCTCGACCTTGCGGTGCCGGTCTCTGGCGCACCACTCCTTGATCAGAGTGATCAGGATGTTGGCTGCGGGCCGAGCTGCAGCGACAGCGACGGCCCACAGGCTGAGGTCCCCGGAGCTGACTCCCTTGCGGTCGCCGGAGTTCGGTGCAGTCCCCTCACGGAACTCGATCTCCCAGCCGTCAGCCTTCCGTAGCGCTCCCCGCAGATCCGTGGTGAGCCGCTCCTGGCGCAGAGCGTCTCCCCCGGCCAGAACCTCCAGCGACAGGCGGTGACGTTGATCAGGTGCTTCGGTCATCTTCTTCCGCCTGGTCCTCGAAGAGCGGCGCAGTGGTCTCGCCCTGCTGGTGAACTGAGTGCGCGCGTCCGGCGCGACGCCTGCGTACGTGCCGGTATCAACTGGTCAGCGCCTTGCGAGCTCGTGTGCGCGGTTGGGGCAGAACCCGGAGGGCGAGAACGGAGCCGTCGCTGTGGACGGATACCGGCCCGCGCCAGTCTGAGTCCCACTGGACACGCTGGCTGTCCGACCGGCGCGCGTGCACTTGGCGTCGGTACTCCTCCACGTTCCCTTCGGTGAGGAGACCGAGCAGGGTGGCATCCACGCCGGAGAACGCTTCGACGCGGGTCCCGTTCAGCCGAAAGACGTGGTCCGTGCCGACGAAGGGAGTGCCAAGGAGAGTCCAGGCGGCATCCTGCACGCTGCCGGTTGCCGCGTGCACGGTACCGGTGAAGCGCTGCTTCCCCTGACGTTTCGTCAGGTATCGCGCGGTCGTCTCGCTGTCGCCTGCGAAGGCTGCGATCCCAGCCGCGTTGGTCCGGCCGAGGACCTGCGCGAACCACGAGAAGTGCGGCGGCCGGATCTGGTAGCCGGGTTCGGGTTCGCCTTCTCTGCCCTCGTCGTCGGGCGGCTGGATCCCGGGGTAGATCGCCAGCTCTTGCACGTCGTGATTCAGGCCGGCCGCCAGGTCGTGGGCCAGTGGCTGAAGCCAACCGCCCGTTCCCTCGGCCTGGAGCGCGTGCACGGTCAGCGGTCCCTCGGTCGGGATCTCCGTGCTGAAGACCAAGGCCGGCGTCTCGTTCCAGGCGCCGACGTGCACGGCCTCTGCGTGAGCGGAGGCTGACGCGAGTTGTTCGTGGGACGTCGCGGCATTGCTGTGATTGCCCTTGCATGCAATCGGGATGACCCTGGAGGCTTCCCCGGGCTTCCATACCTCTGCGAAGAGCCGTGGACGATACCGGGAGCCACTGGATCTAGGACCCTTGTCCCTCCCCGTCAGGGCCCAGCCGGCCCGGAGCGCCGTTTCGGCAGGGATGATCGAGACGGAGTGGTCTGGGTACTGGCGGCGCAGCAGTAGCTCGGACAGGGTGCACGCGAAGCCGATTCCGAGCTCCCGTGACTGCAGAGCCTTGTAGTACTCGGCCGTGTCGCGGCCTTCGTCCGAGAGGGCGAGGAACGAGTTCAGTCCACCGACCAGCGCCTGGGTGTACTTGAGGCATCCCCAGTGCTCCGCGAGTCCACGACCGGCACCCTGCCGGGAGAGCGCCATGGCCCGGCCCAAGCAGTGCAGGACTGTCCAAGGGGCGAGTGCCAGCGTTTGATCCAGATCTGTCTCGGGGATGGGGCAGAGGAGGGGCTTGCGCCGTGGAGGCTCGGCCGCAGCCTTGCCGTCGCTCTTGGCTTTCTGCTCGCGGGTTCGGTCGGCTTCAGCCGCAGCGGCCTCCACATTCCCGACCAGGGCAGCGCCGGAGTCGACCGAGATATGCGACGAACGTGCGAGATCCTTGAGCACCTGCGCAGCCTGCTTCAAGCTAACCCCCCGCGACTGTGCGACTACTAACGGCATCCGCAGCAGATAAGCACGTTCAAGTGACGTGTGCAGGACAGTATTCGGCCAATCTGCTCAAGTCGGCCGTTTGGTTGCGGCTCGGCAGGCTGCGAGATGGTCCTGTGCAGTAGCGGTCCACGGGTGCTCGGGTCCGAGTGCTTCTCGGCGCCCCGCGAGCACAAGGGCTGCGTGTTTCTCTGCCTCGGCGGGGCGGCCGAGGTTGAGAAGGGTGCGGCTGAGCAGTGAGCGTGCAGCCAGGGTGATCGGATATTGGAGACCGTAGCGTCCTTCGTGGGCAGCGAGGCAGGCACGGGCCGCGGGGAGGGCGGCTGCGTAATGTCCGGCGCGGAACAGGGCGTTGGCGTAGCTGATCTCGGCGGCGAGGGTGACCGTGTGGAGCGGGCCGAGCTCCTGGGTGCAGCGCTCCACAAGAGCGGGGCCGTTGTCCAGAGCAACTGTCAGGGTAGGTTCGGTGGCTGTTTCGAGCAGGTTTGCCCTGGCCAGCAAGGTGGACGGGTGACTGGAGCCCAGCGTTGCGGCCAGCCCGGCGACGGCGCTCTCGATCAGAGGAGTGCCCTCGTCGGTATTGCCGAGAATGCAGAGCGGCACGCCGAGTCCGAGAAGGCTCTCGAGGGTGTCCGGTGCCTGCGGGCCGAGGGTGTGCCGGAACTGCTCCAGTACCTGGCGGTTGACTGCCACGGACTCCTCCAAGCGGCCGAGCCGCTGCAAGGCCCGGCCGACGCGTTGATCGAGCCGGAGCACGGCAGGGTGGCCCTCCGGTAGCAGCCGCCGGGTGAGGGCCGCGGCATCGGTGGCGAAGTTCAGTGCGGACAGGTAGTCGCCGCTGCGGTGCAGCCCGAGAACCAATCGGAAGGCGGCCGCGGCGGCGGCCTCGATCGTGCGGTCCTGCACGTCACTCCAGCCGGCGAGGCGACGGAGCAGTGCGAGGACATGCGGCACGAGCAGGGTGAGGCGGGGATCGGCGGCGGAACGTTCGGGGTCTTCGGGAAGGGGTGCTGTCAGGAGTTCCGCAGCGAGGCAGCCGAGGAGGTCGTGTTGGTCGGGTGGTGTGCTCCAGGCGACGGCGTCGAGAAGAAGGCGGTGGGTCTGCAGGCAGCGCGGCGGACCGGGGATCAGGTCGGTGAGCGACTGGTCGAGCAGTCCGCGCAGAGCGGTCTCCACGTCGTCCAGTGCTGCTCCGGGGTTCAGCTGGGCGCCGACGAGGAGTGACAGCGGCAAGGGGTCGCTTGCCCAACAGGCGAGCAGCCGCAGGAGCGTGACTGCGGAGCCGATCCCTTGGCGGGTGAGGGCATCGAGATTCAGCTGCCAGGTTCGGCTGACCAGATGCCGTGCCTCGGGGGCGGTGTCTGCACCTCGGTCGAGCAGGTCGATCTGTGTACCTTGGGCCGAGGCGTCCAGATGGTCCCGGTAGTCGGCCAGCTTCCATGGGGAGATGATCTGATTGGCGAGGTAGCCGCCGGCCAGGGTGAGGGCGAGCGGGAGTCGTCCGAGGCGTTCGGCCACGGCGGTGGCGTCCTCGATGTCGCCTGCGTGGGGCGCGAGGTCGCAGAGGACCTGCGCGGCGGCCCGACTGGGAAGCACCCCCACCTGGTGCAGTTCGGCTCCGGGCCACCACCGGGTTGCTGCCTGGCGAGTGGTCACCACGACCGTGCCGCGCGGGCTGGACCGCAGCCAGGTGCCGTTGCGCAGGGTCGCCGGATCGTCGGCGTTGTCCAGCACCAGCAGCCAAGGGTTCTCTGACTGATCGAGCAGGCGCCAGACCAGGTCGGCCCCGGGCAGAAGTCCGCGGCGCACGTTGGAGAGCTTCTCCTCGCCGGCACCTCGGTCCGCTCCTACGGCGAGCATCCCTGCCCGGAGGGAGGAGTCGTCTGAGGCATTGACCCACAGTCCGATTCGTTCGCCGGTCGTGACCACCTCCTGGAACAGCGTGTGAGCGACCGCGGTCTTCCCGCAGCCTCCGAGCCCGTGGAGCACGAAGATCTGGCCGCCCCGGACTTGGCCGCCAGGCCCGGCCTGAATGGCGGCGCGCAGGTGCTTCATGAGCTCCTCCCGATCCCGCAATCGGACAGGGGGCCTGCCTGTCGCGGGATGTCGTACGGAGTCCGGTCCAGGTGCGGCGAGTGCTTCGGCGATGCCGAGATAGACCGCGTCGGCCTTGATGTTGTGCAGGTCCCCAGAAGCCTGGAACACCTGCCCGTGGCCCTCGGCGCGGCCCTCGTTGCGGCTGCTCATCGGACACCCCCAGGGGATGGCGACGTCACACTGGTCATGCTCGCTCCTCGGACGGGGACGGGCTCCGGCCGAGGAGCACGTCAGCGGATGCTCGGGGCTGTCGCGACGGGAGGAGGCACGTTCGCGTCGATGTCGATGTCGATGTCGATGCGGACGAGGGTGCCGTCGCGCAGGGAGGTCAGGAAGTCAGTCCAAGGTGCTACTGAAAATCGGAGGATCGGACCATCTGGATCCTTCGAGTCACGCACATACACATTTTCGAACGGGGGGGGGTGTCGACCTCTATGCACTCATTCCCGGAGTCGCTGTGGCTGCTCTTGTGCCAACCCCGGCTGGCCAGGTGTTCGAGCATGGCGTCCTTCTTCGTCAAGTGCGAGTGGGCTGGGCATTGCCAATTGATCGAGTGCATCGGCGTTATGGGCGGCAGATGTCCGTGATCGAGGTCGGTATTTCCCCGCGTCGTATGGCGCCCACGAAGCTGGACCACGCGTCGGCGCGGAAGTAGATCACTGGGCCGTCCGGATCCTTGGAGTCACGGACAGGTGCGAATCCTCGCGGGGGGGGGGTGAGTATTTCGACGCAGTTGTTGTTGCTGCCGCTGTGGCTGCTCCTGCGCCATACGCGTGCCGGATTCGTACTCATGGTCGGGTCGGGGTGCCTTCCTCGTCGACATCGGATGGACTCTTGGGACTCGATCCGCCAGGCACACCTGAGCGGCTGAGCTCCTGGACCAGAGCGTGGTAGGCCAGGGTGTCGGGATGGTGGGGGCCGAGCGCGTCCGTGGCGACACGGGCGTTCGCCTCGGCGAACTCCCGGGCTTCCCGGAGACGTCCGGCGCCTTGCAGTGCGCGGGCGAGCCGGTCTCGGCCCGCGAGCGTGTGAGGGTGGGTTGCACCGAGCACGCGAGTCCGCGCCCGCAGGACCTCCTGGGCTACTTCCTCCGCCTCCTGCCAGCACTCGCGCTGGAGCAGGATCTCGGCAAGGAGTTGGCCGCAGTTGTGCACCTGCGGATGTGCCGCTCCGAGGAGCCTCACGCTGTCGTCGCGCAGGCTGCGAGCCATCGGCTCTGCCTCCGCGTAGGCGCCGGTTTCCGACAGGATCCAGGTCAGTGTCAGCCGGGCGGCCAGACGCTGCGGGTGGTCCGGGGTGAACGAGTCGGCCGCGTCCGCCATCGCGCTGCGAGCCAACTCCTCCGCGGAGCTCCACTGTTCCTGAGCTCCGAGGGCCTCGGCCAGACAGAGGCGGCTGTGCAGGGTGTCGCGGTGCCGCGGACCGAGCACGCGTGCGCGGCCCTCGGCGGCTCTGCGCATGTGTCGCTCGTCCCTGCTGAAGTCGCCGAGGCCGTAGTAGGCGAGGCCCAGCGTGTGTGCGCTGTCCAGGGTCCGTGGATGATCCGGCCCCAGCGTTTGCTCCTGCTCGTCGAGGACCGCCTCAAGGATCTCTGCGGCCTGCCGGAACTCTCCGGCGGCGCGAAGGGAGCGGCCGTACTCCCGGCGGTCGGTGAGGGCGTCCTCATCGGACTGCCGATCGGGTCGGCCGGTTCGATCGGTTCGGCCTGTGATCTGCCGGATGTCGTCAGCCAAGGCGAGCGCGGCACGGTAGTCACCCGTGTCGTAGTGCTGGGATCGCAGGTCCCGGGCGACCGACAGTGCGCGCTCGGCCGCTTGTCCGGGGACTCGGCCGGCGCGCTGGAGGATGGCCGTGACGTGGGGAGCGAACAGGCGCAACGTCTGCGCGTCCACGCACAGGCCGGGGCCGGCGGCGGTCAGTGCCGAGAGCAGGTCGGCGGCGGCCGTGAGGAGCAGATCACGCTGGTCGAGCGGGATGCGGGCGAAGACGGTGTCGAGCAACAGCCTGTGGCTCTGAATCCCGGGCACCGCCGGGAGGCCGACGTCGCCCGGGACCTCGACCAAAGCGATAAGCGATTGGGACTTGAGGGCTTGCAGAGCACCGTTGGTCTGGTTCGTCAGCAGCGGCGGCTCTGCGGTGTGCAGCGCGGTCATGCTCAGCAAGGCGGGGTGCAGTGCGCCGGTCGGCAGCGGGTCGGCTGCCAGACAGGAGAGCAGGCGGAGCAGTGTGACCGCCTGCGGCACACCCCGACGCGTCAGCACGTCGAGTGAAAGCTGCCAGGTGGCGCCGATCAGACGGCGTAGGTCTACCTCGTCGGGCTCGGCGCCGAGATCGAGCACAGCGCCTGGGTCGTGCTCCAGGCGATCGACGAACTCGCCGATGCTCAGCGGCTCCAGGATCTGCTCACCGAGGAAGGCGCCGGCCAGGAGCAGGGCGAGGGGGTGGCAGCCCAACGCTCTCGCCAGGCGTTCGACCTCGCCGAGATTGCTGTCGCCGACGTTCAGGTCCAGCAGCAGGGCGACGGCGTCGCCCACGTCGAGAACATCCAGGCCGTGGAAGGTGGCCTCGACGGGCCAGGACTTCGGCACGCCGTTGCGACTGGTGATCACGACGGTGCCCTGGGGGCTGTTCCGCAGCCAGCCCGGCTCACGGACCACGGCGAGGTCGTCGAAGTTGTCGAGGACCAGGAACCAGCGTTGCCGCGCGCCGTCGAGATAGCGCCAGACCAGGTCCGCGGGGGCGACGCTCCCGCTGCGAGCTGCGAGGACTTCCTCCTGTGATGCGCCGAGCTCCTGCGCGACACACAGCAAGCCGTCGAAGAAGGACTTGCCGCTGGCGGCGTTGACCCACCACCCGCTCACAGCCTGCCCGGCAGTGTCGCGCGCAGCAGCAACCTCCCCGATGACCGCCTGGACGACGGCCGTCTTCCCACAGCCAGGCATGCCGTGGATGACATGGGTCCCACCGCTCCGCCCGGCGCCCAAGGCGGCGTCCAGCAGGAGCTTGCGCAGCTCACGCCGGTCGTGAACCCGGGTGCGCAACGGGGCTGCAAGTGGGACCCGGACCGAGGCGGGGCCGCTGGGGAGCGGCGTGCCAGTCGCAGGCGCGGTGACATGGGCGTGGTACTCGGTGATGTGCAGGTCGTGCTGGGCGCTGTAGGCACGACCCTGGCCGGTCACCTCCTGCTGCACCCCGCCCGCCGCGCCATCGGAGCCGGTGGTCACTGTTCGGTGACGTGCAGATCGTTGCCGGCTTGGTAAACCCGCGCGTGACCGTCCGCCTTCGCCACAAGGCGACGGTCGCCGGTCTGCGCCTGGCCGGGGGCGGGGAGCGGGATGGCCACTCCGGCGTCGACCAGGGCGGTCCGCAGTGCTTCGGCGGCACGGGGATCAGCGGCGAACAGGGGCTGCAGAGCCTCCTGCCACCGGGTGGCCAAGGCGTGCTCGACCTCGGAGTCTCCCGCCTCCTGAGCCGCGACCACCTGGTTGTGCGCTTGCTCCAGTTCGCCGTCGAGGGCCTCAGCCCCGAAAGGGATGAAGCGGTGCCAGACAGAGACGATCGCCTGCTTCGCCGCCCGGTAGGCGTCGCCAGCCATCGCGGTCATGACCGTCTGCCCTGCCGTGCCCAGGAACAGCTCCACTTCCTCTTGCATGAGCAAACCCCCATGTGTCCTGAACCTGACGACCGATCCTATGGTGCCCCGGGCTCGTGGACAGGAGGTTCGGAGGATTGACTAGGGAGCGGCGATGCCGTCGAGGACCTGGACGGCCACTTCCAGCTCGAAGGGGCGGGGGCGGAACTCATCGCGGAATGCCATATCACGTCCTTTGGCGAGGTTGCAGGCTGCACAGAGCGCCTGGCCATTCTCGACGGTCGTCCGGCCGCCGTCGGCCCACGGGACCCGGTGGTCTGCATGCCACCCAAGATCCAACTCGTGGCCGCAGTGGCGGCTCAGCCCTTCAGCCTGGCGATACAAGACCTGGCGCTGAGCCGGGTTCTGGGCATTCGTTGAGTTGCATGCCGCAGTCAGCTCGGCGTCGATACGGCGAACGCGGTCGCGGGGGAACATCGTTGGCCGTAGCCACATCCCGATCTGGACGTCCGAGCCAAGGGTGAGCCAGACCGGCACTCGGGCGAGCAGGCCGCGCAGGCACCTGTCCGACGTGCCGCCGCTGGCGGGCACGGAGTGGCCGTGGAACGCGATGATCAATCGGGGTCGCTCGTCCAGGAGCATGCCGGTGTTGCGCTCGGGCCCGGCGACCCGCCAGGTTGCGGGGCGGGCCTGGCGCTCGGCCTTCAGGTGGAAGGTGGCCCTCGTCCGGGGCGTCGGCCCGGCCGATGAGCTTGACGAGGGATGCCAGGTGCTCCATCTGGGAGCAGACGGGGATGGGCACGAGGTCGAAGGCGCGTTCGGGCTGGGTCGAGCGGTGCCCGCGCTTGGGGCAATTGGCACGCCGCCCGTCCTCGTCACGGAGTTCAGCCGAGGTACGGGTAGTTGCCTGCCAGGTAGTTGCCGATCTGCTGCCGCATGCTCGGGTGGATGTCGAGCCCGTCGAGGTGCTCGGGGTGGACCCAGCGGACACCGTCGGCCTCGTCATTGATGGTGGGGGTTCCGGAGAGGGGCCGGCCGATGTACGTGTTCTCGTACTGCTGCCGGATCTCGCCGTCGCTGTACGCGACGATGTGGTTCGGGTTGGTGTAGACGCCGAGGAAGCCGGTGAGCTCGGCGAGGATGCCGGTCTCCTCCTGGCATTCGCGGACGGCGCACTGGCCTGCGGTCTCGCCGATGTCCTGGGCTCCGCCGGGCAGGGCCCACTGGCCGGTGTCTCGGCGTCGTTGGAGCAGGATCTCGCCGCTGTCGTTGACGACGAGCAGGTTGCTGGCCGGGATCAGCGTGTTGGCCTTGGGCGCGCTGGGGTCGTTGAGGTACTCGGTCCTGCCCATACGGGGTCACTCCTTGGAGGTCTTGTCGATGGTGGTGCCGTCCCAGCGGCGGGCGGTCTCCCAGAGCGCCTCGAAGCTGGTGACGTACTGCTCGAACCACCCGAGCTCGGCCCCGGCGCCGCGGCGCAGGTGGATGAGGGGGTTGGCGCTCGCGGGCTGGCCCCAGACATGCGGGTTGGCCAAGAGGTTGTCGTCGTACCGGAATAGGGAGGCGTACACCGTGGCGTTGTGCAGGCGGATCTCGCACCCGGGCTCGGTGAGCAGCACACGGTAGTAGGTGAGCGAGGCGCGGATCTTGGCGGCGAGGGTGCCGTCGAGCTCTTCCTCCCGGTCGCGCTGGGCGACGGCGTTGCCCGCGGGGTCGGCGAAGCAGAGGCGGACGGTAACGCCGGCGCGGGCTCTGGCGGTGAGCATTCTGGCGACGTGGGGGTTGGTCTGGGCGAAGAACGTCCCGGAGTAGACGAGGACGTCGATCCGGCGCTCGGTGCTCTCCAGCAGAGACAGCCACAGCTCGCGTGGGACGCTGGCGCGGTTGGGGTAGCAGCCAACGGGCTCGGCGCGGAGCCGAGCGGGCGACGCACGCTGGGGACTGGGCCAGATGTCGTCTTCGGCCACGGAAAGGAGCCCGGCGGTGGTCCAGCGGTGCCGGGCGTGGGGGACGCGGCCGGCGAGCCAGCGGCCGACCGTCTTGGGGTCAACTGCGCAGGCTGCTGCGAGGTCGTCCGGGGTGAAGCCCTGCCGAGCCATGGCTAACCGTAGCTGCTCGTTCACGGAGCTCATCAAATCGGTGACGCCAAGTTGCCGCAAGGACGTCTGGGCACGTCCTCGTGATCGTTGGGATACCGGGCCACGTCGATCGTAGGGTGGGCTGGTGCCTTTGACCGTTCTGTGGGACATCGACCATACGTTGATCGAGAACTGCGGCGTCAGCAAGGAGATCTACGCCGCGGCGTTCACCGCGCTGGCCGGTCTGCCTCCGTCGGCTCCGGTCGTGACCGAGGGCCGGACGGACCGGTCGATCATGGCGGATCTCTTCGGCCGCCATCACCTTCAGCCGCCGTGCTGGGCCGCGATCGAACAGGCACTGGCCGAGGCCGCGGCCGCTCACGCGTCCGAGCTGCGTCGGCGCGGGTACGTCCTGCCCGGGGCCCGGGAGGTGTTGGAGGCGCTGGCCGGCGAGCCTGGCGCGGTGAGCTCCGTGCTCACGGGGAACATCGCCGCCAACGCGCGGGTGAAGCTGGGGGCCTTCGGCCTGGACGTCCTCGTCGATCTCACGGTGGGAGCGTACGGCGCGGACTGCGAGGACCGGTCCGGGTTGGTGCCGGTGGCGAGGCGACGCATCAGCGCGGCCTACGCACTGCCCGCGTCCGTGCCGGTGGTCCTGGTCGGGGACACGCCGCGGGATGTGCAGGCTGCTCTGGCCAACGGCGACGCAGTCCTCGCGGTGGCGTCCGGGAGCTACAGCTCAGACGCCCTCCACGCGGCCGGAGCGAGAGTCGTGCTGCCGGATCTGCGTGACACCGCCCGCGTGCTGGACGTGCTGCGGGAGCTTGCCCGGGCTGACGCGGCAGCGTGATCGGGACGTCCTGGACGTCCCGGCGGCAGAACGAGGCTCCATGGTCGGCCCTGGGTATGGTCCCGGCATGAACCGGAACGGGTGGGCGGCCCAACTCGCGGAGCAGCATCTGTCGGGACCGCTGCAGCGAAGGTGGGAGCACAGTAGAGGCGTGGGGCACAAGGCCGAGTCGATCGCTGATCGGCTCGGCGCGGACGGTCAGCTTCTCGTCGACGCCGCCTGGCTGCACGACATCGGGTATGCGCCCATGGTCGCGTCGACCGGATTCCATCCGATGGACGGTGCGCTGTTCCTGCGGGACGTCGTGGGAGTCGACGACCGGGTGTGTTCTCTCGTCGCCTACCACTCCTCTGCCGTGGCGGAGGCCGCACGACGGGGTCTGTTCGAACGTCTGTCGGCCGAGTTCACGCCGGTCGGTGGCCTTCTGGCTGACGCGCTGACGTACTGCGACATGACGACCTCGCCCGACGGGGAACCGATCTCGGCGGAGGAGCGGTTGGCGGAGATCCTGACGCGGTACGGCCCCGGCAGCCTGGTCGCCGCGGCCATCACGGAGGCGCGCCCGGAGATCCTGCGCGCGGTGGACACCGTCCGCTCGCTGCTTCGTCGCGATCAGCCGAGGTAGGGCCGGGAGTCGCCGGCAAGGTAGTGCTCCAGCCGCATCCGCATGGAGCGGTCCATCGGGAGAGCGGGGATGTCGGCAGTGTCGACCCAGCAGACCTCGCTGGACTCGCTGCTGGCGCGGGGCACACCGGCCGTGGGCCGCGCGGTCAGGACGATGGAGAACTCCTGCCGGACCTCGTCGTTGCTGGTGTAGTGGATGAGGTGCCGCGGGTCGGTGTAGATCCCGACCAGGCCGGTGATCTCGCAGCGGATCCCCGTCTCCTCGTCCGTCTCGCGGACGGCTGCCTGCGTCGCTGACTCGCCGAGGTCGATCGCTCCTCCCGGGACCGCCCAGTTGCCGTTGTCGGTGCGGCGGATCAGCAGGATACGTCCGAGGTCGTCAGCGACGACGACGTTGACGGACGGCACCATGCTGTTGGCCAGGGGCGCGTCGGGGTCGTCGAAGTAGTCGATCCGGCTCGGCATCGTGACCTCATTCCAGGGGAACGGCTTCGGCCCAGACCCGCTCGAAGCTGTCCAGGTAGCTGGCGACCATGCTGCCATCAGCGGTCGCCCGCAGGTGCAGGACCGGCGCCTGGGCGGCGGAGAACCCGTACAGGTGCGTGTTGACCAGGAGTTCGTCGTCGGCTCGATAGATCGAGTTGTAGAGGATCGTGTCGTGCAGCCGGAACTGGATGGCCTCGTTGCCTCGCAGCGGCGCGTACATCACGAGGGCGTTCTCGATCTTGGCGGCCATGGCTGTGCCCACACCTTCGTCGGCGCCGCGGCGGGCCACATGTTCGCTCGCCGGGTTCCCTAGCAGGATGCGGATGCGCACCGCCTGTCCGGCCTTCGCGAGCAGGATGCGGTGGATGCCGCTGTCCTCGGAGAGGAACAGGCCGCTGTAGACCAGGACGCCGATGTCCTTGGTCGCCTTGCTGAACAGCGCGCGCCAGAGCTCGCCGGGCACTGCCGACCGGTCGGGGTAGACACCGAGGACCTCCGTTCCGCCTGGCCCAGCCGTAACCGCAGTGCGGTCCGTCTCCGGCCACAATTCCGCTACCGCGACCCCGAGTAGCTCGGCGACCGCGTACCGGTGACGGGGGTAGGGCGTACGGCCGGAACCGATCCACCGCTCGATGGTCTTCGCATCGACGCGGAGCTCGTCCGCGAGGGTCTGCGGGGTGAGTCCGCGGTCCCGCAGCGCGGCGCGCAGGCGCTCGTTCGGCTCCGTCATCACCCTGGCCTACCCGGCTGATTGGACACCTACGCCCGGACGATCGGCGCCGCGGTGGGGACGTCTCAGGACGTCCCCCAGGCGTCCCGTGGTGCGGTACCCGCGTCCCATCCCCAAGCGGAACATCTTCAACATCGACGGCCCCGGCCGGAGTCGGCGACAGCGAAATGATCACGAGCCCGATGGGAGGTGAGTCTCATGGTGGTAGTCCTGAACAGCGATTCTGGTCATCGGAGTTCGACTGAGGAGTCGGCACCGGCTGCCGTGAGGCCGCCGTACGTGGTCACTCTCGACTGCGCCTTTCCGGTCGGCGTTCGGGCTGCAACGGATGCTCGTCGTTCGCTTCGCGAAGCCTTCCACGAGGTCATCGCCCCGGATGCTCTCAGCGACGCGGAGGTCGTCCTCACCGAGCTGGTGGCGAACTCAGTGACCGCCAGCCAGCTCGGCGCCACCGTCACGGTCGTCGCCCGTCAGCTCGTCAGCAGCCTGCTGATCGAGGTGTCGGACTCCTGCGAACGTCCGCCCCGGCGCCGGGATGCCTCCGCCTTGGACGAAGCAGGGCGCGGGCTCCATCTCGTCGCTCAGATGAGCCGGAGCTGGGGCTGGTATCCCGAGCCGCAGGGCAAGACGGTCTGGGCCCTGCTCCCCGGGGTCGCTCACCCGCACGGCGGCTGCCACGGCGAGGGCGACGCATCGCCGCCCGTCCACGGCTGACGCCGGCGCCTCACCTATTCCTCTGCTTCCTGCTCTCCGACATCCAGCCGCGAGATCACTCGACTTCCGGAAGGGCTGCCCCATGCCTCCACGCCTACCGATCTCCGTCGTCGACCTCGAGCCGCACGCCGCCGCCGAGCTGGCGCGGGCGGCTGGCCCGATCCGTGCCGACCCCTATGCCGAGGGCGATGTGTTCGCCCGGCAGGTCCGCGCTGCCGCCGCGTCCCTGCCGCAGGGCGATCTGACCGCGGTGGTGGACCACTTCGCCGCGCAGCAGGGCTCGTCGAGCCTGCTGATCCGGGGCGTCCCGATCCCCGCTTCGCTGCCGCGGACCCCGGCAGGCAGCTTCCACCAGCAGCCGGAGGCGCGGCCGACCGGGGCGGAGCCGGTGCTGGCACTGGTCGGCGCGCGGCTGGGCGAGGTCTTCGCCTACCGCGAGTGGGACGGCGCGCACCTGGTGCAGAACCGGTATCCGGTCGCCTCGCACCACCAGGTGCAGACCGCGTCCGGCGCGAACGACCTGGTCCTGCACACCGAGGCGTGCTTCACCGCCTATCCCCCCGACTTCCTGGCGCTGCTCGGCCTGCGCCCCGACCCGACGGGGCAGGCCGTCACGCTGGTCTCGGACATCCCCCAAGCCCTGGCCCAGCTCACTCCCGCCGAGCGGGGCGCTCTGCGGGAGCCGCTGTTCGTCTTCCCCACCGATCGCGGCAGCTACGACCACGAGGGCCGGCGCACCACCGAGCCGGTGCCGCTGCTCAAGGACCGCGCCGACGGCCCCGCGCTGGAGTACTCGACCCTGATCACCGCCATCACGGCCCCCGCCGCAGCCGCGCTGGCCGCACTGGAGGAGGCTCTGGGCCGCTGCGCCCAGTCGGTCCTGCTCGGCTCCGGTGACCTGCTGCTGATCGACAACCGCCAGGCCGTCCACGGCCGCACCGCGTTCCGCCCTGCCTACGACGGCACGGACCGGTGGATCCAGCGCGTGCTGCTCCTGCGCCAGCTGCCGTCCGGCGGCCGGGTTGTCCCCGACACGCGTCTGGCCCACTACCCGACCGACTACATCAAGGCCCTCGCCCTGCCCGCCTGATCCTTCCGCCGAGAGCAAAGGACTGGTCCGCCATGTGGCACGGACACAAGGTCGTCGACGCCGACGGCCACATCATGGAACCCCTGTGGGGCTGGGAGGCCTACCTCGACCCGGCCTTCCGCGAGAACCGCCTGCGTGTGGTGCGCGACGAGGAGGACGGCGACAAGCTCCTGGTTCAGGGTCGCCCCTCCGCGCTGGTTCGCCGCCTCGGCGGCCTCCCTGCGCCGGAGGACGGCGAGATCCGCGACTGGAACAGTCTGCCCGCCGACGGCGTCTTCGCGTCCTACCAGGAGTCGTGCACCCGCGCGTCGTGGGACGGCCTGGCCCGGCTCGCCTGGCTCGACCACGCCGGTATCGACGCCACGTTGCTGTTCCCCTCGCTCGGCCTGATCTGGCCCCGCGAGGTCGACCCCACCGGCCCCTGGGCGGTCGCGCACTTCGAGGCGTACAACCGCTGGATCGCCGACATGACCGCCAGCGACCCCGAGCGCCTCCTCCCGGTCGCCCAGGTGCCGGCCACCGAGGACGCCCCCGACCGGTTGCGACGGCTGGCGGACGCGGGCTTCGCCCACGCCATGATCCCCGGCGGCATCCGCGGCAGCCTCCTGCCCGCAGAGCCACTGTTCGCCGCCGCGCAGGACCTGGACATCGCGTTACACCTGCACAAGGTCGCCGTCCCGCACTTCCTGCCCATCGCCCGCAGGCGCGGCGGCAGCACGAGCCTGAGCGCCCCAGCGATGGGGCCGCTGTTCAACCACATCAACGAGACCCTGCCCGGCCAGCTGCACCTCGCGGCCCTGCTCGACGCCCGAGTCCCGGACCGCTACCCGCGCCTGCGTTTCGCCTTCCACGAGTGCAACGCCGGCTGGCTGCCATCCTGGCTCGACCGCGCCGAGGAGTCCTGGCACACGCTGCGCGGCAACGGCCAGACCGACCTGTGCGAGCTGCCGCCCCGCGCCTACCTGACCGATCGCGACACGTTCTTCTTCTCCGTAGGGCTGGGCGAGGACCTCACCCGCCTGCCCGGCTGGCTCACCACGCGGCTCATGCTCGCCACCGACTACCCCCACCCGGGCACCCCGAAGGACCCCGCCGCCGAATGGGCCGATGCACTCGCGGCCCTTCCCGACGCCTTCACCGCCGGGCTGGCCGGCGCCAACGCGGCCCGCCTCGTCTCTGTCCGCAGCGCCAGGAAGGAGCACGAGCATGCCGTCTCGCACTGACCGGGCCGCCCGCTTCCCTCTGACCCTCACCGGAATGGACAAGGTTCGCATCGAGGAGGTCTTCCGCCTCGGCGCGCTCAGGGACGGCGTCCAGCTGACCACGACCGATATCCGCTTCCCCGTCTACGGACAGGTCGTCCCCCGCATCGAGCTCCAGCTGACCGGGCCCGGCTTCGCCAAGAAGATCACCGTCCGCGTCAACCAGGACTCCCCGTTCATGTTCGGCGGCGACCAGCTCAGCGCTCACCTCAACGGCCGGCAGCACGCCATCGGCAGCACCCAGTTCGTCGACGGCGACCGCGCCCCCACCGGCATGTACAACTTCGGGCTCATGCGCGAGAACGGCATGCGGTCCTTCGTCTTCGACTACCACACCTACTGCGCCTTTTCCTGCGACTTCTGCTTCAAGGAGTCCGAGTGGGAGATCCTCGCCCTCCAGGGCGGTGCCAGCTCCAACTACACCGGCAACTTCGACGCCTGCCTCGCCTACGTCGACGCCCACGCTGAGGAGATCAACCGGAACTACGACATCATCTGGCTCTGCACCGGCAGCATCACCAACGAGAAGCTCGAACTCGAACGCCACTGCCGCCTGGCCACCGCTCTGCGGAAGATCGGCTACACCGGAGGCATCTACGTCTCCCAGGTCATCCCTGACCGCATGCGCCGCGACGCAGCCCACCGCAACGACTACCTGACCACGCTGCGGGAAGCAGGGATCAGCCGCTTCAACAGCGGCGTCGAGATCGTCAACAACGAGTACCGCCAGCGCTACGTCCACGGCTACAAGGGCACCCTGACCTTCGACGACTACACCACCGTCTTCACCGACGCCGTCGACGTCTTCGGCCGCCTCGAAGTCGGCAGCTGCCTGCTCGCCGGCATCGAACCGGCCGACGACAGCCTCCGCGGTCTGGAGACCATCGCCGACCTGGGCGTGTGCCCCGCGCCGACCGTCCTCACCCCGTTCGTCGTCAAGCAGATGGACATCCCGTTCCACTACGACCTCGACGGCCTGATCGACGTCCACGTCGGCTTCAACGACATCATCGACCGCTACGAACTCCCCGTCTTCTCCGGCGTGTTCAGCCTCGCTTGATCACGAACGGCTTAATCCGGCCGCACGGACGGGACTGGTTCGGTTATGGTGAACCAGTCCCCCCGGGCGGCCGTCTACCGTCCGACGCCATTGGCGCGACCAACGCGCCCGCAACCAGGGAGTTGCCGCCATGACGCGCACCCTCGTCGCAGACCTGCCCAGCCACCTCGACGAGACGGTCACCGTCTACGGCTGGATCAACACTCTCCGTCTGCAGCGGCGCATGCAGTTCGTGCTGGTCCGCGACCACACCGGCCTCGTCCAGGTCACCCACGCCCGCGGCGGCGAAGGCGACGAGATCGAGGCGGCCTTCGAGAGCATCACCGCCGAGACCGCCGTGAAGATCACCGGCAAGGTCGTCGACAGCCCGCAGGTCAAGCTCGGCGGCCTGGAGATCATCCCCGAGCGCGTCGAGGTCGTCTCCCCGGCCGAGCCGAAGCTGCCCATCGACGAGCACACCGGACTGGACCAGCGCCTCGACTGGCGCTTCCTCGATATCCGCCGGCCCTCCCAGCACCTCGTCTTCGCGGTGCAGACCACCGTCGAGCAGGCCATGCGCGAGGTCACCGCCGAGGAGGGCTTCACCGAGCTGCACACCCCCAAGCTCATGGGCACCGCCTCCGAGTCCGGAGCCGAGGTCTTCAAGGTCGACTACTTCGACCGCACCGCCTACCTCGCCCAGTCCCCGCAGTTCTACAAGCAGATGGCCATCGCTGCTGGCATCGACAAGGTCTTCGAGATCGGCCCCGTGTTCCGCGCCGAGCCGTCCTTCACCTCCCGCCACGCCACCGAGTTCACCGGCGTCGACGCCGAACTCGCCTGGATCGACGGTGTCGAGGACGTCATGGCCTTCGAGGAACGCCTCCTCCAGCGCGTTCTCCAGAAGGTCTCCGAGCGCCACGGCGACGCCATCAGAGAGCACTTCGGCGCCCAGGTCGTCGTCCCCCAGACGCCGTTCCCGCGCATCACCATGGCCGACGCCCTCACCAAGCTCCGGGCCACTGGCTGGGACCCCGAGGGCGCCAAGGACGACCTCGACCCCGAAGGCGAGCGCAAGCTCTCCGCCCTGATCGCCGAGGAGACCGGGCATGAGTTCGTGTTCGTGACGCGCTTTCCCGCCTCGGTCAGGCCCTTCTACCACCTGCGGCCCGAGGACGACCCCACGGTCACCGAGTCCTTCGACCTGCTGTGGAAGGGCATCGAGATCACCACCGGCGCGCAGCGCGAGCACCGCCACGAGCGTCTCATCGCCCAGGCCCGCGAGAAGGGTATGGAGACCGAGCCTCTCGCGAGCTATCTGAACTGCTTCCGCTTCGGCACCCCGCCCCACGGCGGGTTGGGGCTCGGCCTCAGCAGGCTCCTGATGCTGCTCCTGGACGTCCCCACCATCCGTGAGGTCACCTTCCTCTTCCGCGGACCCCACCGCCTGGAGCCGTAGAGCTCCACGTCGAACCCGTCGACGCCGGGGCCGGAACCGGTTCCGGCGTCACGCTCGTCAGCCTGCCGCCCGTGCCGGTCCCGCAACCCACGGCCCCAGTTTCAGCCGATTCGGGGCAGGGGTGGCCGATTCACCGCATTGATCATGACCGTGTGCGTTCATCTGTCGGTGGTGAGTGCTCTGCTGGTTGTTGTCGCGGGGAGTCGTCGAGCAACACCCCAGGGGGTTGTCGTGAGGTACACCCATGTGAAGCCGCACTACCGCAACGGCCGACGAGTACGTGGACACCAGCGGCGGGTCCGCTCCGCCGCCCCGGCCATCGGGCTCGGCTGGCTGATCGCCGTCGTCGTGGTGGCGGCGGTCCTCTTCCACTGAACATGCGCAGCACGACGGTCCTGCTCCGGCTGCGAGGACGGAGCAGGACCGGCACGGCCCGATCGACAAAAGACCGGAATGCCGAGCATCAGGGAGTGGGAAGTGTTGCTGTTACTGGGGGCGCTCTGGGCGCTGGGGGCATGGCTGACCTCGCGATGCGGAGCCCGCACGCGCGTCGACGGCAGCTGCCAGAACCCGGGGAAGGGCTGGCTGGTGCGCTGCCACCTGCATGGCTTCAGACTGCTCACGGCGAGCGACCTCGGCGGCGCTGCGCTTGCCCTGGTCGGCTACCTGCTGGTGATGCACCATCACACGGGAGGTCGCGCATGAGCCCCGCACGGCGACGGCGTCGCTACAACAACGAGGCCGCCTACCTCTGGGGCGGCGGGGCGATCCTCGCCATCGCCGTGGCGACCGTCGTCCTGCGCTGGCTCGCCGCGCACTGGTGGATCCTGATTGTTATCGCAGCCGTTGCTGCCGCGGTCGGCGGTATATGGCTCTACGTGCAGCACACGAGCTCCCGGGAGTACGCCGAGCATCTGCGTAACCTGCGCCTGACCATGCAGGGGCCCGGCGGCCTGGACGCCATGCACCACCGGCAGTTCGAGGATGCCGTCCGCACCCTCCTGCAGCGCGACGGCTTCACCGGGGCCCGCCGCATCGGCGGCAGCAACGACCAAGCGGTCGACGTCCTGGGCACCGACCCCGAAGGACGCGTCTGGGCCCTCCAATGCAAGCACAAGGAGAACCCACTGCACGGCAACAAGGTCGGCGCCCCGGTGCTCTACGCCCTCGCCGGCACCGCCGACCGCGCCTACGGAGCCAGCGTCCCCGTCGTCGTCACCAACGGCTACTTCTCCACCCCTGCCAAGGACTGGGGCAGACAGCACGGCATACACCTCGTCGACCGAGACACCCTCGCCCGCTGGGCCGCCGGCCCCTGGCCGCTCTGGCAACTGCTCCGCGGACTCCCGCCAACCACCGCGCGTGGACTGTCCTGACGCGAAGAGCGGCGACCGACCTGCGGTCGGCCGCGTGAGTCCCGCACTGAGCAAAGCCGCGAAGGCCAGCTGTCCGGAGCCACGACTCGTAAATTCCGAGCCGCTTACAGTCGTCGGTCTGACCGTGCTCCTTCCGGAGAGCAGCACTGCAGCGATGCGGCCAGGGATTGCTGTCCGTGGCGTGGAACCCGGAGGCATCCGGCTTCACCTGGAGCCACTAGCGCCCGCAGGGTCGGGGACATGCGGAGCCGCATCGCTGTCTTCCAGCGGTCGTACCCATCCTCATCTCCTCTAGCGTGGAGAAGGTGCTTGATCCAGGTGTGAGCGATTCGGTCCTCGTCGGTGAGCCCGGTGGCGATCTCGTGGACGACGGTCAGAGCAAGCCAGTAGTCGTCGGCCGGTACGAAGTTGAGATCGACACGGGTGGCTGCCTGGGTGTAGCTGAACAGGTGCCGGTCCTGTCCGGTCGGTCCCGGGCGGGTCTTGCGGTAGGCGGCATGGCCATTTAGCAGCTTCCGCAGGTCGTCCAGGCTGCCGCTCTGCTTGGGCAGCGGCGCGTAGAGATCGATGTCTGAACTGCTCAGGGCGGTGCCGGCGTAGGATGAGCCCATCGGGTGCGGCCTGTTGCCGGTCCACTGCTCGCACGCCGCCTGGGCTTTCTCTTGCATGTCAGTCAGGGCGTGCCGGACCTGGCCGCACGCGAGGTAGAAGCCGGTGGCGAGCTGCCGCTCCTCAGGGTGGAGATCATCGAGCTTGACCCAGCCCATGTCGGTCACGGACCGAAGATCGGTCCTGCTCCGGGACGGGCGAAGGCGTAGGTGCCCCGCTTGCGGCGGGTGGTGCTGGCTGAACACCGCAAGATAGTACGCACACAATCAGAAGATCGTGTCCATCGCGGCCGGAGGCCCTGGAGCCGCGCTAGGGTCCGTGGATGCGCCTGTATCTGTCGTCGTTCCGCGTCGGCGATCACCCGGACCGGCTGCGCAAGCTCCTCGGGGCAGGGCCCGGACGGATAGCCGTGATCGCCAACGCCATGGACGCCACCCAGGAAGAAAGGCGCCGAGCTGGAGTCGCCCGCGAGGTCGGCGCCTTGGCCGAGCTCGGTTTCGACCCGCAGGAGCTTGATCTGCGTGGGTTCTTCGGCCGACCTGTCGGCGAGGTTGAGGCCGTGCTCGACACGTTCCTGGCCGTCTGGGTCCGCGGCGGTAACGCGTTCATGCTCCGCTACGCGATGGCCCGCAGCGGAGCCGACGGTGTGCTGTCCTCCCGGCTTCGCGAAGACACGATCGTCTATGCGGGATACAGCGCGGGCCCCTGCGTGTTGGCTCCGAGCCTCCAGGGCCTGGAGCTCTGCGACTTCCCCCAGAAGGTGACGCAAACCTGGGGCGCCGATCCAGTCTGGGAGGGCCTGGGCATCCTGGATCACGCCTTCGTGCCGCACGTCGATTCCCCCGGGCACCCCGAGACCGAGGACTGTGGGCGCGTCGCGGAGCGCTATCGGGCCGACGGAACCCCGCACCGCACGCTGCGCGATGGCCAGGTCCTTGTCATCGACGGCGAAAGGCAGGGAATCATCTGACCCGCATCACGCGCCGAGCACGCCGACGCTCCTACTGACCTCTGCCGGTTCCCCTGCTGGGAGGCGTGGGCGTGTCCGTCCCGGCTGACGCCTCGGAAGGAGGCGCGGCAGCCGGGACCGAGGTTCTCGGGTCAGTCGCTGTTGTCGGTTTGCTGTGCGGTGATGGCCTGGCGGGCGAGGTCGTACAGCGGCGGCCGGTGGTGCAGATTGTCGGTGACGTGGGCCATGACGGCCATCGGCCAGTCGCGGTGGGGGTGGGCCGCGAGGTGGTGGGCGATGTCGTCCGGGCTGATGTTGGTGATCTGGTCGACGTCGAGGCCGGCGAGGACGGTATCGGCGAGCAGCTCCTTGGCGTGCATCTCGTCGACGGCCCGGGTCACGGCCGCATCCACGCGGACCCGCAACCCCATGACGGCCATGTCGCGGAGTTCGTCGGCGGGTGGGATGACCTTGCCGGTGGCGCCATGGCGGGCGAGTCCTTCCTCGATGTAGGCGATGAGCTCTGGCGAGGAGAAGGCGTTGAGTTCGACGCGCTGGTAGAGCCAGCGTGTGGGGTCGCCGGTGTTCTCGTGCCAGTCGCATGCCTTCCCGGTGAACCAGCGGTGGGCGAGCTCGGTGAGGTGGGGGACGATGCGTGCCGGTAGGGCGCTGTCGCGGGTGTCGGGTTCGGATTCCAGGCCCTTGGCGTGGGCGTCGTCGACGGTGAGGCCGAGGTCGATGACCTCGACGCGGTGGTGGGGCATCCGGGCGGTCTCCTCTCCCAGGGTCCGGGCGATGTTGTAGCCGTAGGGGTCTGCGTCGTGCAGGACGAAGATCTTCACGTCGCCGGCCGGCATCCGGGCGAGGAGGTCGCGGCAGGCTTCGGTGCCGTAGCCCTCGGTGGTGATGACGGCCATGTCGTACTTGTCGGCAATCCGCGACTCGTGGATGGGCGGCCACAGGCCGGTCTTCTCCACGACGAGGATCTTGTTGAAGGTTCGGGACGGCGGGATGTACCGCTTGACCTCACGGGTGCCCAGGCGCAGGTCACGGGCCCCGGCGGGATCGTGGGGGTGGTGCAAGGTGCCGCGCGGCTCCCGGTACAGGCCCTGGATCAGTCCGTGCTCGCGCTCCCAGGCGGGCAGCAGGGTCTGCTCGACGTACTTCGCGCTCAGCTTGGCCCCGGACGGGAGCAGGTTCAGCGCGAGCGGGCGGATCTTGTAGTAGAGGGTGTGGGAGGAGAACGACAGGCCCTGGTCGCCTCGGGCCTGCGCGATGGCCTGGGCCATGACCGCGAACACCGCCTCCTTCTTCGTCATCTTCCGCGGAACCCTTGCGGCCGGAGTTTCGGTGGCGGCCTTGAAGTCCCGCTCCGCTTTGCGGATCTGCGCGAGTTCGGCGCGATGGTGGGCGTCTTCGGCGCGCTGGCGGGCGCCCTCGGCCTTCTGCCTGGAGAGCTTGTCCTTCAGCAGCTTCTTCGTGGTGGCTTTGAGCGCCGTCCCGCAGGCCTCGGCGACCTCAGGCGGCACGGACAGGACGGTCTTGCCCTTGTCGGTGAACTGCGGCACGGGGCAGACCAGGTGGACCACGACGGCGCGCAGGAACTGGTTGCCGTAGCCGGGGGCGCCGTCGCATCGGGCCAGGAAAGCGCGCGCACCGGTGGTGGTGAAGCCGTCGCCGGCCAGGGCGGTCTGGGCGAGCGGGTCGTCGAACGTCGCCGCATGGTTCACGGCGAACGTGAGGCTGCCCGGCCTGCTGGTGCGCGCGACGGTGACCTCGATGCTCCAGGGGATCCCGGCGTGGTCGGTGAGCTGCTGGCGGGAGAACCACGCCTCCTCGACGCCGAACGCCCCATCGAGCACGTGGATGTAGTGGTCACGGCTGATCTGGCCGAGGTAGGAGGGCTTCGGGGGCTTGCTGTGCGCCTTCATCGTCTCCAGCAGCACTGCGATCTGCTCCGGCTTGTCCGTGAAGTCGGACAGGCGGGTGATGCCGGGCAGCGCGGCGGCGACCTGCTTGGCCTTGATGGAGCCGGTCAGCCCGGCGAAGGTCTCGGTGAACTTCCGCAGCGGCAGGTCGATGCCGCCGCGCTGGTGCTCGCGGATGTGGCCGAAGACCAGCTTCGCCATCGCGGCCTGGTCGTAGTGGTGGGCGGAGGTCGGATCGGTCGGCCACGGCTTGCGCCACCCCTCCGGGGCGGTCGGCTCGTAAATTCCGACCCCCTGCTCGCTCTGGTTTTGAGCGTGGTCAACCTTCATGCGGGCATGCGGGTTGGCAAGGGCGTACTTTTCCACCCAGCCCACAGCGGACTCGGCGGTGACGAGCTTGACCCGGCGCGGCGTCGTGACCAACGTGCCCTCCGCGACGAGCTCGGCCGGGAGGGGCACGGTCACCGACGTGCCGGTGGTGCGGGCGCTGGGGGTTTGGGTGTGGCGGGTGGCGACACCGCCAGCAAGGTCGCGGGAGGCGGTGAGCTCGTGCCGCAGGCCGCGGGCCTCGACGACCACCGGCGCGGTGACCTCCAGGGCGCCAGGGATCCCGAGAATGGTTTTGAAGGCGTTGCCCTGCATGCCGCGGGTTGGCGAGCGAAGGCTCTCCTTGTCGGACACGTTGCAGGTGAAGTCCAGGATCCGGTCGATCACCTCCGCAGGCATCCCCGGCCCGTTGTCCGTCACCGTCACGAACACCAGCCCGTCGCGCCAGGCCACGGTGAGGCCGACCTCGGGGCGTACGCCCGCCGACTCGGCAGCGTCCAGGGCGTTGTCGAGCAGTTCCTTGATGACCACGTCACCGAACTTCGCGGCGACCTGGCCGGTCTGGGACTGAAGGGCGCGCCGTTCCAGGAACTCGGCGGTCCGGGGCGTGGAGAACACGGTGCGCTCCAGCGCCGGTGCGTTCGTGGTCTTGGTGGCCTGGGTGATGGTGGTGATCGGTCTGGCTCCTTGCGGGCGACGACGGATGAATAGCCACCGCCCAGTTGGGGCGGTGGCTCAGGAGGGAGAGAGGCGGCTCCCTGGCCGACCGGGTGGCCGGCCAGGGAGCCGTATGGGTGCGGCAGAGCTTCACAGCCGTTCGGCTCCACCCGTGGAGCCGAACCTGTGGTACGGGCCTGCGGGTTACCGGCCCCGGGGACGGGGCGGCTGGCCCGGCACCATGGACTGGCCGGGCCGGGGCTGCTCGGCCGGGGCGGGCTTGCGGGCCTTCGCCCGCCCCACGGCTGGGGTGACCGGTGGCAGGTCGGCGAGGTGGCGCACCCGCCAGAGCAGGACCGCGGCCGGGTCCTGGGCGCTGTCGAGCTCCCGCTCCCCGGCGGATGCGGTGAGCAGCCCGGTCACGTCCAGGCCGCGATGCCCGGCCTGCAGCAGCGCACCGGCCAGCGCCGGCCAGTTCTTCCCCGTCACCACCCGCTCGGCCAGGTCCGGAGGCAGCACCTGCCGCACAGTGGTGGCGAGCGTCTGCCGCACCGGTGAGGGCACGGACCGGCTCTCCGCCGCCAGGGTCCGCAGCGGGACGGTGGCGGCTTGGCTGGCGGCTACTTCCAGGTGCGCGACGGTCTTATGTGCCGTGCGGGCGTGCTGGCGGTGCCCTTCGGCCTCGTGCCACCGGTACAGGGCGATGCCGAGCAGCAGCACCAGGTCCAGCAGCATCATCACCGGATCCGCGTCCTTGCCCCGCCCGAGACTCGCCCCGCCGGACAGGGTCTGCCGCGCCGCCGAACGCAGCGCCCGCAACTCCCGATCCGCGGCACGCTCGTGCGCGAACGCGGCACGACCCCACGCCCTCGCCGCGGCCCGCAACTCCGCCCGGCCCGGACCCATGTGGGTCTGGGCGACAGCGTCGAGGACCTCCCCGAACCCCGCCGACCACGCCACCACCACCGACGCGTCGACCATCGGCTCCACGCCACCAGTGCCCCCGCCCGCTTCGCCGTCGCCGCTGGTGGCGGTGAAGGCGTGCAGCACGGCGCGGACCGCGCCAGCCGTTTCGGCGAGCGCGGGACCGGCGGTGTCGGCGCCCTTGACAGCGGGTTCGTCGGCTCCTGCGGCGAGGCGGGCGCGGATCTTGGGCAGGGTCAGGTCCGGGCCGAGCTCGCTGCCCGGGAACCAGACCGGCTCGCCCTTGCGGTTGTGGTCGCCGGGCAGGTGGAAGGAGAAGCCCTGCGCGTCCCCGGACGGCAGCCGTCGGACCTTGACCCGCACGCCCTCGGCCTGGACCCGGGCGAGGAACTCGTCCTCGCTCACCGCCCCCGCAAGCGCCGTGCGCAGCGCGATGCGCAGCGTCTCGCGCGGCGTGCGCTCCCGGCCCTGGCGCTTGGCCTTGTGGACCTCGGCGCGCGTCGGTGCCTTGGCCATCGTGCCCCGGCCCGGCCGGTGGTCGACCTCCCTCAACCCGAAGTCCCGCTCGATGACCGCGAGCTCGTCCATGACCCGCCGGTAGTCGTTGTGCAGGCGGGCGTGAGTGAGGTTCGCCCGCACCGTGGTGGCCACGATGTGCACGTGGTCCTCGGCGTGGCGCACCACAACCCACCGGCAGCCGTCCGGATCCCCCTCGGGGGCGATGCCGGCCGCCGCCATGACCCGGCGCGCGACCTGCTCCCACTCGCTGTCCGACAGGTGACGGTCCTCCGGGGCGGCCCGCAGGGAGCAGTGCCACACGTGCTCCTTCGGCGCGCGCTTACCCGCCTGGACCACGCGCAGGTCCAGGATGTCCGTCAGCTGAGCGACCGCCGCGTCGAAGTCCGGGTCACGGCCCGGGTCCGGCAGGAACGGCTCGAAGGATGCGACCGTGTGCTGGTCGGTGTGCTCGTCCTCGTCACCGGGACCATAGACATAGGCGAGGACGCCGCGGGTGCGGTCGCCCCGCGTGATGGACGCGATCACGCGCGCCTCCGCGCCTTCGCCACGGCGGTGACCGTCTGGTCCACCTCCCGCGTCAGCGCCCGGACCTGCTCCCGGAGCTCCTGGCAGCGGTCGAGGAAACGGATGGCGGCGGGGTCGGTCGGGAGGGTGCCGTCGATGTTGCGGCGGTGGGCGATCTGGTTGAGGTTGTTGCCCCACGCCCCCAGCTCCGACCGCACGGCCGCGAGCTCGTCCACCAGCGCGTCCAGGGCGTCCGCCACCGAGCTGCTCGGGGCGGTGCCCGTCTCGGCGGCGAGCAGCCACCGCACCAGCAGCACCGACAGCGAATCACCGGCCTGGTCCGCCTGAGCCTGCCAGCGCGCCTTCACCTCCGGGGCCACACGGAACGTCACCCGCGCGCCCAGGGGCGTCTCGAAGTCTTTCGGCCTGCGCTTCGGGCCCCGACGGCGCTGCGCCGCCCGGGACGCCCGCACCGGACGGGACGCCGACGGCATGGCCGAGGAGGCGCTGCCGGCGGCAGCGGGCGGCGTACTGGTGGCGGCCAGTCGGACGGTGGCCCCGTCCTGGTCGCGGCTGCCCTCGGCCGCGACCACCCCCAGACCCGGCGCCCTCGCCGGGTCGTCCCCGCCGCCCTCGGCGGGGACCAGCGCGTGCAGGCCGACGTAAGTCGGACGCACGCTATTGCTGGCTCCCCGAACGTGTCGAGGCTCATCAACCCCATCTACCAGCAGGGTAGTTGAAGCAACTGCAAGACCGGAGCCCGGCCCGGCGGCGGTGTCGGACCCGTGGGCCTGGGCGGCACGCGGCGGCTGCTCAGCGACCGTGGCAGGCGAGGCGGGGGTGTGGGCAGTGCGGGGCCAGAAACGAGGCGTCATAGGCGGGACTCCAATCGGTAGACGGTGGGGACGGCGGAAGGCCGGGACCGGGACGGTCCGGTCCAGCCGGAACAGGCGATGATGGGGAGGAGAAGGGTGGGGCTGTCCGGCCGGAAGTGCCCGGACAGCCCCTGTACGGCGGCGCGGTTCAGTCCGCGTCGGGGTGCGGCAGCGCGGAGGGACCGGGGTCCAGGAGCTGGAGGGCTTCCTTGATCCGCTCGTTTCCGGCGGACAGTCCCGCGGCCCCGATCGCGTTGCGCGCCTTCGCGCGGGTGATCCGGCCGCCCTCGACGGGGACGGTGCCGAGGACCTGGGCCAGCTCGGGGATCGACGCGTCGGCAGGCCGACCCAGACGGGCAGCGCGGACCGCGCCGCCGGAATCACCGTCCGCCCGGTGACCTGCGGGGACCGGATTGCTCTCCACCGCGACGGTCCCCTCCGCGGCGAGCATCGACCCGGTCCCGGGGACCGTTGCGGGGGTTTCGGCCAGTGCGGTCCCCGCCGTGATGTCGGGGACCGTCTCGGTGGTCGCCGCGTCCCCGGCTGGTCCCGGCTGCCCCGGCTTGACGGGGACGGCCGGAATCATGGCCGCAGCTGTCCCCGCCCCGGTGGCGCTGGCCGGAAGTGCGGACCACGCGGTCCCCGCCTCCTCGTTGAGCGGTCCCGCCGGCTCGTGGGCGGCGGTCCCCACGGAGAGCTGGTCGGTCTGGTGGGCGTGGCGGCTGATGAGGATGAACAGGTGGGTCGCCCCAGCCAACGCGAGCGGCGCGACCACGGACAGCAGCCCGACGACGCGGTCGCTCAGGTGCAGTTCCGAGGCGGGCGTGGTCTGGTTCAGGCGGATCGCGTGCAGGGCGTTGGCCCAGACGCTTGTGGCCGTGGCGGCGGCGAACAGGGTCCACACGTAGGCGCGGGCCCGGAACGGGGCGCCGCGCAGGACGAGGAGGGCACGCACGCCGTAAGCGATGAAGCCGTCGATCACGATCGGGAACAGCCACGTCAGGGCGGGGCGGACGTGGATGGCGAAGGCCATCTGCCGCAGCGCGTCGTAGGAGAGCGCGCACCCGGCGGCACCGAGCAGCAAGATCGCGGCACGGTCCCACCAGACAGGGCGCGGCAGCCAGCGCCGACGGTTCAGGGGTGTGGTGGTCAAGGCGGGAGTCTCCTTGCGGGTGTGGGTGGGGACGCCGAAGCTCGCGCTGGCGGCATGCGCAGAGCAGCGGCATCGAAGGGTGGTGGTCCGCCCGGGCGGCAGCGGTCACGGCCCTGCTGTTAGGGGGCGGTGAGGGGTGGTCCGGTACGCGGAGCGCCGCGGTCGATCGGCAGCCCGCAGCTGGGCGCGCGGGTCAGGCCGTGACGGTGGCGGGCTGGGTGCCGCGCAGGGAGGCTCTGACCAGGGCCGCGCCGCGCGCGGTCACCGCACTGCCGGAGCCCACGGCGGGCTGGCGCGCGGCCAGGCCCGCGCAGGCGCGGCAGATCCCCGGCTGCGGGACCGGGTCGGCGCACTTCGCGCACTCATGCCACCGCACCGTCGGAACGGCGGCAGCCTGCTGGACGGGCTCGGGCGGGAGCTTGCGAGCCAGCCTGTCGCGCAGCAGCGCCACCGGTGCGTGGACCTGCGCCGGCAGGCCCGCCAGCAGGGCGGCGGCGAGGTCGTGCTCGCTGGCCCCGCGCTCCAGCCACCCGGCGACCAGCGGTGCCAGGGAGAGGGCCTCGGCCGCGCCGAGGCGCAGGCGTGGCTCAGGGCGGATCACCCGAAACAGCATCGCCGCCGCCTCACGCACCTCGGGTGCGACCGCGCCAGGGGCAGGCGCGAGCGGCTCGACGGGCGCGGCCACGCCACCGTCCGCCGCCAGCTCCTCGGCTGGGGCGGGGGTGGTGCTGGGTGTGGTCTCCCGGCCGCCCTCCCCGTTTCCGGGCAGGCCGGACCGCCCCGCCGCGCCGGTGCCGTCCGCGGGGCGGGGGTGGGAGGGTTCTTTCACCAGGTCCTTTGGAAGGACGTCAGGACCACCGACCATCCGGCGACCGGAGCCCGCAACCGTGGCACCCGGAGCCGTCTGCGGGGTGTCGTAGACGTGGGCCTCACTGACCACGGTCCCGTCCGCCTGGCGGACCTTCTCAACCCGGTAGTACCCGGCGCGCGCGAGCTCGCGCAGCGCCTTCGCGACCGCAGTGCGGCCCTGCGGGCTGGAGTCGGCCATCTGCCGGCCGTCCTCCCGCCACCCGTCCGGGCGCGAGAGCAGGTCAGCCAGGAGACCGCGAGCCGTGTAGGACAGCCTGCGGTCCTGCAGCAGGTAATTGGGCAGGGCGGTGAAGCCGCGCACATGGCGGCTACGATGAACGTGCATCTGGAGTGATCGCTCCTGGTGCCGGACCCCGGAGCGTTGGCGCGCTGCCGGGGTCGCCTTATTCGATTGGTGGACCAGCGACACTACTACGCGCGCCATGCCCAATCACCTCCTTCCGCAGCGACTGTGATCACACGTCAGACAGCACTATCGTGCGCGCTGACGGTGACCGTCTGAATGGCCGAAGACACCCTCTCGGCTGCCGAGGTTCACGCCGGTGATCGGGCTCAGGGCGAGCCGAGGCAGGAGCGCGGCCTGCGGCCGAGGACGGCTTGTACTACGGTCCGGGCGGATCTTGCGGCCTCGGCGACCGACCGGACGCACGCTGCATGACCGCTCACCAGCGCGGACGTCACGGGCGCGACGAAATCCAGGACTGGGCGGCGAACCGACATCGCCCGGAGGCCGGGGACGGCCAGTTCCGTCTCTGTCAGCCGCAGCTTGAAGCGGGACGGGCCCTGCGCCCTGGCAGCGGCCGCGCGCAGGGCGCCCACCTCTTCCGCCAGCTCCCACGACAGGGACTCGTGCAGGAAGGCACCGAGAAGCGGTGCGTCGGCCAGCCGGAAGCGGGTGAGCGTGTGCGCCAGCGGTCCGCGCCCGCTACGGGCGCGCTGCCGACGTGCTGCCAGGGAAGCCGGGCAACCGCAGGTGGTGCCGCGTCGGCGGTCGTCGGCGAGGAACACCTGACCGTCACAGTGATGTGTGAGGCCGGTCCGGTCCCAGAGCTTCATTTCGCTGCGGATGTCACGCGGGGAGTCGACGACAACCTCGACTTCGGCGGCGTCAGTGAGGACCTCGAAGGTGCTGTCCGCCGACGGGCTCGGCTGAACGGTGCCCCCGAGGAGCTTCGCCGCTGCGTCGGCCACGGGCCGAAGGCTCGTAGTGACACACCAGGTGGAGAGCGGATCGGGGAGCGCCCCGGTGATCCGGACGGAGCGGAACATCCCGACCGGTACGCCGTCGGCAGGCGGGCACGCCGCTCCGGGCAGGACGGCCTTTCGGGCGGCGGAGGCGCTGCGGTGGGGGAGGGGGTGAGTCAGGGGCAAACTGAGGGCCTTTCGGTAGGGGGCAGGCGACGTGAAGCGGTGCGTCAAGGTAGTCGTAATTGGGCTCGCGACCTAATTGGCGATCACTGAGACCGCACGGCATGGTGCTTCGCGTCGTCAGGCGCAGACCGTAGGCGGCGTACAGCCGGGACCTCGGCAGGACGATCTCCGGGAAGCCGAAGTGGCGCGATGGGGCTCAGCTCACCTGGGGCCTGTGACTCCGCGAACCAGGCCGAAGTGGCGACCGCTCAGGCGCGTGCCGATCGGGCTCGTGCCTGGTGAGTCGCGCGGCATGGAATGCCCTGCGCGCGGGGCGACGATGGGGCGAAAAGCACCGAGGTTGCGCGGAGGCGCAGGTCAGGCGGGGAGAGAGCTGACCGTCAGGATCTGCCGAATCTCGCGGCGGCGGCGAGATCAGCGGGGCTGCCGAGCGCAGCAGTCAGGAGCGGCGCGGCGGCACTCTGTGCGGCGCGCTGGAGGACCGCAGTCAGGCGGTCGAACATCCGTGGCTCCAGGGGCTGGCGTGACTGTTGGCACATCTGGGGGTGGAGAGATGGACTCGACAACCTGCATGAAACGATGCTGCTGTGTCAAGTGAGCACGGGCGCGTGCTGAGATATGTTATGTAACCGTTATTCAAAATGCCGTGAAAGGTGCTACTTCGGACAGCACCGGTCGGCCTGGTGGCCTGCGGGTCACTCGTCTGGTGTGTTCGGGGCCGGCTTCCTGGTGCCTGCCCACTCGGGATCGAGCCTCTCGGCGACGTCCACGTGGTTGCCCTTGCGGCCTACGGGCGAGACCTTCACCTCCTCCAGCACGGTCACGAGGAACTCGCGCTTGCGGTTGATGTCCCATGTCGACCACGGACTCCCATCCGCCACCGGGTCTTCAGCAGGCAGGAACCACTCCGAGGGCAGGGCGACCTGGTCGGAGTCATGGGTGCTGAGCTCCGCGATCGTGGCCAGGAGCTGCTGTTCCGTCGCCTGGAGGCGGCGGTTGCTGTCCCGGTAGACAGCAGTCATCGTGGGGCCGTCGAAGTCGCCAGCCTCGCGGTCGGCGGCCAGCGTGCGCAGCGCGGCCTGAACGTGCTCCAGTTCCTTCTCGGCTGCGGCCTTCTGCTCCTGGGCCTCCTCCGAGCGGTGCTGGTTGGCGAAGCGCCTGGCCACGGCTTGGAGGACAGCACGGTCGGCGTGATCCTGCGGGTCGAGTGCGGCCAGACGTCGGAAGGCCATCCGGGGGACCACGTCATCGACCTGGGCCATCGTCACGCCCTGGCTGTGCCGGGCGGCGTTGAGGGGCCCGCCTGGGCCGGTGTTGCAGGTGTAGAAGGCGTAGCGCGATCCCTTGCCGGGATTGGACTGCAGCGGTCGCCCGCACACGGCGCAGCGCAGGATGCCGAGGCGGGTGAAGAGGCCGGTGGGCGCGCCCTCGGCCCGAGGGTTGCGAACCCGCGGCGCCTTGGCGTCATGGCCCTGGATCATCTGGAGTTCCCACCACTCCGCGCGGGAGATGATCCCCTCGTGGAGGGTGACGGGGCTTCCGTCTGCCCCGTAGAGGATGCCGTGCGTCGCCGTGACGGCACGTCGGCGGGTCTTGCCGTCGGCGTCCTTCTCAAGTCGGGTGAAGGGCTCCACCGAGTACCCGGCGATCTGCGGATCGCGGAGAATGCTGCGGACCGTTGCGACGAGCCACGTGCTCTTGCCGGTCGGGGTCGGAATCTTGGCCTTCGTGAGCCGCGCGGCGATCTCGCGCCGGTCGAGACGGTCCCTGACCGTCCACTTCACCATCTTCCGGACGGTCGGCGCGGTCTCCGGGTCGGGTTCGAGCTTCCGAACCTTGACCCCGTCGACCAGGACCGGCGTGATGCGCATGCCGTACGGTGCGCGCCCGGCGACATGCCCGCCGCGCTTGCGCGCCTGGGCGTGGGTGCCGGTGATGAACTCAGACTTCTGGTTGGACTCCTGCTGGGCGAGGGCGGCGGTCAGGCCGAGGATTGCCTGCCCGACCGGGTTGCTCGGGTCGGTGTCGAGCCATGGCTCGGTGGCGGAGACCAGGCGAGTGCCGTGTGTGCGGAACTCGTCGATGATGCTCAGCACGTCGAGAGCGCCCTTGCGGGAGAGGCGCGACAGGGCGAAGACGATGACCACGTCCAGCTTCCCCGCTCGGACTTCGCGCAGCATGGCCTCGTAGCCGGGGCGCTTGACGGTGGGAGACCAGCCGGAGACCCCGATGTCCGCGAAGACGTGCTCCGGCCTGACGTGCCAGGAGCCGCGCGCCGGCGACTGCACCATGTGCAAGGCGGTGTCCAGCTGGGCACGGGGAGAGCCCTGCGAGTCGTCCTCACGGGCACGGCTCTGCCGGATGAGCACGCCGACGCGCACGCTGTCGGGACCTGCGGTCCTTGGGTGCGGCAGCGCGCTCGCCATGGCAGCCTGGATGATGGGTACCCACTCGTGGGGGCAGTGCAGTTCGGGTGTGGTCTCCATGCGCGCGACGTTACTAGAGATGAGCGGAAGATCTAAGGAATTCCTGATCCAGGGGTTCTACGACCGCATGACGCGCGAGCACGCGATCGACGCCCGACAGCGGATGGCGGGCAGGACCGACTTCTCGGAGCGGCTCTGCATCGCCCTCGAGTCCTGGGTGGACTGCGCGGCGCCGTACCACGAGTTCGCGGCGCAGTTCTTCCGGACGGCGGCCGACCCGAACAGCGCGCTGAGCCCCTTCTCGAACGAGTCCCACCCGGCCCGCGAGACGGCCGTCCAGCTCTTCCGTGAGGTGCTGGACGGCTCGGATCTCGGTCCGAAGATCGATCCCGAGTTGGACGAGTTGCTGCCCGACCTGCTCTGGCTGCACCTCATGGTCGTGGTCCTGTACTGGGTCTTCGACCGCACCGACGACACCGGGCGCACCCGCGCCTTCGTCAAGCGCTGCGCTCCCTTCGTCGCCAAGCTCGTCACCCTCTCGCGCTACCGGGTCTTCCGCCCGCTGGTGCGGGACGCGGTGGACATGATCAAGGACTTCGTCCTGCCCACCATCGGCAAAACGACTGCCTCGAAGCCCGCCCCCAGCAAGGAGGCGGCCGAGACGCCCAGCAAGCGCCGTCGGCGCAAGGAGAGTTGAGCTGAGCTCAGCCCCTCCATGCCGCCGGGAACGCGGCGGCATGGAGGGGAACATGAGGAAGCACGGCAGATACGACGTCCGGCTGATACCGCTGGCGGCGGTGACCAGATGAGCACGATGCGGACGGGCCGGCAGGTGGCGCGGGTGGTGGGCATCGCGGTCGCGGTGCCGGTGGTGCTGGGGGTGCTGCTGTTCGTCACGTTCTTCGCGATCTTCGTGGTGGGGCCGTTCGCGCTGCTGGTGCCGATCGGCGCGCTGGTCTGGCTGATCAGGGCGCTGAGCCGGCGGAGCGAGCGCGTGTTCGCCGAGTGGTGCCCGGACTGCGGCGGGGTGCTGTCACCGCCTGTCCTGGAGCGCGTGCCCCAAGCCGACGGCGCGGCACCGCGCTTGCGTGCCGTGTACACGTGCGTCGTGCTGGAGCACCGCAGTTGGCGCTGGGCGGACGCGGGAGAGCCGCTGCGACCGTTCGAAGGCAGCCCAAGGGGAGAGGGGAGTCACCGGTGAACGCGGAGGCAGGGCGGCGGTTCGTGCCGCCCAGGAGGCCGGTGCCGGTACGGGAGTTGGGGGAAGGCTGCGCGATCGCCCTCGCGCTGGTCCCGGCATTGGTGCTGCTGCGGGCGCCGTGGCCGCTCTTGGTGCTGGGGCCGGCGTTCGCGCTGGCCTGGGCCGTGGCCTGGCCGTTGCGGGTGTGGGACGTGCCGGCGCGGCGGTGGGCGGTGGTGCTGGCCCGGGTGGCGACGGGCTGGTTTCTGGTGGCCGGTCTGTCGGTCGGCTACGTCTCGGCGGTCCTGCTGGTCTTCGGCGGCGTCGGCCTTCTGGGTCTTCTGTGGGTGCTGCTCGGCGCCATGGCCAGCCTGGCCGGGACGTTCCTGCTGCGCGAGCGTCACGATGTCGCCGGGGTGGTACTGAAAACGTTCGTGCTGGGCCCGTTGGCGCTGTTCGTGGCGGCCACGGGATCACCGGGGACGCTCGCCCTGTGGGGAGCGCTGGTCGGCTGGACAGCACTGGTGCTGCTGGTCGGGATCTGTGTGACCGCCTTCCACGCCTGGCGGCACGACCGACTCGACCCCTCCGAGCGCTGACGACCAAGCCGCCAGGCACGGAAGGTGTAGGTCGTTCTGGCGTTGCCGCGGGTCTCGGCGACGATCCCGGCGACGGCACCGCGTGCCGAGCCGAGGAGCCGACCGGAGCGGGCACAGGATGTCGGGTGCGGGGCGGGGGAGGATTCCTAGGCTCGTGGACGTAAGGGACAAGGAAGGAATCCGGCGTGCTGGAACCGCTCAACCAGGCGATGGACCACATCGAGGCGCACCTCGACGAGCCCGTCGAGGTCGCCGAGTTGGCGCGGATCGCGCTGACCTCGGAGTACCACCTGCGGCGGATGTTCTCCGCGCTGGCCGGGGTGCCGCTGTCGGAGTACATCCGGCGGCGGAGACTGACCGTGGCCGGGGCCGAAGTGCTGGCCGGGGAGCGGACGTTGCTCGACATCGCCGTCCGGCACGGCTACGGCTCCGGTGAGGCCTTCGCGCGGGCGTTCCGCGCGATGCACGGGGTCGGGCCAGGGGAGGCACGGCGCACCGGCGCGGTGTTGAAGGCGCAGCCGCGGATGTCCTTCCGACTCGTCGTCGAAGGGAGCAGCACCATGCAGTACCGAATCGTGGAGCGGGACCGGTTCCAGGTGGTGGGGAGGGTCGCCAGGGTGCCGTTGGTCTACGAGGGCGTCAACCCGGGCATCGCCGAGATGATCCAGGGCATCGGCCCGGAGACGATGGCACGCATCGCGGCTCTCTCGGACCCCGAGCAGGGGTTGGAGCCCACCGGGATCATCTCCGCCACCGTCACCCACGACCCCGAGCGCGCCGAGGGCACCGATCTCGACTACTACCACGCGGTGGTGACCGAAGCCGCCGCCGAGACGCTGCCGGAGGACCTCGACGCACTCGACGTCCCGGCCGGCACCTGGGCCGTCTTCGCCAACACCGGCGAGTTCCCGCAGGCGCTGCAGCAGCTGTGGGCGGACGTGTTCACCCAGTGGTTCCCCTCCAATCCCTACCGCTACCGCCCGGGGCCGGAACTGCTCAAGGTCGGTGCCGCGCCGGACGGCAAGGGCGCGGTCGCCGAGCTGTGGATCCCGGTGGAGCAGGCGGGCTGACCTCGGCCGGAGCCTCGCGTGGCATGCTGCACGCGTGCACAGCAAGGACGAGGACGAAGCCCGCCGCCGCAATCCCATCGGCGCCCACGTGCCGGTCGCCGCACGTGGGCTGGTGGGGACGGGGATCGCCTACGCCGAGCGGATAGGCGCGGAGGCCGTCCAGGTCTTCGTCGCCAATCCGCGCGGCTGGGCCACGCCGTCCGGCAACCCGGCGCAGGACGCGGCCTTCCGCGAGGCCTGCGCGGAGCGGGAGTTGCCCGCGTACGTCCACGCGCCGTACCTGATCAACTTCGGCTCGGACACCGCCGCTACCCGCGAGCGCTCCGCCGAGTCGTTGCGCCACTCGCTGCACCGCGCGCGGGCGATCGGCGCGCGCGGTCTGGTCGTCCACACCGGCTCGGCCGTCGGCTCGGGCCGACGGGACGAGGCGATGCGGCAGGTACGGGCGGACGTGCGGCCGCTGCTGGAGGACCTCGGAGACGACGAGGACGCGCCGTGGCTGCTGCTGGAGCCCACGGCCGGGCAGGGGGAGTCGCTCTGCTCGCGGATCGAGGACCTGGCCGCGTACGCGGACGCGCTGGACCGCCACCCAAGGCTCGGCGTCTGCCTGGACACCTGCCACGTCTTCGCCGCCGGGCACGATCTCGCCGCGCCCGGCGGGGTCACCGCCGCACTGGACCTGCTGGAGCAGGTCTTCGGTCCGGACCGGCTGCGGCTGATCCACGCCAACGACTCCAAGGACGTCGTGGGCGCGCGCAAGGACCGGCACGCCAACATCGGCGACGGCCACATCGGCGCGGAGCCGTTCGCCGAGCTGTTCCGGCACCCCGCGACGCGCGGCGTGCCGTTGATCCTGGAGACGCCCGACCGCAGTGCCGCGCCCGGCTTCGGTCACGCCGCCGACGTGGAGACGCTCAAGCGCCTGCGCTCACACGCCGGATGATGCCGGGCCAGCCGGGCCAGCCGGGCCGGCCGGGTCAGAAGACGTCCGGGCACCAGGGTGCGAGCTCCGTGCGCAGCACCCGCTGCGCCGCGCGGACGCCGCCGGCGCGGCGCTCCGTCAGCTGCCCCGCCGCCTGGAGCCGGGCCAGCGGCTGGTGGCCGAAGTAGACGGCCGCCAGTTGGCTGACGTCAAGTTCGAAGTCCACCTCCTCGGCCGGAGGGGCGGGCACGCAGCGGCCGGTTCCGTCTTCGGCCGCGTCGAGCACGAAGTGGCCTGCGGCGTAGCCCATCGCGTCAGTGACCTTGAAGACCACCCGGCCCGGCGCGTCGTACGTCCGCGCGGAGAAGGCCTGGGGCACGTCGAGGATGCGGACCCAGAGGAAGTCCCCGACGCTGTCGTTGTTGTCGATGCAGGCGCGCTGGTTGTGCAGAGCGAGCGGGAGCGGCGAGTCGGGCGCGAGGTCCCAGATGTCGATCCGCTGCACCCAGTCCACCTCCAGCGCGAAGCGCCACAGCGCGGCCTCGGCGGCCCAGTCGACGGCGAAGTAGTCCTTCACCTTGAGGGTGACGTCCTTGGGCAGCCAGTTGCGCCACTCGTCGGTGACCTCGTAGGCGAGCAGCCCGGCCGGGGTGCCCGAAGGGTCGCGGTAGAGGGCGACCAGCGGCTCCTTGAAGGGGTGGCCCGGCATCGCCGAATCGCCGGAGCGGATCCGCCAGACGAACGCGTTGCGGGAGACCGCGCCGGGCCGGGTGCGACGGAAGCGCTCGTGCAGCTCCGCGCCGATCTTGGCGTACTCGGCCATGGTCAGCAGCTCGATGCTGCCGCCCTCGGCCTCGGCGGGGACACGGAGGCCGCCGGCCAGCTGCTTGTCGATCAGCCTGCCCTGCTGTGCGCTGGCCGGGCCGAAGCCGTAGCGGCCGTAGATCCCGAACTCGGCGGCGATCAGCATGGCGAAGGCCTCGCCGCGGGCGACGGCGGCGTCGAGGTCCTGACGCATCATCCGGGTGAGCAGGCCGCGTCGGCGATGGCTGGCCGAGACCGTCACGTTGGTGACCGCGTCCGCGACGACCGTCGCTCCGCCGGGAAGCGTCAGCTCCTTCTCGAAGCTGCGGAAGGTGCCGACGCAACGGTCGCCGTCGAACGCGCCGAGGGCGCGACCCAGCTCGAAGCGCTGACGGTGCCAGTCCGGCGAGCCGTCGCCCCTGGCGCGCATGAAGCCGACGTTGAGCGCCTGGCCCCAGGCGGGGAGCTCCTCGTCGGTGACGACGCGGATGTCGATCGGTGCTGATGAGCTGCTGCCCGCACTGGCGGAGGTGTCCTGACGCTGTCCCATGTCCGGCACTCTAGGAGCCCGCACCGACACCGGCATCCGATTTGTTCTCGGTGGCCTTCGGCACGGCTGTCGGTACGGCCGACGGCCGCTGACCGGCGCGGCCGCGCATCAGCGCGACGTAGCCGACCGCGCTGATGACGCCGAGCGCGGCGCAGGCGCCCCAGACCGAGTCGGCTCCCCACCCGGCCAGCATGAGCCCCGCCGCGAGCGGGGCCAGGAACGAGGACGTCTGCCAGGCGAGCGAGAAGACGCCCTGGTAGCGTCCGCGGCCGTGGACCGGCGAGAGCTCGGCGACCAGGGCCTGGTTCGCGGGCGTCCACAGGATCTCGCCCAGGGTCCAGACCACGACCGTCAGCGCGTAGAAGCCCATCCCGCCGGCGAAGGCGCAGAGCGCCATGCCGAAGCCGTGCAGCAGCGAGGCTGCGATCAGTGCCGCGGTGCGGCTGCGGTTCCGCATCAGGCGGGTGATCGGGATCTGCCCGAAGACGATCAGCACCCCGTTGACCGCGACGACGAGGCCGAAGTCGGTGGCGGAGAAGCCCTGGCGTCCCATCACGACCGGCATGGCGACCTGGCCGAGCCCGACCACCATGGCGAGCACGAAGGTGAGGCCGACCAGGCCCATGAAGGCGCCGTCGCGGAAGACCGTCCCCATCCCGATCTCCGGCTCCGCCTTGGTGCGCTCCCCCGGGGAGGGTCGTTCCGGCCGGGTCTCCGGGATGCGGAGGAAGACGACGAGCGCGCAGAGCAGCGTGGTGATCGCGTCCCCGTAGAAGAGGATGAGAAAGCCGTGCGCGGCCAGCGCGCCCGCGACGGAGGCGGAGACCGCGAAGCCGATGTTGATCGCCCAGTAGTTCAGCGAGAACGCCCGCACGCGGTCGGCGCTCGGAACCAGGTCGGCCATGATCGCCGAGATGGCGGGCCGCGCGGCGTTGCTGGTCAGCCCGAGCAGCGCGGCGACGAGTGCGATCAGCGCGGGGGAGCGCGTGTAGCCGAGCAGGATCGTCGAGAAGGCGGCCAGCGTCTGCGCGGCTACCAGCGTCGGCCGCCGCCCGATCCGGTCCGCGGCGATACCGCCCGCGATCGCGCCGAAGACCCCGCCGAGTCCGAAGGCGGAGACGACCAGCCCGGCCACGGCCGGGGAGAAGCCACGGGTGGCGGTCAGATAGAGGGTGAGGAAGGTGACGACGAAGCTGCCCAGGCGGTTCACCAGCGTGCTGGTCCACAGCCACCAGAAGGTGGTCGGCAGGCCGCCCACCGTCTCGCTCAGCACAATTCGCAGACGGGAGGGGGCAGGCTTGGGCATGTGCGCTCCGACCAGGGCAGGTAAGTGTCAGATAAGCGGTTGAGACATTACCGGTCGTGGTGCCGCGCGCGCCAGCCAATAACGACCTGGTCTAGGCTCGTGGCCATGGCTGAAGCTCCCTACCGTCTTGTCCTGCTCCGCCACGGCGAGAGCCAGTGGAACGAGAAGAACCTCTTCACCGGCTGGGTCGACGTCGACCTGAACGAGAAGGGCGAGAAGGAGGCTCTACGCGGCGGCGAGCTGCTCGCGTCCGAGGGTCTTCTTCCCGATGTTCTGCACACCTCCCTGCTCCGCCGGGCCATCCGCACCGCGCAGATCGCGCTGGACCGCGCGGACCGCCACTGGATCCCGGTGCACCGCTCCTGGCGCCTGAACGAGCGCCACTACGGCGCGCTGCAGGGCAAGGACAAGGCCCAGACCCTCGCCGAGTTCGGCGAGGAGCAGTTCATGCTGTGGCGTCGTAGCTACGACACCCCGCCGCCCCCGCTCGCCGACGACGCCGAGTACTCCCAGGCCGACGACACCCGCTACGCGGAGCTTCCGGCCGACATCCGCCCGCAGACGGAGTGCCTCAAGGACGTCGTCGACCGCATGCTGCCGTACTGGTACGACGCGATCGTCCCGGACCTGGCCGCCGGCCGCACCGTCCTCGTCACCGCCCACGGCAACTCGCTGCGCGCGCTGGTGAAGCACCTCGACGGCATCTCCGACGAGGCCATCGCCGGCCTCAACATCCCCACCGGCATCCCGCTCGTCTACGAGCTCGACGCCGACTTCAAGCCGCTCACCCCGGGCGGCCGCTACCTCGACCCGGCCGCCGCGGCTGCCGCGATCGAGGCGGTCAAGAACCAGGGCAAGAAGTAATCGCCTTACGCGATCACGCCCCCGACCCGCGCGAACCGCGCAGATCGGGGGCGTTCGTCTGTCCTGGGCCGCCTGTGGGGCCGGCTCAGTGGGCCGGGGTCGGAGTGGGGGTCGCTGACCGGGAGAGGTTGGCCAGCGGGTTGGTGTACGTCCTGGCCGGCATGCAGCTGGGGGCCGGGTTCGTCATCAGGGCGGCCTCCAGCTCGCGGAAGCCGTTCGCGGGGCTGGTCCTGGCGAGCGGGAGGTAGATGAAGATCTGCTCCCCGGTCGGAATGCGGCTCGGGTGGACGGTGAGGACCTGCTTGACTCCTTCTGAGGAGATGTCCCATCCGAAGTACGCCAGCCGGGTCCGGCTGTCCCCGTTCATGGCGTTGAGCGCAGCGTCCGACGAGTCGACGGGCGGTGACTTCGGCGCGGGGGCCTGGCAGCCGGGCTCGCCCGCGTAGACGTGGCTGCGGACGCCGAGCCGGTCCAGGTCACGCTGCAGCCGGGGCACGTCGACCGGCTTGTTCGGGTCCAGAACGGTGAGCCTGACCGTGTCGTCGCCGCTGCTCTGCACCGTGTACGCCACGTCGCCGATGCTCACCGGGGACTGGCTCCCGGCCGCGAGGCCGGGCGTGGGAGCGGCAGGGTGGCCCGCTCCGGCGGTGAGGGCGACGCCGGCCACGGCGGCGGCCAGGCCGACCGGGAGCGCCAGACGCAGCGTCAGAGTCCGTCGCTTGGCCGTGCGCTGGGAGTTCTCGGTCACGGTGCTCATCAGGTGTTCCTTGAGCAGGAGGTGGCGGCCTCGGGAGAGTTCCGGGGCGGCCGCGGCCGGCAGCAGCCCGGCCAGTTCCTCCCGCTCGGCCTGCTGGGACCGGTGCCGGGGGGTGGCGCTCATCGGATCGTCTCCTTCTTCGACCGGACCGCGAGTCCGCGGTCATCAGTTACCTGTCCGTGGGTGTCCATGCGTTGCATCGTCTTTTCGGAGCGACCCGCGGCCAGCTCCTTCGAGGTGAGTTCCCGCAGACGGCTGCGGGCGCGCGACAGCCGGGAGCGGATCGTCCCGACCGGCTTGCCCAGGGCCTCGGCGACGGCAGCGTGGTCCAGCCCCTCCCACACGCACAGCGCGAAAACTTCCCGCTCGGCCGGACGCAGCTTCTCCAGCGCGGCCTTCGCGGCGGCGAGCTGCTCGGCGTCCGCGATGCGGCCGGTCAGCTCCACGGCGAAGTCGGGCACGATGTCGCGCGGCGGCAGCTTGGCGAGCGCCTGCTGGTGACGGCGGGCGGCGCGGCGGGTGTTGCGGATCACGTTGGTGGCGATGCCCAGCAGCCAGGGCCGCAGGCTGTCGCCGTCCGGTTCGACCCGCGCGCGCAGACGCCACGCCTCAAGGAACGTCAGCGAGACGACGTCCTCGGCGACGGCCCAGTCCGCGGTCATCCGGAGGGCATGCCGGTGGACCGCCCCGGCGTGATCCTCGAAGAGCTGCCCGAACGCCGCCGAATCCCCGGCGCGTATCCGCGCTCGCATCGATTTCTCCACACCCCTACCTGTCCGGTCCCGTCCCACCGTTGCTGTGATCCACGCCACTCCGTCGTCCGGTCGACGGTGCGGGGCCGGTACCAAGCCAGGGCAAGAAGTATCCCGGCACCGCAAAGCGGACAGCCCCTCAGCTGCGCGAATGTCGCGGGCGTCCGCGCCCTCGACGCAGGATCAGGCAGGCAGGATCAGACCGGGGGCACGGTGCAGGAGCAGGACAGGCGATCGGTGGCGTGGGACGCCGGTCGCGCCGACGCGGGGCCGCCAGCCGCCGGGCCATGTGCTACACGACGCCGTGGGGCCCGCGGGCCCCACGGCGTCGTAGCAGCCGAGCAAGCTCACCCGCGGAGCGTCAGTGCCCGCACCCGCGGCACTGGCAGGCGCTGCCGGACTGGCAGCCACAGCCGCAGCCCGAGCCGCAGCCGCAGGCGGCGAGGAGGGGGAGGCGTGGGGCGTCGGTGGCCGGCGGTGGGGTGGGGGACGGGGGCGTCGGAGTCCGGGTCATGGCGTGCGGCCCTCCTCTAGCTCGGCCGGCGCGGCGTGGTTGCCCCGCCTGGCCTGTCTCCCAGTGAAACGGCCCGTGTACGGAGCGTCAACGGGCGTACGGGATCATCCCGTACGCCCGTCAGCAGGTCCGCGCGCCCCGCGCCGGTGCCTTCCGCCTACTTGTCGCCCGCCTCGGCGACGAAGTCGTCCGCGTGCTCGCCGGTCACCAGGAAGACGACGCGCTTGGCCACCGAGACGGCGTGGTCGGCGAAGCGCTCGTAGTAGCGGCCGCAGAGGGTGACGTCGACCGCCGTCTCCACGCCGTGGTGCCAGCGGTCGTCCAGCAGGTGGGCGAAGAGCTGCTTGTGCAGGTCGTCCATGGCGTCGTCGTCGCGCTCGAGCTCGAGCGCCGCGTCGACGTCCTTGGTGGCGATGACCTGGCCGGCCTTGGAGATCAGGCGCTGCGCGAGCTGGCCCATCTCCAGGATGATCGGGTGCAGGTCCGCAGGGACGGCCGACTCGGGGTAGCGCAGCCGGGCCAGCTTGGCCACGTGGCGGGCCAGGTCGCCGGAGCGCTCCAGGTCCGCGCTCATGCGCAGCGAGGTGACCACGATGCGCAGGTCGGTGGCGACCGGCTGCTGGCGGGCCAGCAGGGCGATCGCGCGGTTCTCCAGGTCATGGTGGAGCGAGTCGAGCTTCTCGTCGGCGGCGATCACGCTCTCGGCCAGTTCGAGATCCGCGTCCAGCAGTGCCGTCGTCGCCCGGCCCATCGCGGAACCGGCCAGGCGTGCCAGCTCCACCAGCCCGTCGCTGATCGAGTCGAGTTCCTCGTGGTAAGCGTCGCGCATTCTTGTCTCAATCCTCCTGGACGGGTGTTCGCCACCCACTGTGCGCTGCTTGGACGACCCTCGTCCTCAGCAGGAGTGAACCACCGGGGACGCCAAGGTGAATTCTCGGCATCCTCCGGCTGAGCGCATTCTCTCGGGGTCACTGCTGGTGACCACAGTGCGCTTACGCTGAAGATATGGACGTGAACGTGGCCGCCGCCTCCGTGAGCGCGCTCGTCGGGCTCGGAGTCGGCCTCACCGCCGCGCTCGCCTTCCGCTGGAGCGAGAAGGAACACCTGCCCTCGAAGCGCACCGACCAGCAGGAGGAGCCGGCCCTACCGCCGGGTGTGGACACCGTGCTGTCGGTGCTGCGCTCCTGCGCTGTCGTGCTGGACGAGAGCGATCAGGTGATCAAGGCGAGCTCCGCCGCCTATGCCCTCGGGCTGGTGCGCGGCGGGGCGATCGCCATGGACTCGATGCTCGCCATGGCCAGGCTGACCCGCCGCGACGGCGAGATACGTCAGGCCGACCTCGACATCCAGCGCCGTGCCAGCGGCGGCGAGGTGCTCGCGGTCTCGGTGCGGGTAGCCCCCCTCGGCTCCCGGCTGGTGCTGGTGCTGGTCGAGGACCTGACCGAGGCGCGCCGGATCGAGGCGGTCCGCCGCGACTTCGTCGCGAACGTCTCGCACGAGCTGAAGACCCCGGTCGGCGCGCTGTCGCTGCTCTCCGAGGCGGTCCAGGACGCCAGCGACGACCCGGAGGCGGTGCGCCGCTTCTCCGGCCGGATGCTGATCGAGTCGGCCCGGCTGACCAGTCTGGTCCAGGAGATCATTGAGCTCTCCCGGGTCCAGGACGACGAACGCCTCGTCGACCCCGAGCCCGTCCCGGTGGACGAACTCGTCGCCGAGGCGATGGACCGCTGCCGTCACCAGGCCGCGGCCAAGCAGATCACCATGGCCGCCGGCGGCATCGCCGGACTCCACCTCTACGGCAACCGCGGCCAGCTCGCCGCGGCCCTCGGCAACCTGGTCGAGAACGCCGTCAACTACAGCCCGGCCCGGACCAGGGTGGCCATCGCCGCCCGCAAGCTGCCCGGGGCCAAGCAGGACGCGGTCGAGATATCCGTGACCGACCAGGGGGTCGGCATCTCGGAGAAGGACCGCGAGCGCATCTTCGAACGCTTCTACCGCGTCGACCCCGCCCGCTCCCGGGCGACCGGCGGGACCGGCCTCGGCCTCTCCATCGTCAAGCACGTGGCCGCCTCGCACGGCGGCACCGTCGCGGTGTGGAGCGTCGAGGGCCAGGGGTCGACCTTCACCCTGCGCCTGCCCGCAGGAAGGGCGGCCGGCCAGGAGCCGTCCCGCGAGGACGACCCGGCCGTACTGCCCGAGCAATCCGAATCCGACGAATCCGCTCCCACCGCTCCTTCCGCTCCCACCCTTACCGCTGCCCCGGAGGCCATGCCGTGACCCGTGTGCTTGTCGTCGAGGACGAGGAGTCCTTCAGCGACGCCCTCTCCTACATGCTTCGCAAGGAGGGCTTCGAGGTGGCCATCGCCGCCACCGGCCCCGACGCGCTGGACCAATTCGAACGCAACGGCGCCGACCTGGTGCTGCTCGACCTGATGCTGCCCGGCCTGCCCGGCACCGAGGTCTGCCGCCAGCTGCGGGCCAAGTCGAGCGTCCCGGTGATCATGGTCACCGCCAAGGACAGCGAGATCGACAAGGTCGTCGGGCTGGAGATAGGGGCGGACGACTACGTCACCAAGCCCTACTCCACCCGCGAGCTGGTCGCCCGCATCCGTGCGGTGCTGCGCCGCCGTGGCGAGACCGAGGAGACCACCGGCGGCCCCGGCGCGCTGGAGGCCGGACCGGTCCGGATGGACGTGGACCGCCACGTCGTCACCGTGGACGGGGCCAAGGTCGACCTGCCGCTGAAGGAGTTCGACCTGCTGGAGATGCTGCTCCGCAACGCGGGTCGGGTGCTGACCCGGATGCAGCTGATCGACCGGGTCTGGGGCGCGGACTACGTCGGCGACACCAAGACGCTGGACGTCCACGTCAAGCGTCTGCGCGCGAAGATCGAGCCGGACCCGGGCGCGCCGCGGTACCTGGTGACGGTGCGGGGGCTGGGCTACAAGTTCGAGCCGTAAGCCCTGCTTTCTTCACCCGAACGTGGCTGAGGCCGAACCTGTCCCGATTTCCGGGACAGGTTCGGCCTCAGTCTTTTGCGTCAGTGCTCCGCGTCGGGGCGTCAGTGCGTCGGGGACGCGCTCGGCGTGGCGGAGCCGCTCGGCGTGGCCTTGTGGCTGGCACCGGGCTTCGCGGAGGCGGAGCCGGACGGCAGGCCCGCGACCTTGGACTCGGACGGCAGCGGGGTGGGCGTCGGCGTCGCCGGGGCGAAGGAGGCGTAGTCGCCGGTGGGGAGCTGGATCTGGGCGAGCACGGTGACCGGGCCGCCGTTGGCGAAGCCGAAGGTCACCGGGATGTTGGCGCCGGCCGGCTGGCTCAGCGTGGCTACCTGCGCGACGGGGTTGCCCGCGCCGGGGATGCTCAGAAAGAGTGCGCCGCCTTGGCGGAGCTTGGTCGGGCCGGTGATCGTGGCGGCGGTGGTGCCCACGGTCACCGAGACCAGGCTGTCGTCCTGGTTCTCGTTGTTGGAGATGCTGGCGACGACATTGGCCGGCGCGTTGCCGGTCGCGTCGGTGACGACCGCGATGCCGTTCAGAATCAGCTGGCCGCCGCCGGGGATGTTCAGCGTGGTGGCGGCGGTGTTGGGCTTGATCTGGAGGGTCGCCGCGCTGGACCCCGCAGAGCAGGCGGCGAGGACGGGGGCGATCGCGACGATGACGGCGGCGACCGCGCCGCGACGAAGAGTGCGGCTCACGGCGGAGGGTGCTCCTTGAACGTTTCGATGGTTCTGGGCCGCGTTCAGATTACCGACGGCGCTTATCCGCTCCACACGGGGTAGCCCGTGTCGCGTCCCCAACGCGCTGCCGACCCTGCCGGACGAAGATCAGATCACGGTTTGATAACGCCCTGAGCGCAAGATCATTGCGGCCCGACGGTACCCGCACAGGTTCGTGGACAACCGCTCCGACCTGCGGGAAATGGTTCTCGAACAGGGGTCGCAGCATGGAATCGTGCCGCTTGTCAAGCCTGCGAACCAGCTCTGACCTGCGAAAACGCCCTTCTGATACGGCCCTGAGCGTGTTACTCTGGAAAGCCACGGAAGGGGTACCTGTCACATGACGTTCAAGGTTGGCGACACCGTGGTCTACCCCCATCACGGGGCCGCGCTGATCGAGGCTATCGAAATCCGCCAGATCAAGGGTGTGGACAAGACCTATCTGGTGCTCAAGGTGCAGCAGGGCGACCTGACGCTGCGCGTGCCCGCGGAGAACGCGGAGTTCGTGGGCGTGCGCGACGTGGTCGGGCAGGACGGGCTGGATCGGGTCTTCGAGGTGCTGCGGGCACCGTACACCGAAGAGCCGACCAACTGGTCCCGCCGCTACAAGGCGAACCTGGAGAAGCTTGCCTCGGGTGACGTTATCAAGGTCGCGGAGGTTGTGCGCGACCTTTGGCGACGTGAGCGCGAGCGCGGGCTGTCCGCAGGCGAGAAGCGGATGCTGGCGAAGGCCCGGCAGATCCTGGTGAGCGAGTTGGCGCTCGCAGAGAACACCAACGAGGACAAGGCTGAGACGCTGCTCGACGAGGTGCTCGCCTCGTAGGGTGGATCACGGTCCCGGTCTGACGCCATCACGGCTTCAGGCCTGATCAGCGCTGAGGTTCCAGTGCTGTGTTCGTCGTACGTCCCAGCGCCTGGCGGTCGCGTCGCCGGGCGCTGAGGCGTGCGTGAAAGCGGTACGTGTGCCGGGCGCGGGCGTCAATTGGCGCTTCACGGAAGGGCGCTGAGCCCGGCACGCCTTGGCCATACCCACATCCCTGAAGGGACCAAACCTGAACGCCGCAGCAGTGGTCCCCGCCGCAGGCCGGGGCGAACGACTGGGGCCCGGTGCCCCGAAGGCCCTGCGCGAGCTCGGCGGGGTGCCGATCCTCGTCCACGCTGTCCGCGCGCTGGCGCGTTCGCGTGCCGTGGGTCTGGTGGTCGTGGTCGCGCCGGCGGACGGCGTCGCCGAAGTGAGAGCACTGCTCACAGACGCGCTCGGTGAACGCGAGAGCGCTGCTCTCGTCGTGGTGCCCGGTGGCGAGACCCGTCAGGAGTCCGTGCGGGCCGGCCTCGCCGCACTCCCCGCCGACATCGACGTCGTCCTCGTGCACGACGCCGCCCGCCCGCTCGTCCCCGTCGACGTCGTGGACGCGGTCGCGCGCACCGTCGCCGACGGCGCCGAAGCGGTCGTCCCCGCGGTCCCGCTCGCCGACACCGTCAAGCAGGTCAACCCGGCGTCCACGCCGGGCACCCCCGAACCGGTGGTCTCCACCCCCGACCGGTCGACCCTCCGCGCGGTGCAGACGCCCCAGGGTTTCCGCCGTGACATCCTCGACCGCGTCCACGCGAAGGCCCTCGACGAGGGCGTCGACGCGACGGACGACGCAGGCCTGGTCGAGCGCTTCGGCGGCCGCGTCGTGGTCGTGCCGGGCCACGAGGAGGCCTTCAAGGTCACCCGCCCGCTGGACCTCGTCCTCGCCGAGGCCGTGCTGGCACGTCGAAGGTCACGCGATGAGTACTGAGTTCCGCATTCCCCGCACCGGCATCGGCGTGGACACGCACGCCTTCGAGGACGGCCGCGAACTGTGGATCGCCGGCCTGCTCTGGGACGGCTACTCCTTCGGCCTGGCCGGCCACTCCGACGCCGACGTGGTCGCCCACGCGGCGTGCAACGCGCTCTTCTCGGCGGCGGGTCTCGGCGACCTCGGCGCGCACTTCGGGACGGACCGTCCCGAGTGGGCGGGAGCGTCGGGCCTGACGTTGCTGGCCGAGGCGGCGCGGATCGTCCGCGAGGCGGGCTTCGAGATCGGCAACGTCGCTGTGCAGCTGGTCGGCCCACTCCCGAAGATCGGCAAGCGCCGCGCGGAAGCACAGGAGCTTCTGACGAAGACGGTCGGCGCCCCGGTCTCCGTCTCCGGCGCGACCACGGACGGCCTCGGCTTCCCCGGCCGCCAAGAAGGCCTCACGGCTGTCGCCACTGCGCTGGTGTACTGACGCTGAGAGGCTCAGTTGCAGGACCCTAGGGGCGCGGGGAACTGCGCGACAAGCCACCGAGGTGGTGAGTCCCCGAACGTGCAGGGCCATCCGCGCAGGGTGGTTGCTCGCGCACGCAGTGAATCAAGCAGAGCCCCGCGCCCCTGGACAGTGCAGCCCAATGTGTCAGCGGTAATAACGGCTCGTGGCTGCCGCGCCGACAGGCGCTGTGCACTGCTCGACGCCCACTACCCTGGTGTGGTGAGCATTCGCCTGCACGACACAGCCTCCGGCAAGGTCCGCGACTTCGTCCCGAACACGCCGGGCTGCGTCTCGATCTACCTCTGCGGAGCGACCGTCCAGGCCGCCCCGCACATCGGGCACATCCGGTCCGGGCTGAACTTCGACATCATGCGCCGATGGTTCGCCCACCGCGGCTACGACGTCACGTTCGTGCGGAACGTCACCGACATCGATGACAAGATCATTGACAAGTCGCGCACGACGGGCCAGCCCTGGTGGCAGATCGGCTACGCCAACGAGCGCGCCTTCAACGACGGCTACGCCGCCCTCGGCTGCCTGCCGCCCACCGGCGAGCCCCGCGCGACCGGGCACATCACCGAGATGATCGAGATGATGCAGGCGCTCATCGAGAAGGGCCACGCCTACGCCACGCCCGAAGGCAACGTCTACTTCTCCGTCACCTCCTACCCCGACTACCTCGCGCTCTCGCACCAGGAGCTGGACAACCTGCGTCAGCCCGAGAGCGAGGGCGAGACCGGCAAGCGCGACCCGCGTGACTTCGCCATGTGGAAGGCCGCCAAGCCCGGCGAGCCCAGCTGGCCCACCCCGTGGGGCGCCGGGCGGCCTGGCTGGCACCTGGAGTGCTCCGCGATGGCGCACAAGTACCTGGGCCGGTCCTTCGACATCCACGGCGGCGGGCGCGACCTGATCTTCCCGCACCACGAGAACGAGATCGCCCAGTCCAAGGCCTACGGTGACGACTTCGCCACCTACTGGCTGCACAACGCCTGGGTGACGCTCAGCGGCGAGAAGATGAGCAAGTCGCTCGGCAACTCGGTGCTGGTCTCCGAGATGGTGACCACGTGGCGGCCGATCGTGCTGCGCTACTACCTCGGCACGCCGCACTACCGCTCCACCATCGAGTACAGCCCGGAGGCCCTGCAGGAGGCCGAGACCGGATTCGCCAGGATCGAGGGCTTCATCGAGCGCGTCGTCGAGCTCCACGGCGAGGTCGAGCCCGCCGCCGACGTGCCGCCGGCCTTCGCCGAGGCGATGGACGAGGACTTCGGCGTCCCGGGCGCGATGGCGATCGTGCACACCGCCGTCCGGCAGGGCAACGCCGCGCTCGCCGCGGACGACAAGGAGAGCGCGGTAGCGCGTCTGTCGGAAGTCCGTGCGATGCTCGGAGTGCTGGGCATGGACCCGCTCGACCCGATGTGGGCCGACCCGGGCGCCGGGTCCGGCGACAGCCTCCACGGCGTGGTGGACTCGCTGGTCAAGCTGCTGCTCGAACAGCGCCAGGCGGCGCGCGAGCGCAAGGACTGGGCGACCTCCGACGCCATCAGGGACCGGCTCGCCCAGGCCGGGCTCACCATCGAGGACCGCGCGGACGGCTCGCGCTGGACCCTCAGCAAATGACCTCTCGCAGTAACTCGCAGTAGCACAAGAAGGAAGCAGGACAGCACCCATGGCCGGCAACAGCCAGCGCAGGAACCGCCGCAACCCCGGATCGAAGAAGGGCGCGTCGGTCGGCACGGGTGGCCACAGCCGTCGGGCGCTGGAGGGCAAGGGCCCGACGCCGCCCGGTGAGGCGCGCAAGGGCCACCCGAAGCAGCGTGCCGCCAACGCCGCCGCCAAGCGTGCCGCCGACGCGAAGGCCCGCGGGGCCAAGCGCGGCGGCGTCCAGGGCCGCACCGGCAAGTCCGGCGCGGAGCTCGTCTACGGCCGCAACTCGGTGCTCGAGGCCCTGCAGGGCGGCGTCCCCGCGTCCGCGCTCTATGTGCTGCAGTTCATCGACAACGACGACCGCGTGCGCGACGCGCTCGCGCTGGCCACCGAGCGGGGCATCCCGCTCCAGGAGGCGCCGCGCGCGCAGCTCGACAACCTGGCCGAGGGCCACAACCACCAGGGCATGATCCTCCAGGTTCCGCCGTACGACTACGCGCACCCGGACGACCTGCTCGCCGCGGCCGCGGTCAACCGCGACAACGCGCTGATCGTCGCGCTGGACGGGATCACCGACTCGCGGAACCTCGGCGCGGTCGTCCGCTCCGTCGCCGCGTTCGACGGCCACGGCGTCGTGGTCCCCGAGCGCCGCTCGGCCGGCATGACCGCCGGCGCGTGGAAGACCTCCTCCGGCGCGGCCGCCCGCGTCCCGGTCGCCCGCGCCAGCAATCTGACCCGGGCGCTGGAGTCTTACCAGAAGGCGGGCTGCTTCGTGGTCGGCCTGGCCGCCGACGGCGAGCACGAGGTCGTCGACCTGGACTCGCTGACCGGCCCGGTCGTGGTCGTGATCGGCTCCGAGGGCAAGGGCTTGTCCCGACTCGTCGCCGAGACCTGCGATCTGACGGTCCGTATTCCGATGCCGGGACAGGCGGAGTCGCTCAACGCCGGTGTGGCGGCGGGCATCGTGCTCTACGAGGCCGCTCGGCTGCGTGCGAACGCCGCGAAGGACGAGAAGGCGGCAAAGGCCGCGAAGACCACGAAGGCCGCGACGAAGGGCTGACGCGTCCGGCACCGAGGCTGCGGCCGGGGTGTGCCGGGGCTGTCACGTGGCCGGTTGTCAACTCTGTCAACCGGGAGTGTCCTTCCGGCCCTTCGGCCGGTTAGTGGAGTGTGGACACCAGAACACGTACCCGTCCCCGTCCCGAGGCGGCGAACGCCGGTGGGATAGACGGCGGCGAGCCGATGCTCAACACGGTCAAGGTGCCGTCGGACCCGACGCGGCTGAACACCACCACCGCGAGTTTCCGGGTCCGTTTCACCCCGCCGGCGGCCTCGTTGATCGACGCGGGCCCGGTCCGCGCGGGCGCCGCGTTCGGCGCGGGCGCGGGCATGCGCGAACCGGTGCTGGTCGGCGCGATGGCCGGGGCGATGCCCGTCGGCCTCGCCCCGGGGCTCGGCGCGGGAACAGGCGGGGTCGGCGCGATGCCGCGTCGGCGCGGACGCGTGGTGCCGATCACCTGGACCGGCCAACTCGACCTCGCGGTCCCCGGCGCACCGGGCATGCCCGGCGTGCCCGCGCAGGGGCAGGGCCGGGCCGCCGAGGAGCTGGAGTCGACCCAGCAGATGTCGCTCGCGGACTTCGAGGAGCTGGACGCCTACGAGGACTTCGACGACGTCCGCGTCTTCGATCCGCCGGCCAGGCGCCCCCCGCTGCCCGACGCGTCGGACGGCGTCGCGGCCGCGCAGCACCACGCCTGGTACCCGGGCAAGCGGGTCGATCTGGGGCTGGTGCTGCTGCCGCTGCGCGTCTTCCTCGGCTGCTTCTCGCTCTACGCGGGCTTCAGCAAGCTGTGCGACCCGGTCTACTTCAACGGCGGCGCGCGCGGCTCGATGATGCACTGGCTGGAGGCGCTGCACCCGTGGAGCGTCGCCCAACCGCTGCTCGCGCTGGCGATGGCCCACCCGGTGGGCGCCGGCCTGGCGGTGGCGTTCGTGCAGATCAACGTGGGCGTGCTGGCGATCCTCGGCCTGTGGCAGCGGCTGTGCGCGGCGGTGGCGATGCTGCTCGCCTTCGCCCTGCTGGTCACCGTCAGCTGGCAGACGGTGCCGGCCTACGACACGCCGGAGATCATCTACCTCGCCGCGTGGAGCCCGCTGCTGCTGGCGGGCGCGCCGCTCTTCTCCCTGGACGGCTGGCTGCACCTGGAGGCCTGGCGGCGGCTCGGCGAGCACGCGCGGGTGACCCAGCTGCGGCGTCGCGTCGTCCGTCGCGGCGTGGTGGTGGCCACCGTGGTCATCGGCGGGACGCTGCTGCTCGGCTCCGTCCTGGGCGCGGCGGTGCGCGCCTCGCACCTGACCGCCACGACGACCGTCCCGAGCGAGGCGCCGTCCGCGACGCCCACGCAGCCGCTGCCTCTCGGCGCCTGGCCGACGGGCGTGGTCCCGGTCCCGACCGGCACGGGGCCGCAGGGCTCCGGCTGGCCGGCTCCGGCCGCGTCGAAGCCCGCCGCGTCCCCCTCAGGGACGCCCCACCGGCACCGCGGCTCCTCCACCGGCCACGGCACGACGGGCGGGACGGGCGGCTCCTCGGGCAGCACGGCACCGCCGAGCCACTCCAACAACCCGGCCCCGGCGCCGAGCGCGACCGGCCCCAAGGGCGTCATCGGCGGCCTGCTGGGCGGCTGACGCGCCCAGCGCGCCCAGCGCGTCCAGCGCGTTCAGCGCGCGGACCGGGAACGACCGAGCGGCCGACCACCTTCCGGTGGTCGGCCGCTCGCGTCCGTGACGTGCGTGGCGTTCGTGACGTGTGGTGCTGAGCCCGACGTCAGTGCTCGACTGCGGCGCGCGCCGCGGCGAGCTCCTTGGCCGCCTCGTTGAGGTCCTTCGCCGTGTCGATCGCGCGCCAGTAGACGCCCTGCGGCAGCTCGTAGCCGGAGAGGCGGCGCTCACGGGCCAGACGCGGGAACGTGGAACGCTCGTGGTCACCGAGGTCCGGCAGCATGCCCGCGAAGGCGGAGGAGAAGACGTAGACGCCGGCGTTGATGAGGTACGGCGACGGCGGCGACTCGATGAAGTCGAGGATGGTGCCGAACTGGTCGACGTCCACCGTGCCCCAGGGCAGGCGCGGACGGGCCAGGGCGAGCGTCGCGTGGGCGTCGCGGGCGGCGTGGAAGGCGGCCATCTCGCGGAGCGAGAAGCGGGTCCAGATGTCGCCGTTGGTGGCGTACCAGGGCTCGTCCTTGCGCGGGAGCGAGCCCGCTGCGAACTTCAGCCCGCCGCCACGGCCCAGCGGTTCGGTCTCGACGACCGTGGAGACGTTCAGCGGCAGGTCGGCGGTCTTCAGCCAGTCCTGCAGGACGTCCGCGAGGTGTCCGCAGGAGACGACGGCGTCGGTGACGCCTTCCTCGGCCAGCCACTGCAACTGGTGGCCGATGATCGGGATTCCCGTTCCGGGGATCTCGATCATCGGCTTGGGCCGGGTGTCGGTGTACGGGCGCAGGCGGGATCCCTGGCCGCCGGCCAGGATTACGGCCTGCGTCACCGTCGGGGCCGCCATGGGGGAGTCCCCGGCGGACGGGATGAGGTGTTCAGCGGTCATGGCATCACCCTAGGGGGCAAATGTAAGTGCCAGGTCTGCTGTCACCTGATGGTCATCTGAGCGAGTGCATCGTTCGCTTCGGTTCAGCGCCGTGCTCAGTTCGCGCCGGCGAGGGTGCCCGCGGCGAACGAGGCGTCGCAGACCGGCCGGGCGTAGGAGAGCGCCCGGTGCTGGTCGCCGTGGTACTTGCGCACGGCGGCCCGGCCCAGATCCCTGGCGAGGGCGGAGCAGAACTGCCGCAGCGACGGCTCCCGGTCCATGGTGTGCTCCAGGTCGGTCAGGGCGACCGCGGGGTTCCTGGTGGCCAACTCCCGCAGCAGGCGCGCCCGGAGGGCGTCCTGCGGGGCGACAGGGGCGCTCTGTCCGCCCTGCCCGGCCGGTGCGGCTTGCGCGGGCTGAGCGGGCGGCTGGGCGTCGGACGCGGCCGTCAGCGACTGGACGTCGGCGGTGGCCGGTGGAGCCCAGGAGACGCGGGCGACTGCGAGGGTGCCGGTCGTCACGAGGACGAGCGGCAGGACGAAGGCGAGAGAACGGCCGATGCGGCGAGCTAGCTGCTTCACAACGGGGATGCTAGCGAGGGGTAATGATTTGGCGACATTGCGTCACTCCAACGAGTGAGCATGGTGTCGGAATTCTCCCGAAATGCCCGAAGCCGCCCGGATGAACCGGACGGCTTCCCTTGGCTGTCGACTTGTCGTCAGCGTGGCTTTGCGCGACGCGGCGTGACGCTCGACTCTCCCGCGTCAGTCGCTGAGGCGCTCGCCCGTCGTGGTCGAGAAGAGGTGACGCTCGTCGGAGCGCGGCACGACGTGCAGCACCTCGCCGCGGGCCGGCACCGAGCGGCCGCCGACGCGGACGACCAGGTCCCGGTCCTCGCCGCCGACGTTCGCGGTGCCGTAGACGTAGCCATCGGCGCCGAGCTCCTCGACGACGTTGACCGTCACGGCCAGGCCGGAGCCGCCCTTGGCGAGCGCGTCGCCTTCGGAGACGACGTCCAGGTGCTCCGGGCGGACGCCCAGCGTCAGCGTGGTGTCGCCGCTGGCGGCGGCCTGGGCCAGCGCCTCACGGGAGACCGGAACGACGGTGTCGCCGAACTGCACGCCGCCGTCGACCAGCGGAACCTCGACCAGGTTCATCGCGGGGGAGCCGATGAAGCCGGCCACGAAGAGGTTGGCGGGCCGCTCGTACATGTTGCGGGGGGAGTCGACCTGCTGGAGCAGGCCGTCCTTCAGCACGGCGACGCGGTCGCCCATGGTCATGGCCTCGACCTGGTCGTGGGTGACGTAGACCGTGGTGATGCCCAGGCGGCGCTGGAGCGAGGCGATCTGCGTACGGGTCTGCACACGGAGCTTGGCGTCCAGGTTGGACAGCGGCTCGTCCATGAGGAAGACCTGCGGCTCACGCACGATGGCGCGGCCCATGGCGACACGCTGGCGCTGACCGCCGGAGAGTGCCTTCGGCTTGCGGTCCAGGTATGCGGTGAGGTCGAGGATCTTCGCGGCCTCTTCGACCTTGGTGCGGATCTCGGCCTTGTTGACGCCGGCGATCTTCAGGGCGAAGCCCATGTTCTCGGCGACGGTCATGTGCGGGTACAGCGCGTAGTTCTGGAACACCATGGCGATGTTCCGGTCCTTCGGCGGGAGGTGGGTGACGTCGCGGTCACCGATGCGGATGGACCCGCCGTTCACGTCCTCCAGGCCGGCCAGCATGCGCAGGCTGGTGGACTTGCCACAGCCGGAGGGGCCGACGAGCACGAGGAACTCGCCGTCCGCGATCTCGAGCTCGAGCGAGTCGACCGCGGGCTTGTCGCCACCGGGGTAGATCCGGGTGGCCTTGTCGAACGTCACCGTAGGCATGGTGGTTCTGCGCTCCTTCACCGGCAGGAACGTGCCGGACGATCCGTAATAAAGGGTGGATGTGAAGTTTTCGCCCTCCCGCACGCCGCACCAGCCCGCCGGAGCGGCACGGTTCACTGAGAGGTCTAGTCCACGTACGAATGTGAACTTCAGGTGACGCTACCTGTCCGACCGTGCGCTTGTCAGCCCCCCGACCCGAACAAATCCGCACCCCGCCCACCCCGCCCGCCCGGTACACTGCCAACCGCGCCTCCTTAGCTCAGTTGGCCAGAGCACCGCTCTTGTAAAGCGGGGGTCGTCGGTTCGAACCCGACAGGGGGCTCCAAAGCGAACATAACTTCAGGGCATATCGGACATCCATCTGGGTATGGCCTAGCGCCCTGAAAAGTGCTGCTCATGTCCATCGAAGGCCGCTGGCTTGCGCGAAAGTGCAGTTCAGCGGCCTTCTTGGTGTTCCGGGCCGGGTTTCGGTGAGCTCTGCTCCGCGGAAGCGGTGCTCATGCGTTCGATGGGTTGACTCTGCGGCTGGACCTCGGCGTTTGGGCGTTGCCGAGGTCAGATGCACCCTCCGACATCACCCTGGAGGCCTACGGCCGGGCCATCCCTGAAGCCTGAGACATCCCCCTGCTCCGCCGCCTACCTGGATGTCGAGGCACGCTCTGATGAGGCGTCAACCCTGAGCCGCGTCAACCAGGACGAGACCGCGCTGCACCTGGCCCTGCTCGCCCGCAGGCGCGCCACTGTCCTTCGCGCTGCGCGACCAGCAGCGCATCGACGACACCGCCTTGCGGCAGGTTCAGACGCGTCTGAACCATGAAGAGGTACGCCTGCTGCACGTCACGGCGCGGGAGTAACCCTCGGAACGCGTGGCCTTCGTGCACTGCGAGCCGCGCCACAGGCAGGAGCGGGCCACGGCGGACGCAGCGCGGGTCCGCTGGACCGCGGTCACCGTGTGGACGCCGTCCGGACTCGCGCTACATCGTGAGTTCGCCGGTGCGGAGGGCCGAGGTGACGCCGCCGTCCATCAGCAGGTCGGCGCCGGTGATGAAGCCGGCCTGTGGGCCGAGGAGGAACGCCGCGACGTCGCCGACCTCGTCCGGGGTGGCGAAGCGCTTGGCGGCGCAGGTCTGCCGCAGGTGCTCGAACCACTCCTTGCGGGGTCCTGACAGCTCGTCCAGGGCCAGCGGGGTGATGATCACGCCGGGGCTGACGGTGTTCACCCGCGCCCTGCGTCGGCCCCAGGCCGCTGCCGCGGTCTGCACCCGCAGCGAGTTGGCCCGCTTGGACAGGGCGTAGGCGTGCACCGTGCTGCCGATCCGTTCCGGCCGCAGGAACGGCAGCGCCAGGAGTTCGTCGGTGGGGGTGGTGGCCAGCGCCTGCTCGACCTCGCGGTCGTAGGGGCTCTCGCGGTGCCCGGCCATGCTGGCGACCACGATCCCGGCCCCGCCGGGGGCGACGACCTGGGCGAAGGCGTCCAGGATGTAGGCGGTGCCCAGCAGGTCCACGTGCAGCAGCCGCTCGATGCTCGCCTGGGTTGGCGAGACCCCGGCGGCATGCACCACGTGGGTGATCGGGCCGAGTGAGGCGGCCTGCTCCGCCAGTGCCTCTACCGCCGCGCGGTCGGAGATGTCGGTAGGGCGTGTGACGGTGGCGTAGCCGTCTCCCCGCAGTTCGGCGGCGGCCTGCTCGGTCCCGGCCTGGTCGTGCCCGGCCAACAGCAGCGTGCGTCCGGCTCCCACTCGCCGGGCGATGGCACGGCCGATGCCGCCGGGACCGATCACCACGACGATGTCCCGCTGCGGTTCGCGGCTCATGCTCGCGGTCCGTGGAAGTCGTCGTCGGTGACGTGCTCGCCCCAGGTGACGCTGGTGGCGGGGTCGTCGCCGGCCTCCATCAGGGCGATGTGCTCCATGAAGCAGCCCTCGGCGGCGGCATGCCAGTGTTCCTGACCGGGCGGGGTGTAGAGGGTCTGCCCGGGGCGGACCTCGACCACCTCGCCGTCACGTGTGCCGAACCACGCCACGCCGTCGGTGACGTGCAGGAACTGGCCGCGTGCGTGCGAATGCCAGGCGGTGCGCGCGCCCGGCGCGAAGCGCACCTTGGCGACGGTCGCCCGCTGGTCGGTGCCCGGCTGCGGTACGGCCAGGTAGTCCACCCAGGCATCGCCGGCGAAGAGCTCGGGCGGGTTCTTGGCGGTGGGCGGGAGGTTCAGGATGTCCACGGTGGTTCCTTCAACGGGGAGTGAGTTCGAGGGTGGTGGCGCGGGCTTGGCTTGCGGTGATGCGGGCGACCGGTCCCGGGTAGCCGGCGTACTTGGTGCGGTAGGCGGCGTCGATGCGGTCCTCGACCCCGTCGGCGTGGTCCAGGTCGTGCATCGCCACGTCGGCGACGACGCTGCCGACTGCCAGCCGGCCGGCATGGCGGTGGCGGGTGGCGCGGTACCAGACCGACCGCTCGCCGTTGACCGAGCGCACGTACACCCGGCCGTCGAGGCTGACCGCCCAGATGGTGCGGCTGCCGCCCAACTCTCCGTCGGGGCGCAGCGAGGCGATCTCCACCTCGTCGTTGCCGTCCACCTCGGCCAGCTCGGCCTCGGTCCAGGCTTTTGCCGTCATCGCTGTTCCTCCGCCGCGCGCTCCTGTTCGGCGTCCTCCTGCTGCGCGCCCTTTGGCTCAGGGGTCTCCTCGACGATGGCCCGCAGGGCGGTTCCCGCGCTCATCGCGTTGGGCCAGCCGGTGTAGAACGCCAGGTGGGTGATGGCCTCGGCCAGCTCCTCCCTGGTCAGGCCGTTGGCCAGGCCGATTCGAAGGTGAGCGGGGAGCTGCTCCAGGCGGTAACCGGTCACCAGGGCGGAGATCGTGATCAGACTGCGGTCGCGGGGGGAGAGCTCGGGGCGCTCCCACACGTCGCCGAAGAGCACCTGGTCGGTCAGCTCGACCAGCTTCGGGGTGGTGTCGCCGAGCAACTGCTGGGCAGGGGTCTTCGGGGTGTCGGCTGTGCTCACAGCGCGATCATCACCTTCAGCGCCTCCCGGTCGGCCATGGCGCGGTAGCCGTCGGGGACGCCGTCCAGGCGGACGGTGCGGTCGAAGACTCGGCCGGGCTGGATGCTGCCGTCCAGGATGGGCGGAAGCAGTTCCCCGATGTAGGGGCGAGCGGGGGCGACGCCGCCGGTGAGAGTGATGTTGCGGAGGAAGTCGGGGAAGCCGAAGGAGATCTTGTCGTACTGCGGTGCGCCCACCCGGCTGACCGTGCCGCCCGCGCGGACCACGCCGAACGCGGTGGTCAGGGCCGGCTCCAGGCCCACGCACTCCAGCACGGTGTGGGTGCCGTCGCCGCCGGTCAGCTCGCGTACCCGCTCGATGCCCTCCTCGCCGCGCTCGGTCACCACCTCGGTGGCGCCGAACTCACGGCCCAGGTCGGTGCGGGCCTCGTGCCTGCCCATCAAGATGATCCGCTCCGCACCCAGCAGCCTGGCGGACAGCACCGCGGACAGGCCCACCGCGCCGTCACCGATGACGGTGACGGTCGTGCGCTCGTTGACGCCCGCCGTCTTCGCGCAGTGGTAGCCGGTGGGGAACACGTCGGACAGCGTGAGCAGCGAGGGCAGCAGCGCGGAGTCCGCCGCGACCGGCAGCTTCACCAGCGTCCCGTCCGCTTGCGGCACGCGCACCGCCTCGCCCTGGCCGCCGTCGACGCCGTCGCGCCCCCAGAGTCCGCCGTGGCGGCAGGAGGTCGTAAGGCCCTCGCGGCAGAAGTCGCACGTTCCGTCGGACCAGACGAAGGGGGCCACCACCAGGTCGCCCCGCTGGAAGCCGGTGACGTCGGCGCCGGTGTCCTCGACGACGCCCAGGAACTCGTGGCCGATGCGGTCGCCGTGTTCGGTGGCGGGCCGTGAGGCGTAGGGCCACAGGTCGCTGCCGCAGATGCAGGCGCGCAGCACCCGCACCAGCGCATCGGTCGGCTGCTGGATCTGCGGGTCGGGAACCTCGCCCGTCCGGATGTCGCCGGCACCGTGGATCAGGGTTGCTCGCATGGGGTTGAACCCCTTTCGCCGAACCTTGCGCTCGCTTGTGTCATCCACCCTGCCGGAGGAATCCCCACGACGCCCGCCACCAGGGGGTCCAGGCTGATACGGGTACTGGCAGGGCCCCCCTTGCGCGCCGCAGCGGTCGTACCGTGGGAGGCATGGCCCCCCTCGACCAGCGCCGCGAGTTCGCCGACTTCCTTGCCTCCCGCCGGGCGCGCATCACACCGGAGCAGGCGGGGCTGCCGGTCTTCGACGGCAACCGGCGGGTGACCGGGCTGCGTCGCGAGGAGGTGGCGCTGCTGGCCGGGGTGAGCGTGGACTACTACATCAAGCTGGAGCGCGGCAGTGCCCGCGGCGTCTCCGAGAGCGTGCTGGACGCGCTTGTCCGCGCACTGCAACTCGATGAGGCAGAACGAGCCCACCTCTTCGACCTCGCCCACGCCCTGAACGCCCCCGCCCGGTTGCAACGCCGTGGGCCCAGGCCCACGGTCCGCCCCTCGGTACAGCGGCTCCTCGACTCCATGGAGGGCGTGCCCGCCTACGTCCGCAACCGCCGCCTGGACGTGCTGGCCTCCAACGCCCTGGGCCGCGCTCTCACCGCGCCCGCCTGGGCCCTGGCCGAACCGGACCGGCCAGTCAACATGGCCCGCTTCATGTTCCTCGACCCCGCCGCACCGGACTACTACAGCGACTGGGAGCGCATGGCTTCCGACGTCGTCGCGATGCTGCGCACCGAGGCCGGCCGTGACCCGCACGACAAGGCCCTGCAGGACCTCGTCGGCGAGCTCTCCACCCGCAGCGAACTGTTCCGCACCCGCTGGGCCGGCCACAACGTCCGCCTGCACCGCACCGGGGTGAAGCACCTGCGCCACCCGGTCGTCGGCGAGCTCACCCTGGACTTCGACGCCTTGGAACTCCCCGCCGACACCGGTCTGACCCTCATCGCCTACAGCGCGGAACCGGCCAGTCCCTCCGCTGACGCGCTCCGCCTTCTCGCCAGCTGGGCCGCCACGACGGAGCAGCGGGATGACATCACCGATCCGAAGACCGCTGGGCGCTGATCGCATTCCAGCCAACCACCGTCCCGCGATGTATCGCCAGCGCGGGTCCGGGGCCTCCCGGTCGCCCGGAGACCCCGCTCAGGGCACGGATTCAGCGCGCGAAGCTGAGAAGTGTCGAGACCGGCCTCGGACTTATCGTCCGCGGCCGTTTGCGTGAGCGGCGGCTCGGTGTGAGGCACCAAGGGGTGGTCCCGAAACCAGCGGCTTCGGGGTCTTCGTTGTCGCTACGCGGTCAGTAATTGCCATGTTGCGCGGCCGTCTTCGCCGAAGCTTTCGAGTTCACGCCAGGTGGCGGAGTCGGCATGCAGCTTGTGGGCGGCGGCGCTCATACGCTTGCGATCCTTCGACGTCAGTTGAGCGGCCAGGAGGAACGGGTCCTCGGCGAGAGTGCAGAGGAAAGCGAGGTCTCGGGTGTGCCGCTCTGGGGACTTGTAGTCGACGACGGCAGCCACTGCCTTGCAGACAATGGCCCCAAGGAGGTCGGGGCGTGGCACGTTTGCGTCGATCCCGTCGTAGCGGACCGGCACGATTTGCGTTCGGCCAAGCGCCTGGGACGCACCCTGAACTGGAAAGGCTCGACCACCGAGGCTGGTACCCACATCCGCGGTTGGGCCGAGACCCTCGGGAACGAGGACGTCCACAGAGGCCCCGGGGACGGCGAGGTCGACGGCGACGCCTGTGCCGGGCTTGACGTAGCGGTGCATCAGACCATCTGGACTTGGCATCCCTGCGGGCTCCAGATCGAGAGCGAGAAGCGTCGCCACCACGCGACGCATTCCCCGAGGCTCGGTGCGGACATCGATGACGGTGTCGATGTCCGCGGAGACCCGTGGGGATGGACGCCCGCGCTGCAGTCCGTGAAGCATCACCATCTGACCGCCCACCAGTGTCCATGGCACGTCAATGCTTTGAGCGAGGCGCATCAAGAGATGCCACAGCGCATCCGTGGCCCCGCCCATTGCCGGCAGTTCGATGGTTCCGAGGACAGGCCGGGGGATGTCCTGACTCACGCCGCTCCTCCACTTCGCTGGGGAAAGTGAATGTTGAGCAGCTGGCCGTGGATCTGGCGGGCGGTGCGGCGTGACCGCTCGTCCCCGCTCTCCCATAGGTCGAGGGCGACAACTGCCCGGCCGACATTCTCGTAGAACGGCCACTGGCCGTGGGGCACCCTGATGAGGGCGTTGGCCTCAGAGCGGGTCACGGGGCGCAAGGCGAGTTCGCGAATCGCCTTGTCGGTGTCGTCGCTGGTGAGATACACCTCCACGCGCCCGATGTCGACGACGTCGTGGCCGCCTGCCGACGCGCCGGTTGGCCTAGCGCCGGGGAAGGCCAGCAGCCTGGGCACCGCGGCTGAATGTCCCCGGAGCCAGAGAAGCTCACTGCGACGGCGACACCACCCCGCGACCTCGGCGATGTCTGGATGCCGCCGGAGCTTGCCTCTTAGGCGTGAACGCTCGTCGGCGCGCATCCAGGGAGCGTCGCCTCCCTGCAGGAGGTCAAGGAGTGCCCACGCGCTCCGAGCGGCCATTGGGCGGCCCTTCGAGCTCTCTCGTGCGCGCATGTCGACATTGGCTGAGTCGAGTATCCACGCTGACCCGACCCTCCGAGCTGACAACTCCTTGCGGGTGATGAGTGCGAGGACGCGCTGCCGCGATACGCCGAGCCGCTTCGCGGCCTCCGGAACGGTCAGGTCCATGCTGCCCCCAGAGCTGACACTTCTATTGTCGAGCGACAATACTTCTGCCTAGTTGGCTCTACTATTGTCGAGCGACAATGATTGTGTCAATCGGGGCGGCTATGCGCATCCGTCGCTCTCATGGAAGATCGCGCCGGAGGCCGATGGGGTCTCATTCACTGGCGTTCGAAGGGGTTCAGTGGCCTGAGCCTCAGAGTCATGGGCGGCGGGAGCCTCGCTCGCCGTTTGAGGGAACTGTCCGGGCATCTCATCCAGGGCCCATTTGCGTGAGCGATGCGTAGCGGACTGGGCGGCACCTGCCGTCCTGCGTTGGATCATGCAATCCGTCGCGTGGCGCTGACCTGCAGGTTCAGTGCCACGCGACATCAGGAGTCACTTCTCGTCATGATCGAAGTTCGTCTTGTAAAGCGGGGGTCGTCGCTTCGGACCCGATGGGCCGGCTCGGGTGGTGTGAACCCTCTCGGGCTGGCCCTTTGAGGTCTCGTGGCGCGACTCGGGTCGTGCCACAGCCGTGCAGGCCGTCCGGGGCCCGCCCGGTGCACCGATACGGCGTGCCCGAGTCCGCCGGGCTGGCAATGAAGTCCGTTGCAGGGAAAGCTCATTGGCGATCCTCGGTGGAGCCGTTCGGACGTGCGCCCCACCTGCTCTGTCTCGCCGGGCGGTAAACGGGCCGGGGCTGTGGCGCCGGAAGGGGCCCGCCGCCGCAACCGGCGGCTGACACCTCGGCCCGACCAGACGGCGCGCGTGTCAGACGGTCGGCGCGGTGGTGTCGAGGACGGCCTCGATGTCGACGACGACGTCGACCGTGTCACTGACGACGACGCCGCCCCGATCGACCACGTCGTTCCAGCTGACGCCGAAATCGTGTCGGTTGATGCGGGCTCTGGCGACGAAGCCGGCGCGGCGGCGGGTGCCGAGGTTTCGGCCGTCCTCCCACCACGGGGTGTCCCACTGGCCGAGGCAGGTCACGTCGAAGGTCACCGGACGGGTGGTACCGCGGATGGTGAGATCCCCAGTCACCTCGTACTCGGTCGCGCTCACCTGGTGGATGCGCGATCCGGTGAACGTCCAGGTCGGATGGTGCTCGACGTCGAAGAAGTCGGCGCTGCGCAGGTGGGCGTCGCGCTCGGGCTGGCCGGTGTACACCTGGGTGGCGTCGATCGTCGCTTCGACGGTGGCCTGCTCCGGGGCGTCCGGATCCACTTCCAGGAACCCGTGCACGTTCTTGAACTGGCCGCGCACGTAGGTGATCATCATGTGCCTGGCGCTGAACTCCGCCGCGGTGTGACCGGGCTCGAAGGACCATCTCGCCGTCGCCATGGCAGCTCCTCGACGCGTTCGTCCCCTTCCGCAAGGGTAGGACGGCCGCCCTCCGGCGGCTCGCGGAGCCTGGTCAGGGTGCCGTGTCGCGGTACGGGTCGGCCGGGGAGGGGATGCGGGCCAGGGTCGCGGCCTCGATCGTGGGGGTGGCGTCGGCGGGGTTCCAGGTGCCGGTGACCGTGACCCAGGTGTTGGCGGGTGGGGCGGTGGGGCCGAGGACGGTGACGGCGACGACGCGGGCGTCGGCGGCGCAGCAGCTGACGATGATGCGGCTGATCTGCCAGGTCCCGTTCCTGCCGGGGGCGACGAAGCCTTCCACCTCGACGGTGCGGCCTTTGAGGGACTGGTGGGTGTCCCAGACGGCGCGGGCGTCGAAGTCGGACAGGCGCAGGCGCAGCGTGCCGGTGGGCGGAAGCGGGTCGAAGGTGACCGGGCGGGCGATCTGGCCGGAGCCGTCGCGGGCGACGGTGAAGGCGCCGAGGGAGGGCGGGGCGAAGCTGAGCAGGAGCAGCGCCGGGGGCGCGAGGAGCCAGGCCAGGCGGCCTGGGCCCGCGTGGCCGCGCGCCTCCTCGTCGTGGGCTTCGCCGGGCTGGTCGCGGACGGCGGAGAGGATGCCGAGGAGGACCAGCAGCACACCGGCGGCGACGAGTTCGGGGCGCAGGCTCTGCTTGACGTAGCGCTGGAACAGGTCGCTGGCGAGGGTGATGCGCAGTAGGGCTGCGCCGGACAGCAGCAGGAGCAGGGCGGTGCGGTGGCGATTCAGCGCGTTCAGTGTCCTCACAGCAGCCACGCCCCGACGGCCGAGGCGACCAGGACGGCGACGAGGAACGTCGCGGCGCAGAAGCGGACAGCGAAGGCGCGTCCGAAGGTGCCGGTCTGCAAGGAGATCAGTTTCAGGTCGACCATGGGGCCGACGACCATGAAGGCCAGTTTCGCCGTGGCGGGGAAGGCGGCGAGGGAGGCGGCGACGAAGGCGTCCGCCTCCGAGCAGATGGACAGGATCACTGCGAGGGTGCCGAGCAGGGGGACGGCGAGCCAGGTGGAGCCGGTGAAGGTCTGCAGCCAGGTGGGTGGGACGACGATGTTGAAGGTGGCGGCGGCCGTCGCGCCGAGGACGAGGAAGCCGCCTGCGTGCAGGAAGTCGTGCTGGAGGCCGCGGCGGAAGACGTCCAGGCGGGTGTGGCCGCCGTGACGGTGGGCGTCGGCGCTTCTGTTCAGGCGCAGCCACTCGGGCTTGCCGAGCCGCAGCCACAGCCAGCCCATGGAGACTGAGGTCGCCAGCGAGGCGAGGAATCGGGCCCCGACCATCTCGGGGCGTCCGGGGAAGGCGATCGAGGTGGCCACCAGCACGACCGGGTTGATCGCGGGCGCGGAGAGCAGGAACGCCAGCGCGGCAGCGGGCGGGACGCCACGGCGCATCAGGCTGCCCGCGACCGGAACGGAGGCGCATTCGCAGCCGGGCAGCACCGCGCCGGCCATGCCGGCGACCGGCACGGCCAGCGCCACGCGCTTGGGCAGGACCCGGCTGAGTGCCGCGTCGGAGACGAAGGCGCTGATGGCCGCGGAGACAACGGTGCCGAGCAGCAGAAACGGCAGGCCCTGGATGACGACCGCGACCAGGACGGTCTGCCATGCCTGGAAGGCCGGCGCGATGAGGTAGTCGAACAGCTCGGGCGCGGCGACCAGCAGACCGCCGAAGATGATCAGTGCGACGACGCTGCCGAGCGCGAGTTTGATCAGCAGGGCGGCGAGCCGCCAGGTCCACACCGCCCACGCGCGCGGCGGGACAGCCTCAGCCTCGACGGGGGGAGCGCCGCTCGTCGCATCGATCACGCGCTGCCACCGTGGTCCGAAGGGCCCCCGCCGACCGCGCCCGGTGCGCGGTTGCCGGGGAGCCTATCGCGCCGGTGCTTCTCGGCGGCAACGCCTCGGTTCGGGCAGTCGGACGGTGACGCGAGTCAGGTGTGCTCGTCGCCGTGTTCGACGAACGCGCGGAGTGTGATCGCGACGACCCGCGTGCCGGTCCCCTCGATGTCGTACGCCAGGCCTGTTTCCAGGTCAGTTGCGGGTGCCATGAGACACCTCCTTGGAGAGGTCCACTACTCAACGTGACGCTGTCTGCGATGTCGTCACTCCCTCGGGTGGCGGGCGGCGGGCGTGGGGCTTGCGCGCGCCGTCAGCCGCGACCGCGACCAGTTCCCGGCGGCTGCGGACACCCAGCCGGTCGAAGACGGCCGTGAGGTGCTCCTGCACGGTGTTGGTCGAGATGAACAACTGAGCTGTGATCTCGCGGGTCGAGAAGCCGCGCAGGACGAGGGCGGCGACTCGGGTCTGCGCCTCGGTCAGGCCCAGAGCACTGAGCAAGAGCGAGGACCGCAGCTGCGCTGGGGCCGGCTCCACGATGACGGCAGTCTGGGGCTGGGGCGGTCCGGAGAGTCGAGCGGCGTGCAGAGTGCACCACCGGCCGTAGCGGTCACGGACCCGGACCACCGCCGGTGGCACGTCGCCCGCCGCCCCGTCGTCGAGCCGGGCCAACCGCGCGGCCACCGCGTAGACAGCGAAGGGGAGTTGGGCTCGGTGCGGAAAGTCTGACGGATCCATCCGGTCGAGCCATTCCCGGGCCTCCGGACTGGTCGACATGACCTCCAGCGCGTCGTCGAGCACGATGACGCCGGGCGCCTGTGCCGGGAGCGGCCCTGCGGTCGCGCCGTCGGTGAGCCCGAGCGCGATCGTGCGCCGCAGTCCCTCGGCAAGATGCGGGGCGATGGTGCGCAGCACCGCCAGGTCCCGGTCCTCGAAGCCGGTGTCCGACTGCTCCCGATGCAGGCAGAGCACACCCCAGCAGGACCCGCCCACGGAGAGCGCCGCCCGCAGCTCGTCGCCGAGCCCCAGCGGCGCCATGATCTCCTGGTAACGGGCGCTGGCGGCGAGGTCCCCGCGCGTCGCCCGGCCGAGGGTCGCCACGGGATCGTCCGACGTGGCCAGGGCCGCGAACTTGTTGACGTCCGGCCGGCCGAACTCGTTGTCCAGGAAGCGGGCGGTCTCGGCGCCCAGCGGCTCCTCCGCGACGGCAGAAGTGAACAGCAGGGATGCGGGATCGACCGTCGCGAAGAACGAGGCGTCGGCCGGGACCAGTCGCCGCAGCCGCCGCACCACCTCCTCGCGCAGCCGGACCAGATCCAACCCGGCGTAGCAGCGGCCGACGAGCTCGGCCGTGCGGCGTTCCACCAGTGATGCCGCCATGGGAACGACGCTACTCCTGCGCCACGCGCACGACCCCGAGCTGCCGCAGCAGCCCGAGCTCGTCGACACGACCCCAGCGCTCGACGATCAGCCCGTCGCGCAGCCGGAAGATGTTGATCCCGGGCAGGGTGAGCGCCCGGCCGGTGGGCGCCACGCCGAGCAGGTCGCCGCGGTGCGTGCCGGTGCCGGTGAAGTGCTCGACGACCAGGTCGCCCTCCCCGACGAGCAGGTCCGGCTCGCTGTGCCAGTCGGGGCAGGCGGCCCGGAACAGTGCCCCGGCCCGGCGCATGCCCTCGCGGTCGGCGCTTCCGCCGAAGGGTGGGTCGTGATTGACGAAGTCCTCGGCGAGGAAGTCGTCGACAGCCCCCAGGTCGCCCTTGGTGAAGAGGGCGTCGATGAACGCGGTGATGGTGCTCTTGTTTCGCTCGATGGTGTCCATACCGGCAGTCTTCGACGGCGACGGCTTTCTCGGTACCCCAGAACTCTGGGGTTCTCCCGTCGACGGGTGTGCTTGTGCGGGGAGCCTCCGCGAAAACCCGTTGGCGGCCCACGGCGACCACTGTTACCCTTCCGGAGGCCGTGCGAGAGAACGAGGAGGTGGTACCCGTGAACGCAGTATCGACATGGGTGCTCCCCTCCGGGGTCACGGTCGGGCGATAGGTCGTCCGGGAGCGCCGTTCTGTGCACTCCCGAAAGGCACGACCATGGACTTCACTTCTGAGCAGCGTCTCGACGACGGCGTCCTCGAGCGCGAATTCACCCTCGGCGAGATCCCCGGCATCCTGTGGACGCCTGAAACCGCATCCGCGTCCGCACCGGTGCCGCTGATCCTGCTCGGCCACCCACCGCTCGGACTGCGCAAGATGTACCCCCGGCTGGCGGGGCGGGCCCAGCAGGCCGCGGCGGATGGCTTCGCCGCGGCCACCATTGAGCTTCCCGGGAGCGGTGACCGGCCCCGTTGGGCCGCCGCCGAGCAGGCCCGCGCCGACCTGCGCCGGGCTATGGAGGCCGGCGAGCCGGTCGGCGACGAGATCATCGACGCCCTCATCCTCCCGCTCGTCGAAAAGTCGGTCCCGGAATGGCAGGCCGCTCTGGACGTCCTCCTGTCGCTGCCCGAGATCGGGGGCCCGGTCGGGTACTCGGGGGGAGTGATCTCCATCGGCATCCGGTTGGCGGTGGTCGAACCGCGCATCGTGGCCGCCGGTTTCTTCGCCGGGAGTTTCGTGCCCACCACCATGTTCGAGGAGGCCCGCCGGGTCACCATTCCGCTGCACGTCCTGCTGCAGTGGGATGACGAAGGGAACGACCGGCAGGCGGCCCTGGACCTGTTTGACGCCTTCGGTTCCAAGGAGAAGACGCTGCACGCCAACATGGGCGGGCACACGGGCGTCCCGCAGTTCGCGGGGGAGGAGGCAGCCGGGTTCTTCGCTCGGCATTTGCGCTAGCCGCGAGTCGGCCCCGCCGCCAGGCCAGTAGACGGTAGGCCGTGTCGGCCGGCACGCCGCTCATCGAGGACGGGCCCCGGCCCTCCTCGATGAGCGGCGCCGGACAGAAGCACAACTGCCCCGAGCGCGGCGGCGCTCCAGGTCCGTTCAGGCGTGCCAGAAGGTGCCGTGGCTGGCCACGACGGTCACCGCGAGCACGGCCAGATCGGCGATGCCCAGGGTGAGGCCGAGCCCGGCCCGGAACGGCCGACGTGTGCCGCGGACCAGCGCGAGTACGGCCAGCATGATCGCGCACGGTCCGAGCACCAGGTTGAACAGCAGGAGGCCGGGCAGCGCGAGGATGAACGAGGCGACGGCCATCTGATCGGCGTCGAAGGTGCGTTGGCGTTCGGCGAGGGTGTCCACGGGACGACTCCGAAGGTGATCGATGCTGCGGCGGTCAGTGCTGCTTCAGTCGGGAGAGTCCTTCGCGGACGCCGAAGGCGAGCAGCCACGCGAGGATCGCGGCGGCACCGGCGACGAAGACGGACATGCTGATGTGGAGCGCTGCGCCCAGCAGCAGGCTGGCAGCGGCGAGGACGAGCAGGAGGCTCATCGCGAGACTCTTCTCTGGCGGAGAGTGCAGACGGCGTGAACTTTCGGCGAACAGTTGTGGTGACGACTGTTCGCTGACTTCTGCAGTCTACGACGAGTGGCGATATTGAGCAAACAGTTGTTTACTCAATGCCGTGAGTCACACGACGGGAGTCCGGCAGGCCCAGAAACAGCAGTCCCGCCGCGCCTTGATGGACGCGGCCCTGCAACTGCTCGAGCATCAGAGCTTCTCCAGCCTTGGCGTTCGGGAGGTCACCCGCGAAGCGGGCATGTCGCCGGCCGGCTTCTACCGGCACTTCCGCGACCTTGCCGACCTGGGCGTCGCACTGGTCGAGGAGGCCCTCGGCAGCCTGCACGCGATGGTCCTCGCCGCCTTCGCCGGGCTGGGCGAGCCCGAGGAGGTGATCGACCACGCCGTCCAGGTGATCGCCGACCACGTCCGCGAACACCGGGCGCACGTCCGCTTCATCGCACGCGAGCGCTTCGGAGGGGTGCGACAGGTCCGCGAGGCGATCGCCGCCGAGCTGGAGCGGTTCACCGACGAGGTGGCGTGCGCGCTGGCCGCGCAGCCGGTCTCGGCGGGCTGGAACCCGGCGGATGTCCGCATGGTCGCCGAGCTGTACGTCGACCACATGGTCCTGACGGCGGTGGCCCTGCTGGAGGCCGAGGCCGACGCCGAAGCGGAGGGCCGGATCGCCTCGACCGCCCGCCGCCAGTTGCGTCTGATCAGCCTCGGCCGACGACACTGGGCGGCGGGCTGAGGCCTGCCCCCGAGGGCACCCTGCAGTGCGTCGAGGTGGGCGGAATGTGGCACAACGCACAGTGGTGTCCTGGCAGGTGCCGGTCATACAGTGGGCCCGCTCTCCAGTGCCCGGCGCGGGGGAGGACACCGCGACGGCACAGCGGGCCGAACGCCACCAACACCGGCGCACAGTGGTACTTCTGGCCCGGCGGCCCCGGCCAGGTCGTCATGACCGTCGCCGTCGACCGCACCCCGAAGGTGGCCTGGGCCAACTGCACCGGCGAGCTTGTGCCCCCGCTCGCCCCGGCCTCGTACTCCGGCGATCAGGTCGAGGGATACATCGGCGATGTGCTCAACGGCTACGCCCTCCTCCTCGCCCTCAAGCCCTACGGAGCCGACCCCTCCGGCATCGCCGCCTACTTCACCTCCCCGGGTGCCTACCGCACGGCCGCCGCGCACACCGGTGCCCAGCCGCTGGAGTGCGCCGCGACGGCAGCCGGCAGCATCAATCCCGACACCGCCACCGCGTCCGGCAACACGGTTGTGGTCGCCCTCACCTCGGCGCCCACGACCCATGGACTCACTCCCGGCGAGAAGCCACTCGGGCATCCCAAGGTCACCGTCGACCTCTCCACCATGAAGATCGCCTCGATCACCTGCGGCTGACGATCGGCACAACCGGACCGGCTCCCAGAACGGCGAGCAGGGCGAGCTTGTCGTGGCTGTCGCTGCCGGGGGTGGCGGTGAAGATCAGCAGGGAGTGGGTCCGGTCCGGGTCGAGCAGGATCTGGCAGTAGAGGTCGAGGCGGCCGACTTCGGGGTGGATGAACCGCTTTCTTTCCGTGAACTGCACTCCGACCTGATGGTCGTTCCAGATCTCGGCGAACTCCTGACTCAGGCCCGTGAGGCTGCGGGCCAGCTCCGCGGCCGGTGAGTGCGGACCCTGTTGCGTCGCGAGCCCGCGGAGCAGGGCGACGTGGACGCGGCTGTGATGCGCGTGGTCCTCGGCCGGGTACAGGCGGCGGGCGGCGGGGTCGGTGAACCAGCGGTGGACCGCGCTGCGCGCGGCTCCGGTGTACTGCGTCTCGTCGCCCAGCAGCGCGATGGCCAGGCGGGTCTGGACGAGAGTCTCGCCCAGCGCGCCCATGATCTGCGCGGGGGTGTCGTCGAGCCGGTCCAGCACCCGCATGAGACCGGGGCTGACGTGCTGGGCGCGTAGCTCACGCCGCGGGGCGCCGTGACCGGCGAGGCGGAAGAGGTGGTCGCGTTCGTCCAGGGAGAGTCGCAGGCCGCGAGCGAGGGCGGCGGTCATCTGTTCGGAGGGCTGCGGGCCTGAACCGCGTTCGAGGCGGGCGAAGTAGTCCGCCGACATGCCCGACAGCTCGGCCACGTCCTCACGGCGCAGGCCGGCGGTGCGCCGACGGGAGCGAGCGGGCAGGCCGACGTCCTCGGGTTGCAGTGCTTCACGCCGAGTGCGCAGGAAGTGCCCCAAGGCGTCGCTGTCCATGTCCGCTCCTCCCGTTCCTGACGCGAACCGGTCGTCGCCGCCGCTGGGTCCACTATCGGCCGGTCGTAGTCCGGTATCCACTGTCCGGCATTCAGCGGCTCGGCGGATCCTTGTTGCTCCCTCCGGCGCGGCGTCTACTCGTGTCCGCCGCCACGGCGGCGGACGACGGGCCCTGGACCGCGCGGCCCGCGTCGCTCACGGATCAAGGAGCGCACCATGGCGAAGTGGACGGCGGCCGACCTGCCGGACATGTCGGGTCGCACGGTGATCGTCACCGGTGCGTCGAGCGGGATCGGGCTGGTCACCGCACGGGAGTTGGCGCGCGTCGGAGCCCGGGTCGTGCTCGCGGTGCGCGATGTCGCCAAGGGCGAAGCGGTGCTGGCGGGGATCGCGGGCCGCGCCGAGGTGCGGCGGCTGGACGTGTCGAGCCTGGGCTCGGTGCGCGCCTTCGCGCGTGACTGGACCGGTGATGTGGACGTGCTGGTCAACAACGCGGGCGTCATGGCCGTCCCGCTGAGCCAGACGGCCGACGGGCTGGAGCTGCAGACCGCGACCAACTATCTCGGGCCGTTCGCGTTGACGAACCTGCTGCTGCCGCGGATCACCGACCGGGTCGTCCACGTCGCCTCCCAGTTGCATCGCGTCGGACACGTCTGGCCGGACGACCTGAACTGGGAACAGCGACCGTACAAGCCGATGGACGCCTACAGCGACTCCAAACTCGACCTGATCCTCTTCTCGTTGGAGCTGCAGCGGCGATTGACCGATTCCGGCAGCGCGGTGCGCTCGATCGTCGCGCACCCCGGGATCGCCACGACGAACCTGGCGAGCCATTCCGTCTCCCGTCGGATCAACACCTTCCGATTCCTCCTGAACGACCCCGACCGCGGCGCGCTGCCGACGCTGTTCGCCGTGACCCAGAACCTGCCGGGCAACTCCTATGTCGGCCCGGACGGTCCGGGCGGGATCAGGGGCTACCCGAAGATCGGCAAGTCCTCCCGTGCCGCACGTGACAGCGAGAGTGCGGGCAAGCTGTGGGACGCCGCTGCGAGGCTCACGGGGGTGGCGGTTTGACCTGCACCGAGGCCGCGAGATGGACCTCGCTGCGCGACACGGAGTCGGCCGGAAAGCGCGTGGCGACGCGCGCGGCGCTGTCGGTGGCGCGGCGTGTGGTGGTCGCCACGCCGATCGTCGCGATCACCAGTCCGCCCGAGGCGAGGATCCACCAGCCGGGATGGCTGGCAGCGGCGAATCCGGCACGTCCTGGGGCCCGGGTGTGCGCGGTGACGATCGAGCCCAGGACGGCGACGCCGAGGTTGTTGCCCACCTGGCGGCCGGTGGCGGTGATCGCGCCGGAGACCCCGGCCTGGGTGCGCGGCATGCCGGCCACGGCGGTGCTGGTGATCGGGGCGTTGACGAGGCCGAATCCCATGCCCAGCAGTACGTAGGCGGTGAGCAGGACCGCCCACGGAGTGGTCGCGTTGAGTGTGGTCAGCGTCAGCGCCGCGGCCGCGATCAACAGGCCGGCGGCGACCAACGGTGGGCGCGGGCCGCGCGCGGCGGTCAGGCGTCCGGACAACGGTGAGGCGAGCGCGGTGCCGGCCGCCAGCGGCACCGTCAGCAGGCCGGCGTGGAGCGCGCTGTAGCCGCGCACGTCCTGCAGATACAGGGTGTTGAGGAACAGGAAGCCGGACAGCACGAGGAACGCCGTGACGGCGGCGACGAAGGAGCCGGTGAACGGGACCGAGCGAAAGAACACCGGGTCGACCAACGGCTGCTCGCGGCGCCTTTCGTAGGCGGGCAGCGCTGCGGTCGCGGCTGCGCACAGGACGAGCAGGGCGACGATGGGGGCGCTGCCGTAACCCCGGCGGGAGCCCTCGATGATCGCGAAGATCAGCGAGGTCAGGATCGTGACGACGAGCACCTGCCCGACCGGGTCCGGGCGCCGCGCTGTCGCGGACCTGGAGTCGGGCACGAACACGGCGGCGAGCACGAGGGCGGCCACGCCTACAGGGATGTTGATCCAGAAGATCGAGCGCCAGCCGACCGAGGCGACCAGCAGGCCGCCGACCACCGGGCCGGCAGCCAGGGACAGGCCCACGGTGGTGCCCCACAGCCCGATCGCGCGGGCACGCTCGCGTGGATCAGGAAAGGCGTGGGTGATGATCGACAGGGCGACCGGGTTGAGCATGCTGGCGCCGAGGCCCTGGGCGACACGGAAGGCGATCAGCCAGCCCAGGCTCGGGGCCAGGGAGCAGCCCAGCGAGCCGACGGTGAACAGGGCCAGTCCGGCCTGGAACACCCGACGCCGCCCGATCCTGTCGGCGGTGGATCCGGCGAGCAGCATGAAGGCGGCGACCGCCAGTGTGTAGCCGTCGACGGTCCACTGCAGCCCGCTCACCGAAGCGTGCAGATCGCGCCCGACGGCAGGCAGGGCGACGTTCACGGCGGTGGTGTCCACAGCGGTGATCAGCAGGCTCAGGCAGCAAACCGCCAGAACCGGCCCCGACCGCCGGCGGCTGCCTTCGGCCAGGGGTCTCGTGGTGAGGAAGTTCTCGCTGTCGCCGGTCATGGACTACAGCTCCACTCTGATGCCGGGTTCGACGATGCGGACGCTGGTGCCGGGCGCGAGATCGCGTGAGGCGTGCTGGTAGCGCAGCGGATCCTTGTCGCTGCGGGTGATCAGCCGGTCGCCCAGGAAGCCCTTGGTGAACGCGTAGTGGTGCGGGACGGCCAGTTCGGGCCTGAGGATCGCGGTCAGTTCGGCGGCCTCATCGGCGTTCATGACGACCTGCATGTCGTTCGCGGGCCGGATGTGCAGGCCGTTGGTCGGCAGCAGGGCGAGCGAGATGTGACCGAGCCGCTCGGGGATCTCGGTGAGTTCGGGGATGAGCATGGTGTCCCCGGCGAAGTACACCGCCTCGGAGCCGGCGCGCAGGACGAAGGTGACCTCGTAGACGCCGTGCTTGGCCGGGGTCGCGGTGATGGTGACGCCGCCGACCTCGGCCTCCTGCCAGGGCGCGAGGGCCGTGACGTTCGTGAAGCCGTGCTTGCGTGCCGTGTCGACGACGGTTTCGGCGACGAACAGTGGGACGTCACGGTCCCGGTAGGCGGCGAAGGCGTCCAGGTCGCAGTGGTCGTAGTGCTCGTGGGTGATGAGAACGCCGTCGAGCCGGGGCAGGTCGGGGATGCCGACGGCGATGGGCTCGCCCTGGTAGTAGCCGGGCCTGGTGCTGAACCAGGGGTCTGTCAGGAAGGTGCGACCACCGATCTCTATCAGGTGGCAGCTGTGGGTGATGCGGGTGACCGCTGTCTTGGGCATCGTTGGATCTCCTTGGCTGGCCGGGATTGGCGGGTGGTCGCGGCTCAGCGCGCGAAGGCGGCGAAGTCCGTGTCCGCGCTGTCCCAGATCGCCTGCGCGACCTGGCCGGGGGTTTCCAGCTGCGGGTTGTGGCCGGTGTCGGTCAGCAACTGGAACCGGGCCATGGGGATCGCGACGGCGTAAGCGCGGCCGTAGTCGGCGTCCACGATCCGATCGCTGTCGCCCCACAGCACCAGGGTCGGGATCTCCAGGGACCCGAGACGCTGAAGGAGGGTGGAATCCGTCATGGTGCCGCCCGCGTAGACGGCGATCGCGGCCCGGTTGCCTGCCGCGACGGCCTGCACCGCCGGGGGCAGCGTCGCGGCGTTGAAGCGGAACGGGTCGGGGTTGTGGAAGCTGAGCTCGAAGACCTGATCCATGGTCAGGGAGAAGAAGTCGGCGACGGGGTGGCCGGGGACCTCGATCCCGACGGCGTCGATCAGGACGATGCCGCTGACCCGCGGCGACTTCAGCAGCGCGATCTCGGCGGTGATCCAGCCCCCGATCGAGTTGCCGATGACGGTGACGTCGGCCAGCCCCAGCTGGTCCAGCAGCGCCTGGTAGAGCGCGGCCAGGCCGGCGACGGAGTTCAGCGCGTCGGGCCGGACCGTGCCGCCGAAGCCCGGATGAGTCGGGACCAGCACGCGCACGTCGTGGCCGGCGGCGAACTTCTCGGCGAACCCGGTCACCGACTGCGGGCCGGCGCCGCCGTGCAGGAGCAGGAACGGCTGCCCGGACCCGTACTCGGCGAGGGAGATCTCGACTGGGCCGATGCCGTCGAGGGGGATGGTGTACTGCGTGGTGGCGCTCACGGCTTTCTCCTTGCTGTCGGGGAGTCAGGCGAAGTCGGTGGCGGGTTCGGTGGCGTAACGGCTCATCGCCTCGATCGTGGACTCGGGGGTGAGCGGTCGGCCGGCGGCGATCATGTCGCGCAGGTCCCGGAAGTAGTTGACGTACAGGTCCGGGGTGAAGGTGTTGAGCAGGACCGTGGTGCCGTCGGTCGGGTTGGCGAAGGTGTGAGGGGCGCCCGGTGGGATCATCACGAGCGTTCCGGCGGGCGCGTCGTACGCGGTCTCGCCGACGGTGAACCGGGCCGCGCCGGACACGACGTAGAAGCCCTCGTCGTGCCGGGCGTGACGGTGCTGCGGCGGACCGTCGGTGTGCGGGGCGAGGGTGATCTCCCCGATGCCCAGGCGGTGCCCGGTCGTGCTGCCGTCCTCCAGGATCCGCATCAGGGTCGGGCCGAGCTGGATCGACTCACCGGCATTCGGGCCCACCACCGAGACGTCTGTCATCTGAACCTCCGAAGAAGAGAGAAAGCTATCGCTGTGAGAGTTGGCTCTCATGAACGAATGTATGCCACTCGACCGCTTCGTGCAAGCAAACTCTCATCATGCGAGTCTGGCTACTCGTCTCAGCCGGCCATCCTGTAGAGGTCGGTCTGGCCGTCCGAGGCGGTGAGTCCGCCGTCCACGGGGATGTGCACGCCGTTGAGGTAGCCGGCGTCGGGGCCGGCGAGGAACGCGATGACGGCGGCGACTTCGGCCGACTCGGCCGGCCTGCCCATGGGCACGCGGTCCACGAAGCGCTCGTACAGCGGTGTCCCCTCGGCGAGCACGTCGCGCAAGAGCTGCCTGCTGAGCGTCACGCCGGGGTGGACGGCGTTGACCCGGATCTCCCGGCCGTGGTCCAGGGCCATCGAGTTGGTCAGGTTGACCAGCGCGCCCTTGGTCATGTTGTAAGCGGCCTGGTTCCATTCACCGCGCAACCCGGCCACGGAGCCGACGTTGACGATGCATCCGCGGACTGCCCGCAGGTGGGGCAGCGCGGCCCGGGAGGCGAAGAAGGTGCCGTCGATGTTGGTGCGCACCATGGTCCGGTAGCTGTCCAGGTCGATTCGCTCGGCCGTGCCGGGAATCGCCACCCCGGCGTTGTTCACCAACACGTCGAGGCGCCCGAACCGTTCGGCCACGCCGTCCATGGTCGCGGTGACCACGGCGAGGTCCGACACGTCCGCCACCCATGCGTGCAGCTCCGCGCCCTCCGGGCCCTCCTTCGCGGTCTGTCGGAGGGTCACTTCGGTGCGGCCCACGAGCACCACGGTGTACCCGTCGGCGGCGAATCGGTGCGCGGTCGCGGCTCCGATGCCGGTACCGGCGCCGGTGACGACGGCCACGGGGGAGGAGTTCTGCCGGCTCACGAGAGTCTCCTTCTGCGTATCTGCCGAGCTGTATCGGGGGCTTGTCCCTGCCTTGGAAGCCTAGGAAGATCGGCGCAGCGCAGGCTTGGACCACAGCGCCAACCGGACAGAACATCAGCGCCAGGCGAAGCGGACGGTGATGAACAGGTCAGGAGTCCCCGAGAGCCCCGCAGCCGCAGGCGCCGGTGCGGCGCCGGGAGCGTTCGACGCCTTCCGCAGCGGTTGGGAGACGGAGATCGGCGACGGCTTCCCGCTGCCGACCTTCAGTCCGGCCACGACCCGCGACTTCCGGGTGAGGAGCCGTGCCACCACCGTGGGCGACGTGGCACTCACCGATCTCCACGGCGCGTCGGCCATCCGGACCGAGGGGCCCCTCGACGGCGTCGAGGACCAGGTGCGGATGTACGTCGTCACCCGGGGCTCCTGGGCCCTGGGCGCGCCACTCGCGCGAAGTGAACAGACCGTACCGGCCGGGCAGTTCCTGCTCCGCCACATCGGGCGGCCGCTGCACTTCGAGACGGTTCCGGACACGAAGGCGAAGGTCCTCGTGCTGCCTGCCGCGATGCTCAAACCCCTGCTCGGGGGCCGGCAGAGCGTCAGCGGGCCGGCCGACGCCGCCGAAGTGCGACTGCTCGTGGCCCACTCGAACATGATCTACGAGACGGTCGCCGACCTGGGACCCGCGGGAGTACAGGCCGCCCACAGCACACTCATCGAACTGGCCAAGGCAGTGGCGAGGCGCCGGTTCGACGACGCGGAACCCCGGCTGGCCCCCGCACTCGCACAGGCGGCGAAGGATCTGGCGGACCGCCACCTGGCCGACCCCGAGCTCTCGGGGACGATGCTGGCCCGCGAACTCAACGTCTCCATCCGCAACCTGCAGCGGGCCTTCGCCGCCGCCGGGGAGTCGGTGAACGCGTACGTCCGGCAGCGGCGACTGGAGGAGGCCCGCCTCGCCCTCACCGCCCCCTCGGGTCGGCTCAGCGTCTCCGAACTCGCCGCCCACTGGCAGTTCGCCGACAGCAGCCACTTCATCCGAGCCTTCAAGAAGCACTACGGCCGGACGCCCACCGAGTACGCCCGCTCGACCACGGCGGCCGGGAACTGACCGTCCGGGCGGGGCTGCTGATCACAGGCGGCCGGCGGGCGGCGTCGGGCCAGGGGTGGTCCGCGCCGCCCGGACGTGCTGCCCGGGGTTCTGGTCAGAGGGTCTCGATCCAGTTCGACTCGCGGCCGGGCGGGGGCTTGGGGCCGAAGTGCAGGTCGACCGAGCCGTTCGCCCGCTCGATGCCCTTTGTGCAACAGGCGGACCCACGCCGTGCGATTCGGGCCCCGAGAATCCTGTCGTCGCGATTGGGCTAGCCCAATCGCGACGGTCCCGTCACCGAGCCATGTGCCGCCCCTCACGCAGAAGGACGCCCCGCCATGAGCCCATTCACGAGCCGATCCACCCCGCCGCCGCGCACCTCCCGAGCACCCCAGCCACCGCCCGCGTCCAGGCGCGCCCGAACGGCGCGGCTCGCCGCGGCCGGTACCGCCGCCGCGCTGCTGGCGGCCTTCGGGCCCGCCGTCGCCGGGCCCGCGCAGCTCGCCGCCGCCGCCACGCAGAGCGCGAACCTGCTGCTCAACGGCGGCGCCGAGACCTCGCAGTGCAGCCCCGGCGGCTGGGAGGAGACGACCCTGCCCGGGTGGCAGATCACCTCCGGCGACCCGGTGATCAACTGCTACGGCGTGCCGACGGGCGCCGCGACCACCACGCCCGGCTCGCCGACGAAGGGCGGCGCCTACTTCCAGGGCGGTTCGCGCGGCTCCTCCGAGATGACCCAGGTCACCGACGTCTCCTCGGCGGCGAGCGCGATCGACTCCGGCGCGGTGCACGCCACCGTCTCCGGCTGGCTCGGCGGCGTCGGCAGCTACAACGACGCGGCCGCGGTGACCGTCACCTACCGCAGCGCGTCCGGCGCCTCGCTCGGCACCGCGTCCATCGCTCCGGTGCTGGCGGCGGCGCGCGGCAACACCACCCAGTTCCTGCAACGCAGCACGACCTCCGCCGTGCCCGCCGGCACCCGGTCGATCCTCACCGCGGTCGACTTCACCATGACCGGAACGCAGAACGACGGCATGGCCGACGACCTGTCGCTGACACTCGACACGCCCGTCACCGCCGCCGCGCTGACCGTTCCGACGTCCACCGTGCCCGGGTACGACCACGTCTTCGTCGTGATGATGGAGAACAACAATTACTCCGCCTCCTCGAACACCGTCGACGGCGGCGCCGGCATCATCGGGAACTCCAGCGCGCCCTACATCAACAACACCCTGCTGCCGATGGGCTCCTTGCTGACCAACTACCACGCCGGGACGCACAACTCGGACCCGAACTACGAGCAGATCGCCTTCGGCAACTCCTACGGCCGCAGCGCCATGGCGGTCGGCGGCGGCAACGCCAACTGCATCACCAGCACCGCCTGCACCGCGACCAACAACGGCCTCTCGGACAACCTGGACGCGGTCGGCAAGACCTGGAAGCAGTACGTCCAGTCGCAGACCAGCAACTGCCAGACCACCAGCAGCGGCAACTACTCCAGCGACGACGTGCCCTTCTACTACGCCGCGAAGATGAAGAACGACAACGCCTACTGCCAGGCGCACTGGCAGCCGCTGCCGCAACTGCTCAACACCGACCTCGCTTCCACGTCCACGACGCCCGCCTTCGTCTGGGCCGACGCGGACTCCTGCGACGACATGGAGGGTTGCGGCATCGCGGCCGGCGACACCTGGCTCCGCCAGACCCTGCCGACGCTGTTCCACTCGCCCGCGTGGACCCAGCAGAAGTCGCTGCTGCTCCTCACCTGGGACGAGGACGGCGCCAACTCTCCCGGTGGCTTCGGCCCCGGGCAGACGAACCAGGTCGCCACCCTCGCGATCGGCTCGCAGGGCACCGTGAAGGCCGGCTACCAGGACGCCGCCCGATACGACCACTACAGCACCGCCCGCGTCATCGACAGCGCGCTCGGGCTGCCCGCGATGACCAACAACGACCGGTGGGCAACCCCGTACAACGAGGTGTTCACCTCGGCGCAGACCGGCGGGAACACCGTCACCGTCACCGATCCGGGTGCGCAGACCGCGACCACCGGCGCGGCCGTCTCGCTCCAGCTCGCCGCGACCGACTCCGCGTCCGGCCAGGCCCTGACCTGGACGGCGAGCGGCCTGCCTGACGGACTGTCCGTCAGCAGCGCGGGGCTCGTCTCCGGCACGCCGACCACCGCCGGCACCTTCACCGCGACCGCCACCGCCACGGACACCAGCGGGGCTTCCGGTTCGGCGTCCTTCGTCTGGACTGTCGGCAGCCCGGCCGGCAGCGCCTGGTCGGTCCCGATCGCCAACCCCGGCGCGGAGACCGGCAGTTGCGGCTCGGGAGGCGGCGGCTACCCGGCCCAGGGCTGGACCGCGACGAGCAACCAGCCCCAGCAGGTCTGTTACGGCGCGTCGGGGGGCTACCCGACCGCCGCCCAGGGTCCGCAGGCCCCGGCGACGCCCGGCAACGCCTTCTTCGACGGCGGCCCCTACGCCTCCGCGCAGATGACGCAGACGGTCGACGTCCAGAGCCAGGCCACGCAGATCGCCACCGGCACGCTGCCCTACACGCTCTCCGGCTGGATCGGCGGCTACAGCTCCCAGGGTGACAACGCCGGCGTCGTCGCGACCTTCCTCGACGCGTCCGGTGCCTCGCTCGGCACCGCCGCCCTCGCCCCCGTCACCGCCGCGCAGCGGAACAACCAGACCGGGCTGCTGCTCGAACATGCCACCGGCACGGTGCCGACGGGCACGGCGTCCGTGACGTTCACGGTCAACTTCACCCGCCAGGCCGGCACGGACGACGACGGCTACGTCGACGACCTCGCGATGACCTTCGGCAGCTGACAGAGCCGACAGAGCCGACACAGCAGGCCCGGCCTTCTCACGGGGAGGCCGGGCCTGTCGGCTACGCTCGCGCTCGTGAGCAGCCTCCCGGTGGACCCCGTGCCCTCCCCGCCCCCGCTGGCGGCGGTCCGAGCGGGAGTGCCGGAACACGGTCCGGCGCCCAAGTACTTCCAGGTCAAGCAGAAGATCGACGCGGTCCTCGACCTGCTCGGGCCCGGCGTGCCGCTGCCGACCGAGCGGGAGTTCGCCGAGCGCTTCGGCGTCTCCCGGATGACGGTACGTCAGGCCATCAGGGAGCTGCGCCTGGAGGGCCGGGTCCAGCGGAGCGGCCGCTCCACGGTGGCCGCCGGGCCGAAGCTGGTCCAGCCGCTGACCCTGGCGAGCTACACCGAAGGCGTGCGCCGCCAGGGCCGCCGCCCCGGACGTGAGCTGATCGTCTTCGAGCGCCTCCCGGCCGACCCGGCCCTCGCGGCGGGCCTGCAGGTGGAACCGGGCGCGCCGGTGTTCCATCTGGAGCGGCTGCTGCTCGCGGACGACGAGCGGGTGGGGCTGGAGAGCACCTACCTGTCGGCGACCCGCTTCCCCGCACTCGCCGAGGACTTCGACCCGACCACCTCCCTCTACGCGTACCTGCGCGGCGTCGGCGCGGTCTTCGCCGACGCGGACGAACGCATCGAGACGGTGCTCGCTTCGCCCCGTGAGGTGCAGCTGATCGGCACCAGCCCGGCGCTGCCGATGCTGCTGCTGAACCGGGTCAGCCGGGATCGCGACGGCCACCCGGTGGAGTGCGTCCGCTCTCTTTATCGCGGCGACCGCTTCAGCTTCACGGCCCACCTGACGGCCGACGACCATTGACGGCTGCTGCCCACCCGGCGCGCACCTCGCCGAGGCGCGGCGCACCGGGGTCGCAGCCTTCGCGTCGCCGTCGGCGGCACGCTGCCGGGTGGGCGGGACATACCCCTCGGGGTACTCTCGACGAGAGACCGCCACCGCCAGAAGGGTCCCGCATCATGATCATCGACGAGGATGCCACCGCGCCTGTACTGAACCGGCTCCGCCGCGCCCAGGGCCAGCTCGCCGGGGTCATCGCCATGATCGAAGCGGGCCGCGACTGCAAGGACGTCGTCACCCAACTCGCCGCTGTCTCCCGGGCCCTGGACCGGGCGGGCTTCAAGATCGTGGCCAGCGGCATGCGCCAGTGCCTGGCCGCCGCCGACCCCGACGAGGCGCCCATGACGGAGGCCGAGCTCGAAAAGCTCTTCCTGGCTCTGGCCTGACACGCCCACGCCCTCGCGGGCATCAGGCTCCGGTCAGGTCCGCCTCGACCGGGAAAGGGACCGTCGTCTTGATCGCGCCGGTGAAGACCTCGCCCTCCCGGTACTGCCGAGTCGCGGGGTCGAGCAGGTACGTGTACACGAGCGGCAGGCCGGTGGCGGCCTGCTCCACCCGCCAGTAGAAGGGGATTCCCGCCTTCGCGTACTGGTCGACCTTGACGACCCGGTCCGTGGTCTCGGAGCCGGGTGAGACCACCTCGACGACGAGGAGCACGTGCTCGGGGCGGGTCGGGGAGACGTCGATACTGTCCGCCCGGTAGACCACGACATCGGGGCGCCGGTTGGTGAGAGGGACATCCTGAAGCCGGACATCGAAGTCCGTGTCCGCGTTCCACGTCGTGTCGCCGGCCTGGTCGAGTGTGTTGGCCAGGATGCGGGCCAGCCGGTTGTGCCGCTTGGAGGCGCTGGGACTCACGACGACCATCCCGTCCACGATCTCGATGCCCGCGCACTGCTCCTCGGACCAGGAGTCGTACTCCTCGGCCGTGATCTGGGCGTGCATCCACGCGGGGGCGACCATCTCGGCGGACAAGGCGGACCTCCCTCCACGCGTCCGGCGACGGGTGCCGTCGGGCGGTCCCAGATTACCCGGCGGAAGGCCGCAGCGGCCTTCCGCCGGGGGTCGGGCCGGGGCTCAGTGGGTGTAGGGCTCCCAGGTGTGGCTGAAGTACCAGGTGGACTGGGAGATGCCGGAGCAGGAGTCGGAGCCTGCCGTGCCCGGGCAGCCGCCGTTGTCGCGCTCGGAGGCCCACATCGAGATCTCGTTGATGCCCTTGCTGACGGCCCAGGTGTAGACCGTCTTGGCGTCCGTTGTGGTGAAGGTCTCGCCCTTGCCGTAGTCGTCGATGCCGGGCATCTCCGTCACGCCGACCATGGCCCATTTCTGCGCCGAGCTCTTGGACGGGTAGAGCGAGCCGAGCAGGTTCACCAGCCCCTGCGCCGCCGTCTCCGTGTCGGTGGCCATCTGCTGGTTGGTGCCGACGTAGTAGTCGAAGGTCATGATGTTCACGACGTCGATCCGGGCGTGGTTCACGACGGCGTTCTTCAGGACGGCCGTGCCGCCCGAGTCCAGCCCGTTGGTGTTGGTCGGGAGCGTGTACGAGAACTGCACCGACCGGCCGTTGCTCGCCGCCCAGCTCTCGACCTGGGCGATCGCCTTGTTGCGCCGGTCGATGCCCGCCGAGTTGGTGAGGGAGTTCTGCTCGACGTCGAAGTCGACGCGGGGCAGGTTGTAGGTCGTGATCAGGTGCTCGATCGCGGCGGCGATGGAGCTGACGCTGGTGCAGCTGTCGGCGAGCTCGGTGCTGGTGGTGTCGGCGGAGTAGCCGCCGAAGGAGGGGATCACGTCGCCGCCGGCCGCGCGGATCTTGGCGATCGAGGTGCCGTAGGTCGAGGAGGCGATCGGCTGGCTGGTGTTGCCGTTCCAGTAGAGCGTGCAGGAGCCCTTGCTGTGGGTCTGCAGGAACGCCATCGACAGCCACTTCGCGCCCGACTGCGCGGCGATCGTGGCCGGGTCGTCACTCGTGTACGCCTCGAAGTAGGGGGCGAAGAGCTGCGCGGGCACGGTGGTGGCGGCAGCGGTGGCGGGGGAGGTCGTCGCGGCGTGGGCGGTGGGGATGCCGGTCGCGGCCGCGCTCGCGGCGAGGCCGAGCGCGGCGAGGGAGGTGGTGAGGGTGGCGCGGAGAGGGCGGCGAGAAACGGACGGTCGCATGTGGGGGCCTCCGGCAATCCGGTTAGGAAACTTTCCTTTCTGTCGTGCACCGGAAGGTATAGCCGGGGGTCCGAGGGGTCGTCAATGGGGCGAGCAGCATGGGCATGCCCAAGCGCTGCGCCGACCGGAGGGCCGTCGCAGCGCGGCGGGACGCGTCAGTTCATCGAGGAGCCACCGTTGCGCCAGGCGTCGAGGCCCGCCTGGGAGGCGACCTTGGCCTGGGTAAAGGTGCGGTGGGCCATCTCGGTGGGAGGCGTCTCCCAGTGCTGGATCCAGCGGCGTCCGGCGGTGGCCAGGGCAAGGCCGACGAGGGCCGCGCCGGTGGCGACGACTACGGAGCCGACGCCCGTCATGGCGGCCCCCAGTGCGAGCAGCCGGGCGTTGGGCCGGAAGCCGGTGTTCATGGCGCTGTTCGACATCGAGGTCATAGCTGTCATGGCACCACGATGCGCGCAGGAGCCGCCGCCCGCACGTCGAGCGCGTCAGCGCGGGGCGTGTTCGGTCAGCGGGGTCGGGTCGGCGCTGGAGGCGACCACGGTCGAGGGCTCCGAGGGCCGACTCGTCTGCGCGACGAAAGCGCCGATCAGGACCAGCGCGCCGCCGAGCAGCTGCGGCGTCGCGAGGTGCTCGCCGAGCAGGAACCAGGACAGCACCGTCGCCACGACGGCCTCCAGGAACGCGACCACCGCCGCGACCGGCGCGGAGAGCCGGCTGACCGAAGCGACCCCGGTCAGATAAGCGAGCACGGTCGAGACCAGCACCATCCACAGCGCGAGCCCGATCGCCGGCACCTGACGCGAGCCCATGGCGGCTTCGCCGCCGAGCACGTGCCAGGGCAGCGTCCACGGCTGGGCCAGCGGGGTCACCACGAGCGCGCCGATCAGCAGGCCGTAGCCGCTGAGCGCGATCGGGTCGATGTGATCGGCGGGAGACGCGGACGCGGCACGCCCGGCCTTCTCGGAGATGACGAAGTAGCCGACCTGCGAGCAGGCGGCGCAGAGGCCGAAGACCACGCCGAGCGGATCCAGCCCGCCGAGCCCGGTCCACACCTCGACGACGAGCGCGAGCCCGAGGGTCGCGGTCAGCGCGCCGAGCGCGGCCGCGCGGGTGACGGGCCGGCGCTGGACGAAGCGGACGTACCCGAGCAGCAGGGTCGGCCCGAGGTACTCCAGCAGCATGGCGATCGCGACCGGGATGCGGGCGATCGCGAAGAAGTACGAGACCTGCACCAGCGTGACCCCGAGCAACCCGAACCCGACCAGAAGCCACGGCCGTCGGCGGGGGAGGTCACGGTGACGGATCACGACCGGCAGCAGCAGGGCGGCGGAGCCGGCCATCCGCACCCACACGACCTGCAGCGGGCTCAGCCCGGCCTCGATCAACGGTTTGGCGGCGACGCCGGAACCGCCGAAGGCGAAGGCGCTGACCAGCGCGAGGCTGAGTCCGAGACTGCGGTGTGAACGCGCGGGGGTGGGGGCAGGGCGGGGCATACTGCGCATTCTCGCAGTGCGCCCAGCGAAACGACAGGGGTGTCTCACGTTCACGCTGCTGTTGCACTGCCCCCAGGGGCGCGAGGAACTGCGCGAGGAACCACCCTGTGCGGATGGCCCTGCGCGTTCGGGGACTCACCACCTCAGTGGCTTGTCGCGCAGTTCCTCGCGCCCCCAGGGGTAGTGCAACTTCAGGTGACAGCTCCGCGCTGGGTGAAGCGGGGGTCGAGGTAGGACTTGGACTCCAGGACGTCGCGGAGCGCCTCCGCCGCGTCCAGGACGTCCGCGTGGGAGACGTAGAGCGGGGTGAAGCCGAAGCGCATCACATCCCGTTCCCTGAAGTCCCCGATCACGCCGCGCGCGATCAGCGCCTGGACCACCGCGTACGCGGACTCGTGCTGCAAGGAGACCTGGCTGCCGCGCTCCGAGTCGACGCGCGGGGTGACCGTCGGCAGGCCGAGGGCGTCCGTCGCGCGGAGGAAGAACGACGTCAGGCTGAGGCTCTTCGCGCGGACAAGGGCCATGTCGACCGACGCCCAGACGTCCAGCGCCGCGTCCAGGCCCGCGAAGCTCAGCAACGGCGGCGTGCCCGTCAGAAAGCGGCCGATGCCCGCCGCAGGCGCGTACTCCGGCGACATGGCGAACGGCTCCGCGTGCCCGAACCACCCCGTCAGCGGCTGCCGCGCAGCGTCGTGGTGGCGGGCGGCGGCGTAGAGGAACGCGGGCGCGCCCGGGCCGCCGTTGAGGTACTTGTAGCCGCAGCCGACCGCGAAGTCCGCGCCGCAGGCGTCCAGCTCGACGGGGAGCGCGCCGACCGAGTGGCACAGGTCCCAGACCATCAGCGCGCCCGAGGCCTGGACCTTCGCCGTGACCGCAGCCATGTCCTGCAGGCGGCCCGTGCGGTAGTCGACGTGGGAGAGCAGGACGACGGCGGTGTCCGCGTCGAGCAGCTCGTCCAGGGTGTCGCCGTCGCGGCCGAGCAGCAACCGCCACGCGGGGGCCACACCCTCCGTCAGGTAGAGGTCGGTCGGGAAGCTGCCCAGCTCGCTCACGAGCGTCGAGCGTCCCGGCCTGAGTCGCAGCGCGGCGGTCAGCACCTTGAAGAGGTTCACCGAGGTCGAGTCGCAGACCACGATCTGGCCCGGCGCCGAGCCGACCAGCGGGGCGATCCGGTCGCCGAGGCCGCGCGGCAGGTCGTACCAGCCGGCCTCGTTCCAGCTGCGGATCAGGCCGTTGCCCCACTCCTCCTCGACCATGCGCCGCAGCCGCTCCGGCGTGTGCGCGGGCAGCGCGCCGAGCGAGTTGCCGTCGAGGTAGAGGACGTCCTTCGGGAGGGTGAACCGCTCGCGGAAGCCGCGCAGCGGGTCGGCGGCGTCGAGGGCCAGCGCCTCTTCCCGGGTCGGCGCGCTCACAGCACGTTCCTGACGGCCCACAGGTCGGGGAAGACGTCCGTCTCCGCCGCGTGGCGCAGCCAGCTCAGGCCGCTGGAGCCGCCGGTGCCGGGCTTCGCGCCCATGCAGCGCTTCACCGCCGCCAGGTGCCGCTGCCGCCAGCGGGTGACCCGCTCGGCGACGTCCAGCAGCAGCTCGCCCAGCGCCTGCAGCTCGTGCGCGGCCGGGTCGGCGTAGACGGCGGTCCAGGCGGCGACCGGGTCGGAGGTGTCCAGGCCACGGCGTTGCAGCACGGCGACCGCGTCCTCGTAGAGGCTCGGCGACTCCAGCGTCCGGGTCAGCTCGGCGTGGACGTGCGGGTGACCGGCGTAGAGAGCGAGCAGCCGCTCGTTCTTGTTGCCGAGCAGGAACTCCAGGTGCAGGTACATGTACGACTGGAAGCCGCTGGCCTCCCCGAGCACCGGCCGGAACGCGCCGAACTCCACCGGCGTCATCGTCGCCAGCAGGTCCCAGGAGCGGACCAGCACGTCCTGCGCGTCCAGGCCGCGCCGCAGCGCGGCGCCCGCCTCGCGCAGGTCGTCGGCGCGCAGCGCCTGCTGGGCGCGGGTCCACTCGTGCCGGATCAGTCCGAAGAGCAGCTCCATCACCTGGGTGGCGACGATGAACGAGGTCTCCGCGGGCTCCTTGCTGCGCGGCTGCAGCAGCGTGTGCAGGGTGTCGATCCCGGCGTAGGCGGCGTACGGGGTGGTGGGCTCGCCGAAGTCGACCTTGGGTGTGGTCGGTTCGTCGAACGCCGTGGTTGCGGGCGTCGCAGGCATGGTGGTCCTCCAGGCGCGGTGGGGCACTGCCATTCTGCGGCGGAAAGGGCTCTCGGCTGAATGGGCAACGCGCGGTGGCAGGGCCATCCGGCTTAGTCTGGAGAAGGCAGATTCGAGTATCGGGTTTGCGAACGTAAAGCGTGTTGGATGTGTGAGGGGAGTGCCGTGCTGGACGCGGTGGACCGGCGCCTGCTGGCGGAGCTCCAGGGGGACGCGCGGCTCTCCTACAACGAGCTGTCCCGGCGGGTGAACCTGTCGTCGCCGGCGGTGGCCGAACGGGTCCGCCGGCTGGAGGCGTCCGGCGTGCTGACCGGCTACCACGCCGAGGTCGACCTGGGCCGGGCCGGTCGGGTGGTCAGCGCGTTGGTGCAGGTGCAGTGCTACGGCCCGCGCTGCGTGCTGCGGGACCCGGCCGTGGCGCAGTGGCCGGAGGTCCTGCAACTGCACCGGGTCACCGGTGGGGCCTGTTGCGTGCTGATGGTGGCGGTGGCCACCATGGCGGAGTTCGAAGGTCTGATCGACCGGCTGGCGGAGTACGGGCAGCCGTCCAGCACGATGATTCTGTCGAGCCCGGTGCGCTGGCGGCCGGTCGAACCGGTGTGAACGGGAGGGGACCCTGATGAACGAGGACGAACTGAGCAAGGTCCGGCTGACGCCGGACCGCACGCACGCCTACGGCGCGCACGAGGACCAGGTCGTGGACTTCCTGCTGCCGAGTGGGGAGGGCGCGGGCGGCGGCGGCAAGACGATGGTCGTGCTGCTGCACGGCGGCTACTGGCGGCCGGTCTGGGACCGCCACCACACCGCGCCGCTGGCGCGGGCGCTGGCGGACGAGGGCTACCTGGTCGCGGTGCCGGAGTACCGGCGGGTCAAGGGCTGGCCGGAGATCTTCGACGACGTGTCGGTCTGCGTCGAGGCCCTGTCGATGATGGCGGCGGCGGAGGGGCTGCGCCCGCGTCGGACCGCGCTGATGGGTCACTCGGCGGGCGGCCATCTCGCGCTCTGGGCGGCGGCCCGCCATCGCCTGCCGGCGGGCTCCCCCTGGCGCACGGACTCACGCCCGGACGCGGTGGTCTCCCTGGCGGGCTGCGCGTCGCTGACGCTGACGGACGAGTGGCAACTGGGCGACGGCGCGGCCCGCGCGATGATGGGCGGCTCCTCGGACGACCTCCGCGACCGCTACGCGGACTGCGACCCGGCGGCGCTGCTCCCGCTGGGGGTGCCGGTGACGCTGATTCACGGCCGTGACGACGACACCGTCCCGCCGTCGATGTCCCACGAGTACGCGCGGATGGCGCGGGACGCGGGGGACGCGGTGACGGTGATGGACCTCCCGGACATGGAGCACTTCGGTCTCATCGACCCGAGCTCAACGGCCTGGCCCCACATCCGCTCCGCGCTGGAGGCCTGAAGCCTTTTGCAAGCGAGGTAGTTGCGACTCCCCAGGGGCGCGGGGGAGCTGCGCGAGAAACCACCCTGTGCGGATGGCCCTGCGCGTTCGGCCAGCCACGTGGGTGGGTGGCTTGTCGCGCAGCTCCCGCGCCCCTGGGGAGTTGCAACTTCCCTCGGATACCCGGCGAAGGGCATACGCAGTCCCGCTCTTTCGGGGAATGGTCGTTGACGTGGCCGCGCCCTCACTCTGGAGTCGTCGATCAACTCCCAGGGGAGGACCCCACATATGACCGTCGACGCGGGTATTGACGCTTCGTCAGGATCAACGGCGCAGCCGTCCGCGCTCGGTACCGCCGCAGCGAAGAACCTGGCCACCACCACCAAGACGCCCCCGCAGATGCAGGGCATCACCTCCCGATGGCTGCTGCGCATGCTGCCGTGGGTGCAGGTGTCCGGTGGTACCTACAGGGTGAACCGGCGGCTCAGTTACGCCACCGGCAGGGGGCGGCTCGGGTTCGCGCAGACCGGGGCGGAGACCCGGATCGTGCCGCCCACGCTCACCGAGCTGCCGCTGCTGCGGGGCTTCGGCGACGCCGCCCTGCTCACCGAGCTCGCGTCCCGCTTCACCCAGCGGGAGTTCGCGCCGGGGGAGGTGATCGCCGAGTACGGGGAGGTCGTCGACCAGGTGCTGGTGATCGCCCACGGCAAGGTGCACAAGGTGGGGACCGGAAAGTTCGGCGACACCCATGCCGTGCTCGGGGTGCTCGCCAATGGTGACCACTTCGGTGACGGGTCCCTGACCAGCGACAACACGCTGTGGGAGTACACCGCCAAGGCCGCCACCGCAGGAACCCTGCTCTCGCTGCCGCGGCAGGCCTTCGCGGATCTGCTCGGCCGCTCGCCCGAGCTCCGCGCGCAGGTCGACGCGTACCTCGCGGCGGGCGCCGCCGCGCAGGACTCGCACGGGCAGGCGGCCATCTCCCTCGCCGCCGGACACGACGGCGAGCCGGAGCTGCCCGGCACCTTCGTCGACTACGAACTCGCGCCGCGCGAGTACGAGTTGAGCGTCGCGCAGACCGTGCTGCAGGTGCACAGCAGGGTTGCCGATCTCTACAACCAGCCGATGAACCAGATCGAGCAGCAGCTCAAGTTGACCGTCGAGGCCCTGCGCGAACGCCAGGAGTACGAGATGATCAACAACCCCGAGTTCGGCCTGCTCCACAACGCCGACTACGACCAGCGCATCCACACCCACGGTGGCCCGCCCACGCCCGACGACCTGGACGAGCTGCTCTCCCGTCGGCGCGGCAACAAGTTCTTCCTGGCCCACCCGCGCGCCATCGCCGCGTTCGGGCGCGAGTGCAACAGGCGCGGCCTGTACCCGGATTCGGTGGAGATCGCCGGGAACCGGATCCCCTCCTGGCGCGGGGTGCCGATGTTCCCGTGCAACAAGATCCCGGTGAACGGCGGGCACACCAGCTCCATCATGGTGCTGCGCACCGGGGAGAACGAGCAGGGCGTCGTCGGCCTGCACCAGACCGGGCTGCCTGACGAGTACGAGCCGGGACTGTCGGTCCGCTTCATGGGGATCAACGAGAAGGCGGTGATCCAGTACCTGGTCAGCGCCTACTACTCCTGCGCCGTGCTCGTCCCCGACGCGCTGGGGGTGCTGGAGAACGTCGAGGTCGCGCGGCCCAGGGACTGAGGGTCGGGGGACTGAGAAGCAGAGGCACACGAGCGTGAGCTGGCCCGACGTCTTCATCCTGCTCGGCACCCTCGCGGCGTCCGCCGCCGCGCTGTGGCTGCTGCAGCACTTCGTCCCGCACCGGCTGCGGGAGTCCCACAACGACGTGGCCGGGTTCATCTTCGCCGCCGTGGGCGTGATGTACGCGGTGCTGCTGGCCTTCGTCGTCATCGCCGTCTGGCAGAACCTGGACTCCGCCAGGCAGACCACCTTCAAGGAGGCCGACGCCCTGGCCGGCGTCTACTGGATCTCCCGCGAACTGCCGCTTCCAATCGGCGCGCAGCTGGAGCACAACGCGCTGGAGTACGCGCACACCGTCCAGGACACCGAGTGGCCGCTGATGTCCCGTCATCAGAGCAGTCCCCAGGCCACCAAACTCGTCTACGCCATGCGATCGGAGGTCTTCGGCTTCACCCCGGCCGACAGTCGGCAGCAGGTGCTCTACGAACACGCCGTCGCCCACGTCGAGCAGTTGGCCTCGGAGCGGCGGCAACGACTGACCGAGGTGGGGGACTCCGTCCCGTCGATCATGTGGGTGGCGCTCATCGCCGGAGCGCTGCTGACGGTCGGCTTCACCTATCTCTTCGGGCTCTCCAACACCCTCGCCCACGGCCTGATGGTGCTGACGCTCACAGCGCTGGTCGTGGTCTCCCTCCTACTGATCAAGGAGATGGACTTCCCGTTCACCGGGGTCACCCACGTCGAACCGACCGCTTTCGAGGTGTTCCTGAACAGACTTCCCCCGCCACGCTGAGACACCGGGGAAGTAGGACTGATTCCGTCCTACTTCCCCTCTACCGTGGGAACCACTGAAGCGCACGAAGCCAGAAAGCAGAGGTGGTTCCCATGCCGACCGTCGTCAACGCAGAGACCGACGAGCGCGACGCACTCCTCCAGTTCATCGAGGCCCAGCGGGCCGCCGTGCGGCGCGCGGTGGGCGGACTGAGCCGGGAGCAGCTGGTCGCCCGGCCGACGGTCAGCGAACTGACGCTGGGCGGCCTGCCCAAGCACCTGGCCTTCGTCGAGAGCAACTGGGTCAGGGTCATCCTGGCCGGCCGCGAGCCGCTGGCTACGGCGGACGAGAACACCTGGGCCGACACCTTCCGCCTGGTCGAGGGCGAGGAGATCGAGGACGTCCTGAAGTTCTGGGACGAGGTCGCCGCGGAGACCGCGGAGATCGTCGGCTCGCTGTCCGACCTGGACGTCACCGTGCCGCTGCCGGACCGCCCCTGGTTCCCCCAGGGCGCCCGCCGATCGGCGCGTTGGATCCTGCTCCACCTGATCGAGGAGATCGGCCGCCACGCCGGCCACGCCGACTTCCTCCGCGAGGCTACCGACGGAGCCACGGCGTTCTCCCTGCTCAGCCCGGCCCAACTCCGCCCCAACGACTGAGCCTTCCGGCCGCGACGAGCCCCTGCCCGATCCCGGGCGGGGGCTCGTCCGTACTCAGCTGACGAGGGTGATCGGGGTGCCGAGGCCCTTGGAGCCGGTGTCGGTGGGTCCCGACGCATACGGTCAGTCCCCACCGAATGGCGGGGGTCCGGAGGCGTTCGGATCCCCGGTGAAGCGCGCCCTGTAACGTCCCGTGCGGCCATCGGCGTCAAAGGGGCAGGAACGGTCGTCAATCTTTGGCGGGCGTAACGACTCGGGACTCTTGTGGGGGCGCGGATGAGGGCGGACGACGAACGGGACTACCTGGAATTCGCCACCGCTCGAGCCGGCGCGCTGTACCGATCGGCGAGCCTGCTCAGCAGCGGCGATCCGCATCTGGCCGAGGACCTGGTTCAGGAGACGCTCGGGCGGATGTACGTCCACTGGCGTCGGGTCGCCGCAGCCGACAACCCCGCTGCGTACGCGCACACCGTGTTGGTGCGCGTCTTTCTCAGCCACCGCCGAAAACGAAGTACGGCGGAGCATCCCACCGGGCAGCTGCCGGAGGGGGTGGCGACCGAGGGGGACGCCACCCTGCGGCTGGCACTGCTCGACGCACTCGCCCGGCTCCGCCCGCGCGACCGCGCGGTGCTGGTGCTCCGTTACTGGGAGGACCGCAGCATCGAGGAGACCGCGCACGCGCTCCGGATCAGTGCCGGAGCGGTGCGGACCCAGAGCTCTCGCGCCCTGGGACGGCTCCGCGCGGTGCTCGGTGACTCCCTGCCGGACCTGGCCCGCTCCTGACGCACCGACACCTTCGACACTTTGGAAGCGGTGGCATCACATGCCTTTTGAAGACCACGTCGCGCAGACCCTGCGTGACACCGGGGAACAGTTCACCCCGGCCAACCTCACCGAGCTCGTCACGGCGGGCGTCGCCGACGGCCGCAAGCGCCGTCGTCGCCGCAACGTCGCCGTACTCGGCGGCTCGGCCGCGCTCGCGCTGATCGCCGTCGGCGGCGCGCTCGCGCCGTCGCTGCTCGGCGGCAGTCCCACGCGGCAGCAGGCGCAGGCGGCCACCGGGGGCATGTCCCTGACCGCGTCCGCGAAGCCGGTCTCGAACGCCGAGAACGCACGGCAGTTGCTCTCGGGGCTGGAGAGCATTCTCCCCAAGGGCGGCACGGTCAGCGGTCCGCACAGCGACTGGGGCACACCCAAGACGGTCTACTCGAACATCATGGCGTCGGCGCTGGTCGTCTACAAGGACGACAAGGGCCCCGGCGCGGTGGCCGTGAGTCTCACCAAGTACGCCCCGGGCACGTACAAGGCGCCGACCTGCCCGCCGGTCGACCCGGTGCACTTCCCGGACGATGTCTGCCACCAGTACGACGTGGAGGGCGGCGGCACGCTGGTCGTGGACCTCGGCTACGAGTACTCCTCGCGTGGCAGCGGGACGAAAGCGTGGACCGCCTGGCTCTTCCGGCCCGACGGTTCGCTGATCGAACTGGCCGAGAACAATGCGGTGTCGGAGAAGGACTCGCCGGTCACCCGGCAGGATCCGCCGCTCACCGGCGAGCAGCTCAAGGCCGCGGCGCTGAGCGATGTGTGGCAGCCGCTGCTGGACCAGATCAAGACGCCCAAGGTTTACAAGGGCGGCGTGCCCGGCTTGCACACCCCCGCCGGCCCGGGCACCGGCACCCCGGGCGGTGCGGTGCCGGGAACGGGAACGGGCACCGGCACTGGCAGCGGAGCGTCGCACGGCTAGCCTGAGCGGATGCAGCTGAGCATCCGCCCCTACCGACCGGGCGACCGGGAGGACCTGTACGAGATCTGCGTCCGCACCGGCGACAACGGTGCGGACGCGACCTCGTTGTACGAGGACCCGCGCATCCTGCCCGACATCTTCGTCGGCCCGTATCTGGCACAGGAGCCGGAGCTGGCCTTCGTCGTCGCGGACGTCGCGGACGTCGCGGGGGAGGACCGGGCCCTCGGCTACATCCTCGGCACCGCCGACACCCGCCGCTTCGTCGCGCGCTACCTCGCCGACTGGCTGCCCGCCGTGGTCGACCGCTACCCGGACGACGGCGGTCGTGGCAGCGAGCTGCGGCATCCGGAGTACATGCTCGGCCCGGAGGTCGACGAATATCCCGCCCACCTGCACATCGACCTGCTGCCGCAGGCCCAGGGCCAGGGCCTGGGACGGCAGTTGATGCGCAGCTACCTGGGTGCGCTGCGCGAGCGCGGCGTGGAGCGGGTGCATCTGGCGATGGGGGAGCGCAATGTCTCCGCACGCGCCTTCTACGACCGGCTGGGCTTCGCCGAGCTGGCCCGGCCGGTGCCGGGCCTGGTCGTGCTGGGACGCGGCACGGACATGGAACCGGCTACTTCACCCGGGGGAAGCGGGCCTTCAGCTCCCACACGGTGAGGTTCTGCTCCAAGCCGTCGTGCAGGTCCGTCAGGTCGGCGAGTACGTCCTGGAGGAAGTCCCGCGACTCGCGGCGCAGCACGCCGTGGTCGACGACCAGCGGCCGCTCGTCGCGGATCCAGTCCGCGTGCAGCTCGACCCAGTCGCCGCGCCGGGAGAAGCGCAGCCGGTCGGCCGACTCGGTGAAGTCGAACTCGGCGCGGGGCATCCGCAGGCCGGGCAGGACGGCGTCGAGCTGCTCGACGATGTCGCAGAGCGCCCAGGCGAAGTCCAGCACCGGGACCCACCCCCAGCGGGTGGACAGATCGCGCCCGCCGTCGCCCTCGATGAAGACGTCCCCGCAGAACAGGTCGTGCCGCAGGGCCCGTGCGGGGGCGGACGCGTAGTCCGTCTGCGGCGGGTCGGGGAAGCGGTTGGAGAGGGAGTAGCCGAGCTCGATCACGTCTCATTCTCGCTGATTGCAGCAAAACCGTTCGCCTCCCCCCACCCCCGCGCGAGATCATGGGGACATGTCCGCGAATCCTGTAGCCGTCAGCGTCCGGGGCGTCGTCGTGCCCGACGCCGAGCTGCAGTGGCGCTTCTCACGTTCCTCCGGTCCCGGCGGTCAGCACGTCAACACCAGCGACAGCCAGGTCGAGCTGCGGTACGCCTTGGCGGCGAGCGCGGCGCTGCCGGCGGTCTGGCGGGAGCGCGCGCTGGAACGCCTGGAGGGCCGCCTGGTCGACGGCGCGCTGGTGGTGAAGGCGTCCGAGCACCGCTCGCAGTGGCGCAACCGGGAGGCGGCCGCCGTCCGCATGTCGGCGCTCCTCGCCGAAGCGGTCGCACCCCCACCGCGCGCTCGCCGCGCGACGAAGCCGAGCCGCGGCATGGTCGAACGCCGCCTGGAGAACAAGCGCAGGCGCGCGCAGTTGAAGCGGGGCCGCAGCCGACCGCTCGACTGAGGTTGCACCTCCAGGGGCGCGGGGAACTGCGCAAGAAACCACCCTGTGCGGATGGCCCTGTGCGTTCGGTGTGCCGGGTGGGTGGGTGGCTTGTCGCGCACGCAGTTCATCGAGCAGAGCCCCGCGCCCCTAGCGTGCTGCAACTTCCCTGCGTTGTGAGCTGTCACGCCCGTCTGGCGGAGCCGCAAGAGCTAGCCCAAGTGCCGGTACTGGCCCCGGAAGTAGACCAGCGGGCCGCCCGCCGGCGCGCCGACGTGGGCTTCCAGGACGTGGCCGATGACGAGGACGTGGTCGCCCGCGGGTATGCGGTCCACCGTGCGGCACTCCACCGTCGCCAGCGCGCCCTCCACCAGCGGGGCACCCGTCAGCGCGCCGCGCCTGTGCGGGAGTTCCGCGAACAGCAGGCGGTCGCTGACGCGGCCCTTCATCGCGAAGCGCGCAGCGGTCGTACGCTGGTCGGCGGAGAGGACGGAGACCGCCCAGCGGTCGACGCGGGTGAGGACCTCCTCCATCCGGGAGTCCTCGCGGACCGAGACCATCACCAGCGGGGGCTCCAGTGAGACCGAGAGGAACGCCGTCGCGGTCATGCCGACGTCCTCACCGCGGGGGCCCTCGTCTGCGTCGTGGGCAGTGACCAGGACCACGCCGGAGGCGAGCTGGCCCAAGGCGGCGCGGAACTCCTCCGGGGAGGCCTCGGTGGTCGTGGGGACTGTGGTGGCGGTGGTCGCGGCGTCGTACACGTCAGTCACGCTATCTTCGCTCGCCCCCGGACCGCATCGGACCTTGGGCGTAGGACGGGCGTCTGATTGCTCACGTTGCCTCCGGGGCAGCTGTTCGATCAAGGGTTACACCTGCCACACGTGTGAGTTGAGTCACAAGTGACGGGGATTTGCTGACCCAGAGTGTCGATCGGTGTGCTCCCTGTGATTCAGTTTGTCTGGCAGTCGGACCATCTGCACGCGGTTCCGATCGAGGGAGGGAGGCAAGGCGTTGGAAACCGACCCGGCAACCGACCCGGAGCCCTACGTCCGCTTGGCGACGCTGCGCACCCTCCACCGGATCATCGCCGACCTCAACGCCGCCCGTAGCCTCGCGGGCACCCTCCAGGCCGTCGTCGAGGGCGCCGTGATGGGCCTCGGCTTCGACAGTGCCGTCGTCAACATGGTCCGGCCCGACGGGGATCTCGTCGTCGCCGCCGTCTGGGAGATCAGCACCGAGGGCGAGGCCGAGGAGGGCATCAACAGCCTGCTCGGTCAGATCGGCTCGCGCGAGTCGTGGAACCGGCTGCTCAACGTCGGCGACGTCTGGGGCAGCCTGGTCTTCGTCCCGCACGACCGGGGCTGGGCCCGGCCCGTCGACATCCCCACCTGGGGCGGAGGCCCCGGTTACGTCATCGAGGGCGCCTGGCACCCGGAGGACATGCTGCTCGCCCCGATGTACAGCTTCGGTGGCGAGCTGCTCGGCGTTCTCTCCGTCGACCGGCCGCGCAACGGGCGGCGTGCGGGGCCGTGGACGCGCGAGGCGCTGGAGATGTTCGCCCAGCAGGCCGGCATCGCCATCGGCAACGCGCGCCTGCGCGCGGAGATGCAGCGCGCGCTGATCCGGCTGGAGCGCGAGCAGCAAGTGCTGCTCGCCAGCGAGGAGAGCTACCGGCAGGCCTTCGAGTACGCCCCCAGCGGCATGGCCCTGACCGAGCTGCACGGCGAGCAGCGGGGACGGCTGACGCGGGTCAACGACGCGCTGTGCCGCCTGCTGGGCCGTTCCAGGTCCGCGCTGCACCGGCAGTCCTTCGCCGACCTGATCCACCCCGAGGACTCGGCCAAGCTGCGCGGCATCGCCACCGAGAACGGCCGCGCCGAGGTCCGGCTGGCCAGGCGCGACGGCGGCTGGTTCTGGGTCAACCTGCGCAACTCCGTGGTCTCCGACGCCACCGAGGGCGCGATGTACCTGCTCACGCACGTCGAGGACATCGAGGACCGCAAGCGCCACGAACTGCAACTGGCCCACCGGGCCAGCCACGACGCGCTGACCGGCCTGCCCAACGCCGCCGAGCTCAAGGCCAGGCTGCGGCTGCGCCTGTGCGACCACCCGAACAGCTTGCTCCCCGCCGTCGCCCACCGCCCCGGCGGGCTGGGCGCCTTCAGCGGCTTCGCCGGATACGGCGGCTCCGAGGACGGGGAGCACGGCGGCTTCGCCGACCACGGCGGGTACGGCGTGGCCCTCCCGGACGGTGGGGCGGGGCACGCGTACGGACACCCGGCGGCGGGCGAGGGCAGCGGTTACGAGCACGTCCACGCCGTGCTGCCCGACGAGGCCGGCGGCACGCCGCAGGGCGGGCGCGCCCTGGCGGTGCTCTTCTGCGACCTGAACGGCTTTAAGGGCATCAACGACCGCCACGGCCACAACGCGGGCGACGCGACGCTGATCGAGGTCGCCCGGCGGCTGCAGCACGTCGTCCGCGAGGGCGACACCGTGGCCCGCCTCGGCGGAGACGAGTTCGTCGTCCTCGCCGACGGCGTCGACCGCGAGCGCGCCAAGGATCTGGCGGACCGGCTGCGGGTGGCGGTCACCCCGCCGATCCGCTGGGAGAACCGCACGCTTCGGGTCGGCGTCAGCATCGGCATCGGCTGGGCCGGTTGCGGGATGACCATCGACGAGGTACTCCACACGGCCGACGAGCTGATGTACGTCGAAAAACGCGCGCGGGCCGCCGGCGGAGGCCGCTCCCACCGCCGCGCGGGCTGATCCCAACCACCCCTCCCGTCCCCCTTCCACTTACCCCTGCGTCACCCAGTCGGGGTAGTGTGCGGTGGATACGCGTGCCTGCCGTGCGGTAATCCGGGCGCGAAGCCGAACATCCACGTATCACACTCGGGAGTTGAGAACTCGATGACAGCCGAGAACAACGGCGTGCCCGAGGACGACGACCCGTTCGCGTACCTGTACCGCGCCGAGGGCGACGCCGCCGGCGCGGAAGTCGCCGCGCCCACGCAGCCGATGCCCGGAGTGCCGCGTACCTCGTACCAGCAGGCCACCCAGGTCGGCCGCACCCAGTACGGCCAGCAGCCCGGCTACGCGCAGCAGTCGCAGCAGCCGCAGCAGGGCTACGGCTACCCGTCCGTCCCGCACCAGGCCCCGCCCGCGCCCCCGGCCGACGGCGGCCGAGCCGCGGCGCGGGCCGGTGGTGGCGGCTCCGGCGGCAGCAGTCGCGGAGTGATGATCGGCGCGGTGGCGGTCGGCGTGGCCATCGTGATCGGGATTTTGTTCGCCATCTTCAGCAACAACGACAACAAGACGGGGGGCTCCGCGGCCGGAACGGGCTCCTCGCAGAGCTCGGTGGCCACCGGCAGCGCCTCGGCGTCCGCCTCGGCCTCCCCCTCTGCCGCGCTCCCGGGCGCGACGGACGCGGCGACGATGACCCTCCAGGGCACCGCCGCGACGACCACGCCGGCCGGTGCGAAGGCGGCGGGCGGCAGCTCGGTGCCGCTGACGAACGCCACGGCGAGCGTCACCTGGACGGTCACTATCCCGGCGGACGGCCAGTACTACCTCTGGATCCGCTACAACAACATGGGCGCGGACGCCAAGGCGCAGGTCCTGGTCAACGGCAAGAAGAGCCGCGAGGCCGACTTCAAGAACTACAGCCACCCCACGGACCCGAGTCAGGCCTGGTACCGCACGTACAACCAGCCGGACCTGAAGGCGGGGCAGGTGCAGATCACGATCCAGGGCATCGCCGGCCAGCCGGCCGTGTCCATCGACCAGCTGGCGATCACCGCCCAGAAGGTCAGCCCCTGGTAGTCCGGTAGTCCCGTGGTCCCCGCACGCGACAACGACTCGGCCCGCGCTCCCCCTGAGAGCGCGGGCCGACGTGATGTGCGGACGGTGCCGGGCGAAGCCTCAGTGGGGCACCGGCACGCGGTCCGTCAGCTTGTCCGCGCCGACCGCCCAGCGGCCTTCGCGCATGACCGCGACGACGTCGTGCTGCGCGTCCAGGACCACCAGGTCCGCGCGCTTGCCGACCTCCAGCGAGCCCAGCTTGTCGCCGAGCCCGAGCCGGCGGGCCGGATTGAGCGAGAGCATCCGGCTGACCTGCTCCAGCGGCAGACCGTTCACGGTGACCGCACGCTTGAACGCGACGTCCAGCGTCAGCGTGGAGCCGGCGATCGAGCCGCCCTCGGCGAGGCGGGCGACGCCCTCGCGGACCTTCACGGCCAGCGGGCCGAGCATGTAGTCGCCGTCGCCGAAGCCCGCCGCGTCCATCGCGTCCGTCACCAGCGCGACGCGCGCCGCGCCCGCGCCGCGGAAGGCGAGGTCGACGATGGCCGGGTGCAGGTGGACGCCGTCCCCGATCAGCTCGACGGTGACCCGCTCGTCCTCCAGCAGCGCGACGATCGGCCCGGGGGCGCGGTGAGCCAGGCCCGGCATCGCGTTGAAGAGGTGGGTGGCGACGGTCGCGCCCGCGTCGATGCCTGCCAGCGTCTTGTCGTAGGTGGCGTCGGTGTGGCCGATGGCCGCGATCACGCCGCGTTCGGCGAGCAGCCGGATCGACTCGATGCCACCCTCGAGCTCGGGGGCCAGGGTGACCATCTTCGCCGCGCCGCGCGCCGCGTCGATCAGCTTGCGGACCACCGCGGGGTCGGGGTCGCGGAGCAGGTCGGGCTCGTGGGCGCCGCAGCGGTTGATGCTGATGAAGGGGCCCTCGAAGTGGATCCCGGCCAGTACGCCGTCCTCGACCAGCTCGCTGAGCAGTCCGGCCTGGCGGCACAGGTCGTCGATCTCGCCGGTGACCGTCGAGGCCATCGTCGTGGTCGTGCCGTGCTCCAGGTGGGTGTGCGCCGCATGGATGATCTGCTCGGCGGTGCCGGAGTGGTAGGACGCCCCGCCGCCGCCGTGGACGTGCATGTCCACGAAGCCGGGGACCACGGTGAAGCCGGTGAGATCCAGGGCGGGTACTGCGCCGTCCGGGGGAGTGACCGGCGCGGCGATCTCGGTGATCGTGCCGTTCTCGACGGCGATCTTCCCGTTCTCGACGACGCCGGTGGGCAGGACGAGCCTGGCCCCGGCCAGCACAGTGCGCTCCGCGTTGCTCACGCGGTCACCTCCAAGGAGAGCAGATCCCAGGCGAGGAGTCCCGCACCCAGGCAAGCGGCGGTGTCTTTGAGCATCGCCGGAACGAGCGCGGGCGGCACCTGGAACGACAGTCGTTCCGTGACCGCCACGCGCAGTGGTGCGAACAAGGTGTCGCCGGCCTCGGCGAGGCCGCCGCCGATGATCACCGTGCCGGTGTCGAGCAGACTGTGCGCCATCACGATGCCGTCCGCGAGCGCGGAGAGCGCTTCGGTCCAGACCGTGACCGCGCTCGGGTCGCCCTTCGACACGGCGCGGGCGCAGTCGGCGGCGGTGGCCGAGGGGTCGCCGGAGGCCGTGGCCCACGCGCGGCCCACGGCGGAGGCGGAGGCGATCGTCTCCAGGCAGCCGCGAGCGCCGCAACCGCAGTCGGGACCGCCGGGGCGGACCACGACGTGGCCGATCTCGCCGCCGTTGCCGTGGGCGCCGGACTCGATCCGCCCGTCGATGCCGATGCCACCGGCGATGCCGGTACCCAGCGCGATGAAGAGGAAGCGCGAGACCCCCTGTCCGGCGCCGAGCCTGCCCTCCGCGAGCGCGCCGGTGCGCACGTCGTGGCCGAGCGCGACCGGGATGCCGAGGCGCTCGCCGAGCAGCTTGCGCATCGGCAGGTCCCGCCAGCCGAGGTTGGCGGAGAAGACGGCGATCCCCTCCGCCTCGTCGATGGTGCCGGGCACCACGACGCCTGCGGCCTCGGCGGTCACGCCGAAGCGCCGCCGTCCTTCGTCGCGCAGGTCGGCGGCGAAGTCGAGGATGCCGGCCACGACGGCTGAGGTGCCTTGTTCGCGGCCGGTGGGTCGGCGGTCCTCATGCAAGAGGGTGCCGTCGGGGGCGACCAGGGCGGCCTTCATGCCGGTCCCGCCGACGTCGAGAGCGATGACGTGCTTCACGACGCAGCAGTCTCCCTCCTTTGGGCCACAGAGGTCTAGTCCAGTTTGCAGATTGGTCTGGTCCATGGACAATCTACCTCTCTGTTTGCGGTGATTGGTCTGATTTGCCCCAGCATGACTACGGAGGGTAGTCGTCCTGGACTGCACTCGCTGACCTGCGTGCATACATTGGTTTGGACCTTTGTGGTCTAGACCAAGTGGAATCCCAGGTCAGCGGCGAGGCGAATAGGCAAGAGGCTTCGCGAAAATATTCACGGCAACTTCGCCTCTCGATCACCGAGGGAAATCTGACGACTCATCGGCAGTAGGCAATTAACGAATTTTGAGAGGCATTGTCCGAATTGCCGTTGCGCAGGATGCAATGAAGTCCTGCTTTTCGATAAATGGTGTAGACCTCTTGGTGGCGCGTCGGGAGACTAAGCCGCACCCACAGCTCGGCCAGGACCGGGCTCGCTTACCAAAGGCGGTAGTTGCGTTGAAGCGTCGTATGCTCGCCCTCTCGGCAGTCGGCGTCGTCGGTGCCCTTGCGCTGACGGCTTGTAGCAGCAGCGGCAACGGCGGCGGGAGTTCTTCCGCGGACGGTGTCACCACCATCAAGTTCGTGGCCGCGGACTACGGGTCCAACGGCCAGAACCCCAGCCAGGCGTACTGGGACGGCGTCGTCAAGGCCTTCGAGGCGGCGAACCCCAAGATCAAGGTCGACCTCCAGGTCATCAACTGGAACGACATCAGCACCAAGCTCTCCACGATGGTCCAGAACAAGCAGTACCCGGATGTCGTCGAGGGCCCCGGCTACGCCAGCTTCGCCCAGAGCGGCCTGCTCTACTCGGTCAACGACGTGCTCGACCAGTCGGTCCAGAGCAACCTGATCCCGTCGCTGGCGAAGGCCGGTCAGCAGAACGGCACCGCCTACGGCATCCCGTTCGTCTCCTCCTCCCGTGCGTTCCTGATCAACAACGCGCTGTGGAAGAAGGCCGGCCTGCCGATGAACGGCACGCAGGCCGTCGCCCCGAAGACCTGGGCGGACGTCGAGACCGCCGCGACCAAGATGAAGGCCGCCGGCATCCAGATCCCGCTGGGTCTGCCGCTGGGCTCGGAGGAGGCGCAGGCCGAGTCCTTCATGTGGGAGATGAACAACGGCGGTGGTTACGTCGACTCCAGCGGCAAGTGGGCGATCAACTCCGCGGCCAACGTCGCCACCTTCAAGCAGCTCGGCAAGTGGGTCGATGCTGGCCTGACCGAGAAGGACCCGGCCTCCGTCAAGCGCACCGACCTCTACGCGGACTTCGCGTCCGGCAAGGTCGGCATGTTGAACGGCCACCCGACCCAGCTGGGTGACATCAAGAAGAACAACCTGGATGTCACCTGGGCCCCGCTGCCCACGGCGCAGGCCGGCCAGACCTCCCAGACCATGGGCGTCGGCGACTGGATCTACGGCTTCAAGTCGGGCGGCCACGCGGCGCAGATCAAGGCGTTCCTGAACTTCGCCTTCCAGAAGGACAACCAGGTCAAGTTCGACGAGGAGTACAACCTGCTCCCCGTCACCAACGACGCGGTCACCCAGGTCAGCACGGACGTGCCGGCGCTGGTCCCGTTCCTGAAGGCGCTGCCCAACGCCCAGTTCGTGCCGGTCAGCATCCCCGCCTGGGACACCGTCAACGCGCAGGTCAAGACCCAGATTGGCGGCGCGCTGAAGGACCCGCAGACGGTCCTGACCACGCTGCAGACCGCCGCCACCTCGGCCGGCCAGTAGGCAGTCGGTTCCGGCCCTCTCGCTGAGGGCCGGTCCTGAGAGCCTGCGTCTGAGCCGCGGCGGGACGGGCCCCCACGCCGTCCCGCCGCGTTCGCCTGTCGTCCGGTGGCCCGTCCGACCGGCGGCTGTCCGTCCGGCCCCCGTGGCCCGATCCACCTCCCGCATCTCCGCACAGGGGAGTTCACGTCCCATGTCCCAGAAGACCGCCGCGCCCGACGCGGCCACGTCCGCGAAGGCGGCAAAGGCGGCCAAGCCCACCGCCGCCGGCGGGCGCAACAGCCTCGCCCGGCTCGGGCCGCTGCCCTGGATCGGCCCGTGCATCGCGCTGATCCTGCTCGTCGTCGTCTGGCCCGTAGCCGAGATGGTGCTGACCTCGACGCACAAGATCAGTGGCCTCGGCATCGATTTCGGCTTCAACGGTCTCGGCCGCTATCAGAAGCTCTTCTCCGACGCGCGCCTGGGCACGGTGATGACCTGGACCCTGATCTGGACGGTCCTGGTCGTCGGCTTCACCATGGTCATCTCGCTCGGCCTGGCCCAGCTCTACAACCAGCAGTTCCCGGGGCGGAAGTACACCCGCTGGGCACTGATCATCCCGTGGGCCGCCTCGGTCATCGTCACCTCGATCGGCTTCCGCTGGATGCTGGACGAGGTCGCCGGAGTGCTCAACCGGATGATGCTCGACCTCGGTCTGATCCACGGCGCCGAGAACTGGACCGGGGACGCGGCTCACGCCAAGCCCTGGCTGATCTTCGTCGCGGTCTTCGTCTCGCTGCCGTTCACGACCTACACGCTGCTGGCGGGCCTGCAGACGGTCCCCGGCGAGGTCTACGAGGCCGCACGGGTCGACGGCGCGTCGAGTTGGCAGACCTACTTCCGGATCACGCTGCCGCTGCTGCGGCCGTCGTTCCTGGTCGCGCTGGTGATCAACCTGATCAACGTCTTCAACTCGTTCCCCGTCATCTGGGGCATGACGCAGGGCGGCCCGAACACGGACACCTCCACGTCGACGGTCTTCATGTTCATCCTGGGTCAGACGGATGTCGGCGAGTCCGCGGCCATGTCGGTAGTCAACTTCGCCGTCGTCATCGTCATGGTGCTGCTCTTCCTCAAGGTCAGCCGTTGGAACGAGGAGAGCTGACCGATGCTGATTCAGGGACGATTCAAGGAGCTCAGCCGCAAGACCGTCTTCGCGGTGCTGGCCTGGGGCCTGGCGGCATTCTTCCTGGCGCCGTATCTGGAGATGGTCATCACGGCCGTCCGCCCGGCGAACGAACTGCGTGACAACGGGTACCTGCCGAAGCACTTCCAGTGGGGAAACTTCGTCGACGTCTGGTCGCAGACCACGATCGGCCAGAACCTTCAGGTCTCGCTTCTGGTGGCGGGCGGCGCGACGCTGCTGACCCTGCTGGTCGCGCTTCCCGCGGCCTACTACACCGCGCGGATCCGCTTCCGTGGCCGCAAGATCTTCCTGCTGCTGGTCCTGGTCACCCAGATGTTCCAGCCGGCCGCCCTGCAGGTCGGCCTGGCCCGGGAGTTCACCTCACTCGGGATGATGGACAGCGACCTCACGCTGATCATCGCCAACGCGGCGTTCAACCTGGCCTTCGCGGTGTGGATCCTGTCCGCCTACATCTCCTCCATCCCGGCGGAGCTGGAGGAGGCGGCGATGATCGACGGCACGAGCCGGGTGGGCGCCCTGTTCAAGGTGACGCTGCCGCTGGCCCTCCCGGGCGTGGTGACCTGCGTGATCTTCACCTTCATCACGGCCTGGAACGAGTTCATCATGGGCCTGATCCTGATCAACACACCGTCGAAGCAGCCGCTGACCGTCGGCATCGACAGCATGATCGGCGCCTACAACCCGCAGTGGAACTTCATGTTCGCGGCTTCGGTCGTGGCGATCATCCCGGTCGTCATCCTCTTCGCCTCGATCGAGCGCCATGTGGTCTCGGGCCTGACAGCAGGTTCGGTGAAGTGATCTGATGTAAGACGAAACAAGAAGGGGCGGCCACGCGTGCGGGTGGCCGCCCCTTGCTGTCTGCTCGCGCTGCTACGGCAGGGTGATGTGGTACGCCTTGCGCAGCGTCTCGTGGACGGTCCAGGTGGTCTCGTCGCCCTCGCGGAGGACGCAGGCGTCGCCGGGGCCGACGTCGAAGGTGGGGCCGTCGGTGACGGCGATGGTGGCGCGGCCGGAGATGACGACGAAGAGTTCGTTGGCCTCGGTGTCGGTGACGACGCCCGGGGTGATCTGCCAGATGCCGCGGATCTGCTTGCCGTCCTCCGACTCCCACAGGACCTTGCCGGAGACCTCCGGCGAGCCGGAGACGATCTGGCTGGGGTCGAGCGGGTCGGGCTCGAGCTCGGCCTCGGGGATGTGCACGGCGAAACTGGTCATGGTTCCGACCGTAGTCCGCGCAGGTGGGGCGGGGGAGCAGCAGAGTGCGTCAGAGGGGACCGGCAGAATGACAAGTCGTATGGTCGGGTAGCCGGAGAGGAGGGCCCAGGGTGGCGGACGAGTTGAGCGCGCGCGAGCGCGCGGTGCTGGCCTTCGAGGCCCGCCCGTGGCGGACGCGCGGGGCCAAGGACGCCGCGATCCGGGAGGAGCTGAGTCTCTCGCCCACGCGCTATACGCAGCTGCTCAACGCGCTGCTCGACAGGGAGGCCGCGCTCGCGCAGGACCCCGTGCTGGTCAACCGGCTGCGGCGGATCCGCGAGCAGCAGCGGGCCCGGCGCTGATCGCGTCGGCGAGCGCGTCCAGCAGCGCGACGACCCCGGCCGGGCCCGGCACGGTGAGGTCCGCGCGGTCCGCGATCACCGCGAGCGGTGGCTCGCCGGTCGCGGGCGCGCTGTACGCGAGGACGCCGGGCAGGCCGCCCGCGCGCAGCTTGTCGATCGCGTCGAAGGCCGCCACGTCGCCCAGGTCGTCACCCGCGTAGAGGACCGAGCCGGCGCGCTGCTCGGTCAGGAAGTCGGTGAGAGCCACGCCCTTGTCGACGCCGGGCGGCCGCAGCTCCAGCACCATCCGGCCCGGCTCCACCGCGAGCCCGTGACGCGCGGCGAGCGCGCGCAGCGGGGTTTCGAGTGCGACGAGGGCCGCGTCGGGGTCCTCGGCGCGGCGGGTGTGGACGGCGACGGCGCGGCCCTTGTCCTCGATCCAGGTGCCCTGCCAGGCCCCGGCCGCGTCGAGCACGCCGGGCAGCTCGGCGCGGAGCGCCGCGATCCCCGGGTGCAGCGCGGGCGCCTGCACCGCGCCGCTGCGGGCGTCCCAGCGCTCCGCGCCGTAGTGGCCGAGGATCGTGAGGTGCTCGAGGCCGGCCACGCCGGCGAACCCGCCGTAGCGCACGGCGACCCCGGCGGGCCGCCCGGTCACCACGACCACCGAGCGGATCAGCGGCGCGAGCCGCGCCAGCGCGGGGGCCGCGCCGGGGTGGGCGCGGGCCTGGTCGGGATCGGCGACGATCGGCGCCAGCGTCCCGTCGAAGTCGAGGGCGACGACCGCCCGGGCGGGTGCGGCGAGCAGCGCGGCCAAGCCGGCGGCTCCTGCGGGGGTGCTCGGCTCGGGAATTCCCATGCTCCCGACCCTAGCCGCTGCGAGCGCCCGGCGCAGCGGCTGATCCGGGCGGGGAGTGGCCGTGTGCGGAGCATCAGGGTTGCGCTCCGGGGGCGTAACTGTGGTGTCACAGCTGATGTATGACGGCCCGTTTGGCGCTACCTTCGCGACGAGTAGGGGGCGGCGGATGGACTGGATTGTTCCGGGGTACCGACACACCCGGGAGCTGGGTTCGGGCGCGAGCGGACGTGTGGTGCTCGCGGTGCACGAGGAGACCGGCACGCCGGTCGCGGTCAAGTACCTCGGCGAGGAGCTGCGCGCCGATCCGGACTTCCTGGCGGAGTTCCGCGAGGAGGCCCGGCTGCTGGGCGACCTGGAGACGCCCTATGTCGTGCGGCTCTACGAGTACGTCGAGGGCCCTGCGGGCGCGGCGATCGTCATGGAGCTCGTCGACGGCATCGCGCTGCGGGCGCTGCTGAGGCAGGCGGGTGCGACGGGGCCCGAAGCGGCGCTGGTCGTGCTCAAGGGCTCGCTCTTAGGTCTGGCGGCGGCGCACGCGCTGGGCGTGGTGCACCGGGACTACAAGCCGGAGAACGTGCTGGTCGCGGCGGACGGCACGTCGAAGCTGGTGGACTTCGGGATCGCGGTCAAGACGGGCGACTCCGGCGGCATCGCGGGCACCCCGCCGTACATGGCCCCGGAGCAGTGGACCGGCGATCCCGCCTCCCCGGCGGCGGACGTCTACGCGGCGACGGCGACCTTCTTCGAGTGCCTGACGGGCTCGCGCCCGTACCCCGGGGTGACCTTCGCCGAACTGGTCGTCCAGCACACGACGGCCCCCATCCCCGACGAGCTCGCCCCGGAGGGCGTCCGCCCGCTGATCCGGCGCGGCCTGGCGAAGCATGCGGCCGAGCGGCCGGAGAGCGCGGCGGCGTTCGTCGACGAGCTGGAGGCGGTCGCGGGCGCGGCGTACGGCCCGGAGTGGGAGGAACGCGGCCGGAAGAAGCTGGCCGCGATCGCGGCGCTGCTGCCGATGCTGTTCCCCTCGGCGGGGGGCGGCGGCGGACCGACGAGCGGTACGACGGCGCTGGCGCGGACTGTGCTGAGGGCTGCGCCGCGCCGGATCCCGAGGAAGATCCTGGTGGGCACGGGGGCCGGGATCATCCTCGTCGGCGTGCTGGGCGGGGTGGCCCTGGCGGGCGGCCACACTGGCAAGCCGAAGATCACCGGCGGCCCCACCCCGGTGGCGGTCACGTCGGTGACGCCCGGCTCATTGTCGCCGAGTCCGTCGCCCTCGGCCTCGCCGTCGCCGTCGGCGAGCCCCAGCGCCAGCCCGAGTGTCAGTCCGAGTCCGACTGCGAGTCCGAGCCCGTCGGCGAGCCCGACCCCCTCCGCCTCGCCGACCTCGGCGTCGCCGACTCCGCCGCCGTCATTGCTCAACGTGCCGAACGTGCTCAATCTGACCGTCTCCTCGGCCGACGCTGCGATCAAGGCCGCAGGCTTCGATCCGAACAACGTCACCGTGGTACCTGACTGCCTGACGGCACGCCAAAAGCTCTTCACCGTCCACACCCAGGATCCAGCGGGCGGCAGCGAGGCCAAGCCGACGGCGCAGTTCCAGCTGACGGCGACCTCCGACACCTGCGTCTTCTACCCCTACGAGGGCGGCGTGGACGGCGGGCAGGCGTACAAGAACCTCGTGGCAGCGGGTTTCCAGGGCAGCAAGATCACCATGACCCCGTGCAACTACGGCGGCGTCGTGACGGGCCAGGACCCCGCCTACGCGCGCCAGTACCTGCTGCCGGACGCCTCGATCTTCCTCACGCTCCAGTGCAACATCGGCTAGCCAGAGAGGCCAGCGCATGACCCCCGAGGACGCCGTTCCCGGCGAAGACGGCACGATGCATCTGAAGCTTCCGCCGCAGGACGCCCCGCTCCCGCCCGATGAAGGCACCGTGCGACTCGGTGGTGTGCCGCCGCTCGCGGCAGAGCCGGAGTCGGTCGGGTACATCGCCACGGTGATGGCTGCGGCGGCAGCCGCTGAAGCTCCCGCCCCGGACCCCGCGCTGATCCGGTTCGGGCCGGGGGTTCCTGACCCCAAGACGGCCCGCACCATCGCCGTCTGGAAAGGGCAGGCCGCGCCCGACGCGCAGCAGCGGCCCGCCGAAGAGGGGAAGAAGAGCCGCTGGCTCTTCTGGGTCCCGGTCCTGCTCGTCTTCCTCGGGCTGCTCGCCTGGTACCTGTTCCGGCTGCTCGCGCCGTCGGCGATCCAGCTCACCGGCGCGAGCATTCAGGTCGTGCCCACCGCCGTCACCTGCAACGGCAAGGCGACCGTCACCGCCACCGTCGCCACCAACGGCGAAGCCGGCAGCTTCCAGTACCACTGGCTCCGCAGCGACGGCACCGACAGCGGAATGCTCACCGAGACCGTCGCCGCCGGGACCCGGCAGGTCGAGCTGCCGCTGATCTGGACGCTCTCCGGACCCGGCAGCTTCCACGGCACCGCGACCCTGCTCGTGCCCGGCCACTCGTCCATCAAGCCGTCCGCGTCCTTCGACTACTCCTGCTGATCCTGACCGCCCGTCAGGGCGTGCAGCTGCTCCAGAAACCACGCCGTCGGCGGCAGCGCCGTGCTCGCCTCGGCGAGGCGCTTGCAGCGTGAGGCCCGCTCCTCCTCCGGCATGTTCAAAGCCGCGTGCAGCGCGTCCGCCGTGGCGATGACGTCGTACGGGTTGACCGTCAGCGCGTCCTCGCCCAGCTCCGCGAACGCGCCCGCCTCCCGCGACAGCACGAGCGCCACGCCCCCGTCGGAGACGACCGGGATCTCCTTCGCGACCAGGTTCATCCCGTCCCTGATCGGGTTCACCAGGGCCACGTCCGCCAGCCGGTACGCGGCGAGTGAGCGCGGGAAGTCGTCGTTGACGTGCAGGATCACCGGCTGCCAGGACGCCGTCCCGAACTCGTCGTTGATCTCCTGCGCGGTGCGCAGCACCGCCGCCGTGTACTCGCGGTACTCCGGCAGGTCGTGGCGCGACGGGTAGGCGAAGGCGATGTGCACCACCCGGTCCAGCCACTCGGGCCGCGTCCGCAGCAGATGCTGGTACGCGAGCAGCCCGCGCACGATGTTCTTGCTCAGCTCGGTGCGGTCCACCCGCACGATCGTGCGCCGGTCGCCCACCGCCTCCCGGAGGCCGGCGAGCCTGGCGTCCACGTCAGGGCGGTGGCTGCGGTCGCGCAGGAACTCCGCGTCCGCGCCGAGCGGGTGCACGCCCAGCTGCGTCGTCCGTCCCCGGTACGTCACCGCCAGTGAGTCCGAGACGGACGCGCCCAGCACGGCCTCGCAGCACTGCGCGAAGGTCCGCGCCCAGCGCTCGGTCAGGAAGCCGGCCCGGTCCGCGCCGAGGATGCCCTCCAGCACCTGCGCCGCCACGTCGTCGGGCAGCAGGCGGTAGTAGTCCGGCGGGGCCCAGGGCGTGTGCGAGAAGTGGCCGATCCGCAGGTCGGGGCGGAGCTCGCGCAGCAGCCGGGGTGTCAGTGACAGGTGGTAGTCCTGGACGAGTACCGCCGCACCGGGCGCCGCGCACGCGGCCAGCGCGTCCGCGAAGGCGCGGTTGTACGCCTCGTAGGAGGCCCATTCGCGGCGGAAGTTGGCTCCGAAAACGGGCTTGGTCGGCGTGTCGTAGAGGAGGTGGTGGACGAACCAGAGGGTCGAGTTCGCGATGCCGTTGTAGGCCCGGTTGAAGGTGCCCGGGTCGATGTCCAGCATGTGCACGTCCGGGTCGGTCAGGCCCTGCCTGATCGCCGCGCGGTCGCCCTCCGACAGGGCCGCGCAGACCCAGACGCTCTCCTGCTCGGTGCCGATCGCCGACAGGCCCGAGACCAGTCCGCCCCCGCCCCGGCGCGGCGTCAGCGTGCCGTCGTCCTCGATCGTGAAGGAGATGGGGCCGCGGTTGGAAGCCAGCACGATGGGCGCGGTCGTGGTTCGAGCCATGTCAGTCAACCTTGCCTGTCCGGGAGTGGAGCAAACCTTTCCCTACTGCGATCGCCGCCGCGCGCGGTACTCCGGCACGGTCACCACCGGCGGCCGCTCCACCAGCGCGATCTCGCTCGTGCTCGGCGTGAAGCCGGCCGGCGTGCGGGTGAACTGCACCAGCTCCGACGTGACCTGCTCCTCCGGCGTCTTCAGCCGGTCCAGCGCGGTGCGGTAGATCGTCGCCGCCATCCGGCCCAGCGCCTGCGCGTCCTGGTGGCGATGGTGCCGCACGCCCACGTCCACCTGGGCCAGCGCGTCCAGGCCGACCGCCGTCAGCGCGTCGACCAGCAGGCCGAGCTCCACGCCGTAGCCGGTCGGGAAGGGCAGCCGCTCCAGCAATGAGCGCCGCGCCGCGTACTCGCCGCCGAGCGGCTGGACGAAGCCGGCCAGCAGCGGCCAGTGCAGGTTGAGCAGCGGGCGCGCCACCAGCTCGGTGACCCGGCCGCCGCCCGCCGGAATGGAGCCGGTCTCGGTGTCGAAAGGCCGGTCGTACATCGCTTTGACGAAGTCGATCCCCGGATCGGTCAGCAGCGGGCCGACGATCCCGGAGACGAAGGTCGAGTCGAAGGCCCGCAGGTCCGAGTCGACGAAGCAGACGATGTCGCCGCGGGTGACGAAGAGCGAGCGCCAGAGCACCTCCCCCTTGCCCGGCTCGACCGGCAGTCGCGGCAGGATCTCGTCACGGTGGACCACGCGTGCGCCCGCCGCCGTGGCCTCGGCCGCCGTGCGGTCCACCGAGCCGGAGTCGACCACGACCAGCTCGTCCACCAGCGGCACGGCCTCCATCAGGTCGCGGCGGATGGCGGCGACGATCTCGCCTACGGTCTCCTCCTCGTCGAGCGCGGGCAGCACCACGCTGACGGTCGCGCCGCTGCGCCGCTTCGCGGCCAGCAGTTCGGGCAGGGGTCGGTCGGCAGCGCTCCACGAGCGGCGGCGCAGCCAGTCCTCGACCTGGTCCAGCACGGATCTCCCTCGGCAGTGACGGTCGGCGACGCGCCCGTCTCGCGTCTCGGACGGCAGTGAGCGGTCGGTGGGGCTTCGGTTACAGTCTTGAGGACGAGGTGGACTCATCGCACATTGGGGTCCGTCTCCGACAAATGCGCCGCGTGCGAACGCGCGACGCCATAGCGCTCATCCAGAGGGACTGAGGGAACGGCCCGTCGAAGTCCCGGCAACCCCCCTGCCAGGTAGTCCGCAGCGTGCACACGCCGCGTGGCCCAGGCCGGGAAGGTGCCAATTCCGTCCTGTGGCGAAACGCGCCCCGGGGAAGATGAGGAGAGAGGTTCTCGCCATCATGGCTCTTGTCAGCCACACCGTCGCACCCGACGCCTTCGGCCCCGCCGTGGCCCTGTCCTGTCGCGAGTGCGGAGCACGCACCCCCCTCGCTCCCGATTTCGCGTGTGTGGAGTGCTTCGGCCCGCTCGAGGTCGCCTACGAGCTCCCGGCCGGTGACCCGGAGGGCCTGCGCAAGCAGATCGAGAACGGCCCCGCCAACATCTGGCGCTACGCCCCGCTGCTGCCGGTCTCCCCGGACGTCGCCGAGCGCCCGAGCATGAACCCGGGCCTGACCAAGCTGGTCAAGGCGAACAACCTGGCCCGCGAGCTCGGCATCACCGGCTCCCTCTACGTCAAGGACGACTCCGGCAACCCGACCCACTCCTTCAAGGACCGGGTCGTGGCCATCGCCGTCGAGGCCGCCCGCACCTTCGGCTTCACCACGCTGTCCTGCTCCTCCACCGGCAACCTGGCCGGCGCGGTCACCGCCGCCGCCGCCCGCACCGGGCTGCGCGCCTGCGTCTTCATCCCGCACGACCTGGAGGCCGGAAAGGTCGTCATGGCCGCGATCTACGGCGGCGACGTCGTCGGCATCGACGGCAACTACGACGACGTGAACCGCTTCTGCTCCGAGCTGATCGGAGACCCGGCCGGTGAGGGCTGGGGCTTCGTCAACGTCAACCTGCGCCCCTACTACGGCGAGGGCTCCAAGACGCTGGCCTACGAGATCTGCGAGCAATTCGGCTGGCGGATCCCGGACCAGCTGGTGATCCCGATCGCCTCCGGCTCGCAGCTGACGAAGATCGACAAGGGCCTCAAGGAGCTGATCGCCCTCGGCCTCGTCGAGGACAAGCCCTACAAGATCTTCGGCGCCCAGGCCGAGGGCTGCTCCCCCGTGTCCGCCGCCTTCAAGGCCGGCCACGACGTGGTCCGCCCGCAGAAGCCGGACACCATCGCCAAGTCGCTGGCCATCGGCAATCCCGCCGACGGCATCTACGTGCTCGACATCGTCCGCCGCACCGGCGGTGCGGTCGAGGACGTCAACGACGAGCAGGTTGTCGACGCGATCGGCCTGCTGGCGCGCACCGAGGGCATCTTCGCCGAGACCGCCGGTGGCGTCACCGTCGGCGTGCTGCGCAAGCTGATCGAGAACGGCGTGCTGGACCCGGCCGCCGAGACCGTCGTGCTCAACACCGGCGACGGCCTGAAGACCCTGGAGGCCGTGGCGGACGCCGCCCGCCCGACCGCCGTCATCCGCCCCACCCTTGACTCGTTCCGAGAGGCAGGCCTCGCATGAGCGTCAACGTCCGCATCCCCACCATCCTGCGCACCTACACCGGCGGCAACGCCGAGGTGAAGGCCGAGGGCGCGACCCTCGCCGAGGTGATCAAGGACCTGGAGGCCAACCACGCGGGCATCTCCGCCCGGCTGCTGGACGACAACGGCAAGCTGCGCCGCTTCGTGAACGTCTACGTCAACGAGGACGACGTGCGCTTCGCCGACGGTCTGGAGACGGCGACGCCGGAAGGTGCGGGCGTCTCGATCATCCCCGCGGTGGCCGGCGGCTGCTGACGATTGCTGCTGACAGCTGTGCAGAGTCGGTGCACCCCTGACAGGGGTGCACCGACTCTGTCATTTCCTGATGTTTAAGAGGAGTAGAGTGCTCCTGTCCCGTCCGTCGAGACGGTTGGCTGATTCTTTTTCCTGCGGCAATATGCCGGACCCGTCCCTTATGTCCGGCCCGAATTGCTCGCCTTTGCGGTTGATTACCGTTTATGTCTCTTAACTTCTCCTGAGAATTCCCCGGCTTATGCTCTGTTGCTCAGGGCATCGGAGTGGATACATTCAGCGTCGATCGGGGGCGTGGCGTCTGCATCCCGCAGCGTTCCGACCGGTCCGGTCCGCGGTGTGCGGACCGTGAAAGGGCCAGTAATAGGGGAGTTTGGAATGGCTCAGGGCACCGTCAAGTGGTTCAACGCGGAGAAGGGGTACGGCTTCATCGCGGTCGACGGTGGTGCGGACGTGTTCGTCCACTACAGCGCGATCCAGATGGACGGGTACCGGTCGCTCGAAGAGGGCCAGCGGGTTGAGTTCGAGATCTCGCAGGGCCAGAAGGGCCCGCAGGCGGACATGGTCCGCGTGACCGCGTAACGCACCCCACTGCAGCCGGCGACCGCTGACTGATTCAGGACCCGCAGAGCTCGTTCCAGCTCATCTCAGCGAAACGATGCATCCACGCAGGTCTTCAGGAGGACCCCTGTCTCACTCGAGACGGGGGTCCTCCGTTGCGTCCGCTGCTTGCACTCAGGGGGGTCGAGTGCTAATCATTGGCGTTAGCACTCTGAGGTAGAGAGTGACAACGGGCCGGGTCGGTGAGGCTCCGGGCGCGGCGGGAAGGAACCGCCGAAGGTCGGTGCCGTCCGTCGCGGGCGCCAGCGCGGTCCGAAGCAGCCAGTCTGTCCAGGAGGACCGCTTCCATGGCCAAGATCATTGCGTTCGACGAAGAGGCCCGTCGTGGCCTCGAGCGCGGTATGAACCAGCTCGCCGACGCCGTCAAGGTCACGCTTGGCCCCAAGGGCCGCAACGTCGTTCTGGAGAAGAAGTGGGGCGCCCCCACGATCACCAACGACGGTGTCTCCATCGCCAAGGAGATCGAGCTCGAGGACCCCTACGAGAAGATCGGCGCCGAGCTCGTCAAGGAGGTCGCCAAGAAGACCGACGACGTCGCGGGTGACGGCACCACCACCGCCACCGTGCTGGCCCAGGCGCTCGTCCGCGAGGGTCTGCGCAACGTCGCCGCCGGCGCCAACCCGATGGCCCTCAAGCGCGGCATCGAGAAGGCCGTCGAGGCCGTCTCCGCCCAGCTGCTCGAGCAGGCCAAGGACGTGGAGACCAAGGAGCAGATCGCTTCCACCGCCTCCATCTCCGCCGCTGACACCCAGATCGGCGAGCTCATCGCCGAGGCGATGGACAAGGTCGGCAAGGAAGGCGTCATCACCGTCGAGGAGTCCCAGACCTTCGGTCTGGAGCTGGAGCTCACCGAGGGTATGCGCTTCGACAAGGGCTTCATCTCGGCGTACTTCGCCACCGACCTGGAGCGTATGGAGACCTCGTTCGAGGACCCCTACATCCTGATCGCCAACTCCAAGATCGGCGGCATCAAGGACCTGCTGCCGCTGCTGGAGAAGGTCATGCAGTCCGGCAAGCCGCTGCTGATCATCGCCGAGGACGTCGAGGGCGAGGCGCTCTCCACCCTCGTGGTCAACAAGATCCGTGGCACCTTCAAGTCCGTCGCCGTCAAGGCCCCGGGCTTCGGTGACCGTCGCAAGGCCATGCTGGGCGACATCGCCATCCTCACCGGTGGCCAGGTCATCTCCGAGGAGGTCGGCCTCAAGCTGGAGAACGCCGGTCTGGAGCTCCTGGGCCGCGCCCGCAAGGTCGTCGTCACCAAGGACGAGACCACCATCGTGGACGGCGCCGGCGAGAGCGACCAGGTCGCGGGCCGCGTGGCGCAGATCCGTGCCGAGATCGAGAACAGCGACTCGGACTACGACCGCGAGAAGCTGCAGGAGCGCCTGGCCAAGCTGGCCGGTGGCGTCGCTGTCATCAAGGCGGGCGCGGCCACCGAGGTCGAGCTCAAGGAGCGCAAGCACCGCATCGAGGATGCCGTTCGCAACGCGAAGGCGGCCGTCGAGGAGGGCATCGTCGCCGGTGGCGGCGTGGCCCTGCTGCAGGCCGGTGTCGCGTTCGAGAAGCTCGAGCTCGAGGGTGACGAGGCGACCGGAGCCAACATCGTGCGCGTCGCGCTCGAGGCCCCGATCAAGCAGATCGCGACCAACGCCGGCCTCGAGGGCGGCGTCGTGGTGGAGAAGGTTCGCAACCTCCCCGCCGGTCACGGCCTGAACGCCGCGACCAACGAGTACGTCGACCTCATCGCCGCGGGCATCATCGACCCGGCGAAGGTGACGCGCTCCGCGCTGCAGAACGCGGCCTCCATCGCCGCGCTCTTCCTCACCACCGAGGCCGTCATCGCCGACAAGCCCGAGAAGGCCGGCGCCCCGGCCGGTGGCGGCATGCCCGGCGGCGACATGGACTTCTGATCCGTCTGACGGATCGGAGCGTCTGAAGCTCGTTCGGAAGGCGGCTCACCCCGAGAGGGGTGGGCCGCCTTCCGGCGTTGGAGGAGAGGACACTGGTGGGATGGAAAGTGCACTGGAGACCGCCCTGCACGGCGCGCGGAGCGCGCTGCTGAAGGATCTGTCGGTGCGGGACGTGGCGGACGCCGCGGTCGTCTCGCTGCTGGAGGACGCGATCGTGCAACGGCGGTGGTGGGTCGAGCAGTGGCCGGACGGGGTCGACTACGTGCTGGGGCTGGTCGCCCAGGACGTGCAGGACGGGCTGCTGGAGGGCTGGGGTCGGTGGCCGCTGTGTCCGCTCTGCTCGTCGGACGGCGACCCGCACGCGCTGAGCGTCGAGCCGGAGCTGGGCCCCGACCCGCACTGGGTCTGCGGCAAGGAGGGTGTCGTCGTCGCGGCGGTGGGGGAGCTGACCCCGTGATCCTGATCGACCCCCCGAGCTGGCCCGGCCACGGCCGGCTCTGGTCACACCTGGTCTCGGACGAGTCGCTGGACGAGCTGCATGCGTTCGCGCGGCGGCTGGGGGTCCCGGAGCGCGGCTTCGAACGGGACCACTACGACGTGCCGGAGCGGTTGTACGCGGCGGCGGTGGAGCTGGGGGCGACGCCGGTGCGCAGCAGGGAGATCGTGGCGCGGCTGACGGCGGCGGGGCTGCGGCGGCGCAAGAGGTAGTTGCACCATCAGGGGCGCGAGGAACTGCGCGACAAGCCACCGACGTGCGGATGGTCCTCAACGCGCAGGGCCATCCGCATAGGGTGGTTGCTCGCGCAGTTCCTCGCGCCCCTGATGGTGCAAGTGAGCGTCAGCTCATCAGCGGAGGAGTTTCTGGGCGATGAGCCACTTGGTCAGTTCCTCGATCTGGACCTCGCTCAGCGAACGCGCCGGAAACGCGACGTTGCCCACGCTGCGGGTGCCCTCGAAGACCAGCCACCCGCGGGTGCGACGCACCCGGCGGACCGCCGGCCAGCGGATCTGGTGGGAGACGAACTGATTCCGCCAGGAAAGCCCGAGCTCGGTGAAGCGGAGCGACAGCTCCGTGCCGGTGTTGAGATTCCGGAGGCGGCGCTCCACGGCCAGGCCGTGGCTGCCGAGCAGCAGCAGCGACAGCAGCGCCAGCGTCAGGTGCGAGGCGGACAAGGGGTGCGCGGCCAGCGCGACGACCAGTCCGCCCAGGCCGAGCAACAGCCAGAGCGCGTTGATCCACGCTGTCGTGCGCAGCCAGTACCCGCGCAGCTCGCCGCGCGCGTACTCGAACTCGGCCTCGATGTCCATGCGCCCCACCCGGTTCGACTCATGCGATGGGCGGCACCTTATCGCGCAACCGCACCAGCTCGGTACGCATGTTCGTCAAAGCCCGTTCTCCGTACGCGGCCTGTCCGGCCTGCGTGCGGTAGAGCGTGGGCAGGGCCAGCAACTGCTCCAGGATCTGCGCGCGGCCCGCGCGGAACTCGTCGTCAGGGACGAACGCGTACTCCGCCCGCACGGCGGCCGCGTAGCTGGCGTAGATCTCCGGGGGAGCGCCCAGTACCGCGAGGTCGGCATCGCAGAGCACCTCGCCGTTACGGTCGCCGGCGGCCGGGTCGTGGTCGGCGGTCAGCCGGACCAGGCGGGCCACCTCGGCCACGGCCTCGTCCGGCACGCCGAGCTCGGGCAGCACCCGCTCCGCCAGGCGCGCGCTGCGCTCCTCGTTCTCCGTGCGGTCCGGGGCGTAGACCGCGTCGTGGAACCAGGCCCCGAGCCGGACCAGGTCCGCGTCCTCCGCGTGCGCGGCCAGGCGGTCGACGGCCGAGAGGGTCGCGGCCAGATGGCGCAAGGTGTGGTACCTGCGTTGTGGCTCCGACCAGCGGCGGATCAGCTGTTCGCCGTAGGGCTCCGCCTCCGGGGCGGCGAAGAGCGCGGTCCAGCGGGACAGCAGTGCCTCGGCGAGGGCTTGGTCGGGATGCGACGGCTCGGGCATACAGCCATTGTGGTACGGACAGGAGCGCTCGCGCGGCCTTCCGGCTGACCACAGGGGTGCGTTTCGTGCTTCCGAGCAACTAGGGTGTATTGGACTAGACCTGTTGGCGAGGGCTGAGAGCGGAGCAGAAAGGCTGCACATGAGTGATCGGGCGATCTTCGAGGTCATCGCTACCAACGCGGAGGACGCCGTCGCGGCGGCCGCGGGCGGGGCGGACCGCCTCGAGTTGGTCACCGACATGGCGGCCGACGGGCTGACGCCCGACCTCGCCGAGTTCGCACGCATCCGCGCGGCGGTGCACGTCCCCTTGCGGGTCATGCTGCGCGACGGCGACGGCTTCCTGGTGCGCGACGTCGACGCGCTCTGCGCGCGGGCCGAGGCGTTGCGCGCGGAGGGCGCGGAGGAGTTCGTCCTCGGCTTTCTGACGCCGGAGGGCACCGTCGACCTGCCGACGCTGCGGACGGTGCTGGACGCGATCTCCGGCTGCAGCTGGACCTTCCACCGTGCGCTCGACAACGCGGCGTCGCGTGACGGCGTCCGCGCGGCGATCGACGGCCTGCCCGGCCTGGATACCGTCCTGACTGCGGGTTCGGCGGCGGGCGTGGCTGTCGGCATGGACGTACTCGTGGACGAGGTCACGCGCGCGGGGAAGCCTGGCTACAGTCCGCAGATCCTGGTCGGCGGCGGCCTCAAGACCGAACACGTCCCGCGCCTGCGCTCCGCGGGGATCGACGGCTTCCACGTCGGCACGATGGTCCGTTCGGCGGGCTGGGCCAGCCCGGTCGACACCGGCCTCGTCCAGCAGTGGCGCCGCTTGCTCGATGCGGAGCCCTTGGCAGCCTAGGGTCAGTTGCACTCTCCTCAGGGGCGCGAGGAACTGCGCGACAAGCCACCCGAGGAGGTGGGTCCCCGAACGAGCAGGGCCATGCGCGCAGGGTGGTTTCTCGCGCAGTTCCCCGCGCCCCTCAGGGAGTTGCAACTGGGCCTCAGTAGGCCAGCGCCTCCGGCAGGGGGCGCGCGTGGAGGACGTCGAGGCCGGAGACGGCGCGGGTGAGGCAGACGTAGAGGCGGCGGAGCCCCGTGCGGAGGTCCGCCTCGCCGTCGACGATGGCCGCCGGCTCGTCCAGGACCACGTAGTCGTACTCCAGGCCCTTGGCCAGCGACGCCGGGACGAGGGTCAGCCGCGCGTCGGCGGAGGTCTCCGTGCCGGGGTCCAGGAACGGCAGCCCCGCCGCGGTCAGCGCGGCGGAGAGCGCGGGGATCCGCGCGTCCGCGGCGATGAGGCCGGTCGAGCCCTCGTTGGCCAGCGCCGTCACGCACGCCTCCACGACCGCGTCCGTGAGGGCCGGCGGCGTCGCCGGGGCCAGCGCGGAGGCCGCGTCCAGCGCCGAGGCGTCCTCCGGGGAGGCCGCGCCGTCGATCCGTCGGACGGCGAGCGCGTCCGTCGTGTCGCGGATGGAGGTGGCCGGGGCGAGCCCCGGCGCGATGGCGGGGAGCAGCAGCGAGGCGTAGTCGATGACCTCGAGCGGCACGCGGAAGCCCATGGTCAGCTCCTCCACCCGGGAGCCCGGCTTGCCCAGGTGTTCCAGGGCTGTCGCCCAGCTGTCCGTGGACCAGGGCGTCGTGCCCTGGGCGATGTCGCCCAGCACCGTCGCCGAGCCGGTCGTACAACGGCGGCCGACCGCCCGGTACTGCATCGGGGAGAGATCCTGCGCCTCGTCCAGGACCACGTGGCCGAGCGAGGGCGTCCGCTCGACCAGGTCCCGTGCCTCGTCGACCAGGACCGCGTCGGCCGGCGTCCACGGCGCCGTCTTCACGCTGCGGCCGGGCTTGGGCCAGAGCACGGCGGCCTGCTCCTCGGCCGTCAGCAGGCCGTCCGCGCACTGCGCCAGGAACTCGGGCTCCGACAGCAGGCGCAGCACCAGCTTCGCCGGATCCACCGGCGGCCACAGCGTCTTGGCCGTCGCCTTGACGGACGCGCTGCGCGCGACCGCGTCCTGGACGCGGTCGTCGGGGGCCTCGCTCGCCTGCTCCATCTTGACCAGCACGGTGTGCGCGATCCGCTGCGGCAGGGCGGCCTGGGCCGCGCCGTAACGGATGTCACGGTCCATCAGCTCGCGGACGATCTCCTCCAGTTCGTAGGAGGCCACCCGCCAGCGCCGTGAGCCGCGGACGACGACGCAGCCCTCGGTCGGCAGGGTGATGCCGGACCGGACCGCGCGCCGCAGCACCTCCGCCATCCGGGCATCGCCCTTGAGTCGGGCCGCCTGCGCGGTGTCCTGCCCGCGCAGCGGCACGTGCGCGACCAGCTCCTCGACCGTCGCCTGCGCGACGTCGAGCTCGCCCAGGGCCGGCAGGACCTGCTCGATGTAGTGGAGGAAGGAGCGGTTCGGGCCGATGACCAGGGTGCCGGTGCGGGCCAGGCGCTCACGGTGGGCGTAGAGCAGGTAGGCGACACGGTGCAGACCGACGGCGGTCTTTCCGGTGCCGGGCGCGCCTTGGACGCAGACGGTGCCGTGCACGTCGGCGCGGACGATCTCGTCCTGCTCGGGCTGGATCGTCGCGACGATGTCGCGCATCGGACCGACGCGCGGACGCTCGATCTCGGCGGCGAGCAGCGCGCTGGTGCCTTGCTCCTCTTCCGGGTCGGTGAGGTGCTCGTCCTCGTAGGCGGTCAGCTCGCCGCCCGTGTAGCCGAAGCGGCGCCGCAGCGCGACGTCGAGCGGATCCTTCTTGCTTGCGCGGTAGAAGGACTGGGACACCGGCGCGCGCCAGTCGATGACCATCGGGTCGCCGTCGTGATCGTGGACGTGGCGGCGACCGATGTAGAAACGCTCGCCGTCCGCACCCTCGGCGAGGTCCGCGCCGGGTGCGTGCTGGAAGTCGAGGCGGCCGAAGAAGAGCGGGGTGTCGGCGAGGTCGGCCAGGGCCTTGATCCGGTCGTCGATCTCGCGGGCGAGGATCGCGGCGTTGACCCAGTTGCCGGTGACGTCGCGGATGTCGAGCGCCTGGACGTCCTCCCGCATCGCGCGCAGCGCGGAGCGGGAGGAGGCGAGATGGGCGCGCTCACGGTCGAGGGGGCCGACCGGTGCAGAAGTGTGCGCGGGCACAAGGAAGCCTTCCCGGCTGCGGAACACCGGGGGGTGCCCGGCGCGCAGCGGTCTCAAAAGATCTGCGATGGAATTTGAGAGCCGCCCGGTTACCGTCCGGGCGGCGCCTCCCCACGTGCGTGACGGGGAGGCGGCAGACCGGAAACCATATACCCAACGGTGGGTGGCATGCGAATCTTTATGCCGGGGAGATCAGGGGTAACCCTGACGCGGGGATGAGGCGGAGTACCCCTCGGGGAGGAGCCGGAAGGGGTCCCCGATTAGGCCGGTGGGCTGACGACTTCGGGGCGCCCGAAATCTACCTTTGAGTCATGGCTACCGCACACATCGACCCCCGCCCCCAGCCCCGCGTCCGCAGCCACCGTCCCGTCGTCGCCCGTGGAGCCACGAAGGCGGCCCGGCGCCCGCGCAACCCGATCGCCGCCTGCGCCCGAGGCGTGGGCATCGTGGCCACCACGGCCTTCTCCGTCGTCCTCCTCGGCCGGGACGGCCTCCCCGAGGACCTCCTCCACAAGGACTGACGGGCTACAGCACGTCGTCCGCGTCAATGATCCGGTAGGCGTAGCCCTGCTCGGCGAGGAACCGCTGCCGGTGCGCGGCGAAGTCCTGGTCGATGGTGTCCCGGGCCACGACCGAGTAGAAGTGCGCCATGTGCCCGTCCGCCTTGGGCCGCAGCACGCGGCCCAGCCGCTGGGCCTCCTCCTGGCGTGAGCCGAAGGTCCCGGAGACCTGGATCGCCACCGTCGCCTCGGGCAGGTCGATGGAGAAGTTGGCGACCTTGGACACCACCAGCACGCTGATCTCGCCCTGTCGGAAGGCCTCGAACAGCTTCTCGCGCTGAGCGTTCGTGGTCTCACCCTTGATGACCGGCGCGTCCAGCGCCTCGCCCAGCTCGTCGAGCTGGTCGATGTACTGCCCGATGACGAGCGTGGGCGTGCCCCGGTGCTTCTCGACGAGGGCCTGGGTGACCCGGCGCTTGGTCGCCGTCGTGGCGCAGAACCGGTACCGCTCCTCCGGCTCCGCCGTGGCGTAGGCGAGCCGCTCGTGGTCGGTGAGCGTGACCCGCACCTCGCAGCAGTCGGCGGGGGCGATGTAACCCTGCGCTTCGATCTCCTTCCAGGGGGCGTCGAAGCGCTTGGGGCCGATGAGCGAGAACACGTCGCCCTCCCGGCCGTCCTCCCGCACCAGCGTCGCGGTGAGGCCGATCCGGCGGCGGGCCTGCAGGTCCGCGGTGAACTTGAAGACGGGCGCGGGCAGCAGATGCACCTCGTCGTAGACGATCAGGCCCCAGTCGCGGGAGTCGAACAGCTCCAGGTGTGAGTAGACGCCCTTCCGCTTGGTCGTCATGACCTGGTAGGTCGCGATGGTGACCGGGCGGATCTCCTTGCGGGCGCCGCTGTACTCGCCGATCTCCTCCTCGGTGAGCGAGGTCCGCTTGACCAGCTCGTGCTTCCACTGGCGGGCGGAGACGGTGTTGGTCACCAGGATCAGCGTGGTCGCCTTGGCCTTGGCCATCGCGGCGGCGCCGACCAGCGTCTTTCCCGCTCCACAGGGCAGCACGACGACGCCGGAGCCGCCGTGCCAGAAGCCCTCGGCGGCCTGCTCCTGGTAGGGACGCAGCTTCCACCCGTCCTGCGCGAGCTCGATCGGGTGCGCCTCGCCGTCGACGTACCCGGCGAAGTCCTCGGCGGGCCAGCCGAGCTTGAGCAGCACCTGCTTGATCTGGCCGCGCTCGGAGGGGTGCACGACGACGGTGTCGGGGTCGAGCCGCTGGCCGACGAGGGGCTGGATCTTCTTCGAGCGGAGGATCTCCTCGAGGACGGGGCGGTCGGTGGTGGTCAGCACGAGCCCGTGCACGGGGTGCTTGCTGAGCTGCAGCCGACCGTACCGGTCCATGGTGTCGGCGATGTCGACGAGCAGCGCGTTCGGCACGGGGTAGCGCGAGTAGGTGACGAGCGCGTCCACCACCTGCTCGGCGTCGTGTCCGGCGGCCCGCGCGTTCCAGAGACCCAGCGGCGTCACCCGGTAGGTGTGCACATGCTCGGGCGCCCGCTCCAGCTCCGCGAACGGCGCGATGACGCGCCGGCACGCGTCGGCGTCGGGGTGGCCGGTCTCTAGGAGCAAGGTTTTGTCGGATTGGACGATGAGCGGGCCGTCGTTCACGTGCGTGTCCTCCGGAGCCGGGTGCGAGGGGCCAAACCACCAGTGTCCCGCATCGCCGGAGTGAACGGGACGGCGTCAGAGTCGCTCTCTCGCGAGGCGCAGGATCGCCTCGGCGGAGCGGTCGACGTCGTCCTCCGTCGTCGTCCAGTTGGAGAAGGAGATCCGCATCAGGTGCTTCCCGTGCCAGAGGGTGCCGCCGAGCCAGCAGGTGCCGTCGCTCTGGACGGCCTCGATGAGTCGATCGGTGAGCGGGGTGTCGTCGCCGAAGCCGACGAGGACCTGGTTGAGCACGACGTCGTTCTCGATCGTGGCGCCGCCGACGGCCAGCTGCTCGGCCATCCGCCGGGCGAGGTGGCAGCCGCGCTCGACGAGCTCGGCCACGCCGCTGCGCCCGAGCTGCTGCAGCGCGGCCCACACGGCGAAGCCCCGCGCGCGGCGGGAGGACTCAGGGGTCAGATCACCCAGGCCCCAGTTCGCCGAACCACCGGAGCCGACCAGATAGGCCGCGCTGTAGGAGACGGCGGCGGCGTGGACGTCCGGCTTGGCACAGAACACCAACCCGGAGTCGTAGGGGACGTTCAGCCACTTGTGGGCGTCACAGCCCCAGGAGTCCGCCGCCTCGACGCCACGGACCAGGTGCGCGGTGGCCGGATTCGCGCCCGCCCAGAGGCCGAAGGCACCGTCCACATGAATCCAGGCCCGATGCCGACGGGCGATCTCGATGGCGGCGGGGAAGTCGTCGCAGGCGCCCGTGTTGACGTTGCCCGCCTGCAGACAGACCAGCGTGGGAGCGCTCGGCCCGGCGGCGAGCACGGATGCCAGATCCTCCACGTCGATGGCGCCGTTGGCGTCGGTGCCGACCGTCTCGACGGCGGCGGTGCCGAAACCGAGCAGCCGCAGCGAGCGGTCGATCGTGGCGTGCCGCTCACCGCTCGCGACGATGCGCACCCTCGGCGCCCCGTGCAGACCGTGCCGTTCGACGTCCCACCCGGCCTCGGCGAGCACCTGGTGCCGGCCCGCGGCGAGTCCGACGGTGTTCGCCGCCTGCGCGCCGGTGACGAACCCGACCGACGCCGTCCCGGGGAGACCGAGCAGTTCTTTCGCCCAGGTCCCCGCCACCTCTTCGGCCGCCGCAGCGGCGGGGGAAAGCACCGCGTTGTAGGCGCACTGGTCCCAGCCGGTCGCGAGCATGTCGGCCGCGGCCGCCGCAGGCAGGGATCCGCCGATGACGAACCCGAAGAACCTCGGCCCGACCGTCCCCGTCAGCCCTGGTTCGGCCGCGGCCACCAGCCGGTCCACCACCTCGCCCGGCGGCGTCGGCGCATCGGGGAGCGGGCCCCCGAACGCGGACCGCAGGGCGGCCATGTCGGCGCCGGAAGAGACGGGACGGTCCGCCACGGACGCCCGGTAGCGGGCGGCGTCGCGGGCGGCACGGAGGAACAGTTCCTCGTACGCATCCATGCCACGACCGTAAGTCGGCCCGCACCCGCACGCACGTTACCCCTCGTCTCACCCCTCGTCGGCGGCCAGCTCCGCGACGCCGGTGATGCGGTGGAGCGAGAACGTGCGCATCTCCTCGTGGAACTGGTCGAAGGCGGTGACGAAGCCGCCCTCCACCCGGACCGGTTCGATGACGCGTTGGCTGGCGGAGCCCTCCGCGTTGACGTAGCCGATCCAGACCGCGTCGCCGGTGAGGACCGCGGTCTGGAGGGTGGCCAGGGTCTCCGACGCCGGAGTGCGGGGGAGGGGGCCGCCGGGGGTTTCCGCGCCGCGGTGGGGGACGGTCGCGGCGCGGTCGCCGGCGCGGATGGCCTTGACCGCGGCGGAGAGGAGCGCCCGGGTGACCGGCGGCGGGCCGTCGGGGACCGGGGCCGGGGGAGTGCGGGGAGGCGTGCGCCGGGCGTCCGGGCGGGAGATGAGCACGTCGCCGTCGGCGGACTCCGCCGCCGGGGCGTAGCCCATCGCGCGCAGCTGGGTGAGCACCGCCGTGGGCTCCGCCTGCGCGGCCAGCACGGTCGGGGCCAGGCGGCGCAGCCGCAGCTGCGCGGCGCGGCGGTCGGCGAGCAGCTCGTCCAGCAGCGCGTCGTCGTCGCAGCGCAGGTACGCCGAGGCCGCGCCGATCCGCAGTCGGCCGTGGCGGCGGGCCACGTCGTCGACCAGGTAGGAGAGCGGCTGCGGCACCGGAGTGCTGGAGTGGTCGGCCAGGAACGCGTGCAGTTCCGCCGCGCTGCGGCCGGCGTCCAGGGCGCGGCGGACGGAGTCCGGGGTGAACCGGTAGACCGTCGCGCCGCCCTTGGACTCGACGTCCGCCGCGACCGCGAGGGTCTGCGCGAGAGGCGTGTGCAGCGGTCCCGGCGCGATGGCGGTCAGGTCGGGCTGCAGGATCACCTGGTCGAGCGGCTCCGGCAGCAGCGGGGCGAGCCGGGCCTCGGCCGACGCCTCGTCACCGTCCAGCAGCGGCACGGCGAAGCGCGCCAACGCGCGGCGGCCGGTGAGGCCGAGCTGTTCCGCCTCGTCCAGCGTCCAGCTGACCAGCCGGTCCCGCAGTTCGCCGCCGCGCAGCGGCCGCTGCCAGCGGACCCGGGCAGTCAGCGAGGCGGGTTCGCCCGCGCCGCCGGGCGGCAGCGAGGCTAGCAGGGTGAGCACGTCGCGCCGGATCTCCGGGGCGAGCGCCCGGTCCAACCCGCCGCCGAGGGCGGGTAGCACCTTGTCCTTCGCGTCGCGGCTGCCGACCAGCGCGGCGAGCCGCGTCGCGGTCAGCCAGGTGCGGGCCAGCAGCAGCCAGCGCTCGGCGACGGGACGGCGCAGCCACTCGTCGAAGGCGGGGGTCGGCGCCCAGCGTTCGTCGGCCTCCCCGTCGGGTGCCAGCAGCCCGGCCCCGTAGGCGAGTTCGAGCCAGAACGCGGCCATCGGCTCGGTCAGGTCCAGGGCCTGCGCCGCCCGCCGCAGGTCGCGGACGCCGAGGCCGCCGGCGCGCAGCACGGTCGGCGGCTCGGTGCTCCACAGGTCGAGCGCCTCCTCGACCGTGCGGACGGCCGTGAACGCCTGCGCGGCCGCGGCGCGGTCGGCCTGATCGGGGTCGATCGTCCGCGCGGTCACCAGGTCGGGGGCGATCGGTTCGAGTTGGCGGTGGGCCAGTCCGCCGCGCAGACAGAGGGCGACCTCGCGGGGCAGGACCACGGCGTCGCGTCCGGCGGGCAGCAGGAAGCCGCGCGCCTGGAGCCACTCGACGGGCGTGCGCGCGTCCGCCGCGCGGACGGCGCGCGGCGGGGTCGCGCCGAAGGGCGGACCCCAGACCAGCTTGTTGAGCACGCCCCGCGCGCCTTCGGGGGCCTGCGAGAGGAGCGCGTCCGCCCGGGCGCGGTCGGCGAAGAGGGCGCTCAGCGAGGTGAGCGCGCTCACCTGATCGTGGGTACTGGGCAGACCCGCGTCCGCGAGGATCTCCTGCAGCCGACCGGGCGAGAGTCCCGCCCCCGCCTCGGCGAAGACCGGGCCGAGCCCGGTCGGTCCCGGCTGCCCGCCGCCCGGCGCGAGCACGTCGCGCGCGGTCCGGATCAGCCGGAGGCGCTCCGGGTCGCCCCACAGCAGAGCCGCGTCCCGGAGCGTCGCGAGCGCCGGGCCGAGCGCGGCCTCGACCTCGGGCTCCTGCGCCGTGCCGAGCAGCGCGCGGAGCTCGCCCGGCTCGCAGGGGTCGGCGGCGACCGCCAGGGCCTCGGCGACCTGCAGCGTGAAGCGGTTCAGCCGCTCGAGCGCGCGGATCACGCTGGCCCGGGTGGAGCTGCGGGTGGCGAGCTGGGTCAGGTCCGCGGGCACCGGATGCACGAGGTCCGGGCGGGCACGCAGCAGCGCGCCGAGGGCGTCGTCGTCCCGCCCGCGCAGGTCCTCGGCGAGGGTGCGCGGCGCGGACGCCGTCTTCACCGGCTGCGCTGCCGTCGCCGTGCTCGCCGTCTTCGCCCGGGGAGACCCCCCGGTTCTCCCGGTGCTCATCCGACCCAGATTACCGGCAGCCGAGCCCGAGAGCTCGGGCGTGCGATCAGCTGGGCCCCCCGTCCGGGCTGGGCCGGACCGGCCTCGGGCGATGAGGCAGCGCGGCGTCGAGGCCCCGGCCGCCTGGCTGGGCTCGTACCTCAGTCCGTTGCCCAGCGAGCGGGGACGTCCTCGCGGCGGCTCGTGCGGGAGCGGTGCGCCTGGGCCTCCAGCAGGGCGCGCGCCTCGCGCAGGTCGCGGAAGCGGGCGGTCACGGCGACCGGACCCTTCGTCGAATGAAGCTGGAACTCGGCCAGGCCGAGCGCCTTGGTCAGCAGATTCTGCGTCACCGCGAGACTCTGCGGCTTGGCGTGCGGGATGACCTCCGTCCGTCGCACCACCAGGCCCTTGACGCTGACGAAGACCCGCTCGTCGTAGCCGCAGCCCGAGCGGGCCGCCCAGAACGGTGCGATCCAGCGCGCCCGCCGCGGCGGCCGGGTGAGCTCCACCGCGTCGAGGTCGAGCCCCGGCCAGAGCCGGGCCAGCAGTGCCAGCGCCTCGCCCTTCGGGGTGACCGGCAGCAGCACGGAGGCCTTCTCGCTCTGCCCCGCCACGTTCATCCGCACCCGGACCCAGCCCGCCGCAGGCGGCGCAGCCCGGGCGGAAGGGAGTACCAGCGCAGATCTCCGGGTACGTGCGTCACATCCACACCCGCCAGCCTAAGCTGACGCCGTCGGTGGCTGCGGCGGAGCCGCTGGGAGGGCGGGGAGCACGATGGGGATCGAGAGCGAGCAGCTGGTCTACGACTACCTCAGCCGGGTGGGCGACCTGGCCGGAGCCTCACCGGCCCTGACGGCGGCGGACCGCGCGCGGTTGGTGAACACGCTGCGTCAGACGATCGACGCCCAGCAGGCCGCAACGGCCCCGCGCACGGCACGGGCGGAGGTCGGCTCGGTCAGGAAGATCCTCGCGGGGCTCGGCACCCCGGACGAGGTGGTGAGCCGCGCGGCGGGCGGCGCGCTGCCGGCGTCCGCGGCGGAAGTCGTGCGGAGAGCGCCGGCCGCGCCGTCCGTGTCGGCCCAGGCGAGCGCTCCGGTGATCGAGGGGCGCGCCGATTTCGTCCGCGCGGACGCGGGCAACGAGGGCAACACCGGGTACGCGACCGACTGGTGGACCCTGGGCGGCGGAGCCGCGGAGGGCTCCGGCGGGTACGAGGGCGGTATCCCTGTGGTCCGGCCGCCGGGCTGGGCCGGCGGCTTCGTGGACGAACTCGACCCGAGCAGCGCGTACCGGGCCGGTCTGGTGGACCCGGTGACGGGCATCCCGACAGCCCGTCAGCCGGAACCGGCAGCTTCAACTCCCGCAGCCGCACCGAAGCGCGGCCTGCTGAGGCGGGTGTTGACGCCTCCGACAGCGTCGGCGCCGAGCCCGGCTCCAGAGGTCGCGCAGCCGGTCACGGTGCCGCGGTTGCCGATCCCCTTCGTGGAGGCGCTCGCGACGCTGGTGCTGGTCGCGGCGGCGGTGACGGGTCTTTGGTACGTGGCGTTGCTGGGGTGGCTCTTCGCGTACGGCGGCCGCCGCCTGGGCCGCGGGGTCGGCCGCTTCGCAGCCCTCTGGGTCCCCGGCCTGACGGCGACGGCCTGCGGTTTCTGGCTCTACAGCCGCGCCGGCCACGCGCCGGGCCACCCGGGCCTGACCTCCGCGCAGATGACCGCGGCGACGCACAACGCCTTCGCTTTCTGGCTGCGGTTCTCGTCGGGCTTCTCGGCAGCGTTCCTCGCCTGGCGCATCTCCCGACGCTGAGTCAGTTGCAACTCCCAGGGGCGCGGGGAACTGCGCGAGAAACCACCCTGTGCGGACGGCCCTGCGCGTTGAGGACCATCCGCACAGAGTGGTTTCTCGCGCAGTTCCCCGCGCCCCTTTAGGCAGTGCAACTCACTGTCGGGTGGCAACGGTGTACCGGAGCACCGTTTCCTTCCGCAGCACGCCGTCCTCGTCCCGCAGCGCGTCCAGCGCCGTGAGCGCGGCCCGCTTCGCGGCCTGCAGGCGGTCCGCGGGGATCTGTTCCAGCCAGATCCTGCGGCCCGTCGCCCACTGCGAGCGCCACCACGCGTCGCCGCTCTCCACCACCTCCACCGTCCGCTCCTCCACCGTCCGGATCTCGGCGAAGCCGCACGCGTCCAGCAGGGAGGCGATCGACTCGACCGTGTCGAACGCCGGGTGGCCGCCTCGAGCGCCCTGGGTCGGGGACGACGCGGGCAGAGGGTCCTTCAGGAACGCCAGCGCGGCGTCCAGGGGGCCGGTCCAACGGGGGTCGATACTGCCGAAGGTCGACATCGCGAAGCGCCCGCCCGGCGTCAGTACCCGTCGTGCGCCGTGCAGGACGGCCTCAGGGGCCGGGGTGATGAACATCATCAGCCCCGCCAGCACCGCCTCGAAGGACGCCGCCGGGAAGCCGGGGTCCTCCGCGTCGCCCACCCGGACGACGACGTTGCGCAGGCCGCGACCGGCGACCGCCGCCGCCGTCGCGTGCGCCATCCGGGGTGAGAGGTCCAGGCCGGCCACGTAGCCGTCCGGGCCCACCGCCGTCGCGGCAGGGAAGAGCACCGCGCCCCGGCCGCAGCCGAGGTCGAGCACGCGGTCGCCGAGCCGGAGCCCGGCGTGCGCGACCAGTCGGGCGCCGTTCGCGCGGAAGAACTCGCCGTTGACCTCGTCGTAGGTGTCGGCGACCAGGTCGAAGCCCTCGGCGATGAACGCCTTCCTGGCCGCGCGCGCCTTCTCCTGTGCCTGCTGCTGCTCCTGCTCGGTTGTCGTCGGCATAGCTGCCATGGTGTTACCGAGTGACCTGCATCACAAGACTCATGCCGCGTATCGTCCGCTACCCGCCCAAGTAGCGCTGGAGTTGAGCCAGGATCAGATTCGCGCCGAAGTAGCCGATCCCCAGGTACCAGAGCTGGTCGTTCACCTGGAACGCGCGGTGCGCCTTCACTGCGGAGAGCTTCTTCCAGGACGCGCTGTTCAGCACCTCCGTGGTGTGGGCCCTGGCCGGATCTCCGTAGGTCGCGTAGAGGATCGTGCTGCCGTCGGCGTCGCCCAGCTCCGCCGACGAGGGGATGATCACCTCGAACGCGGCCACGTTCTGCGCGGGCGGGCGGCCGAGCCTGACGTCGGCGAGCAGTGAGCCGGGGAAGTTGTCGGTCGCGTAGGCGCGCGGGTCCTCGTCCTGGACGAAGCGGACCAGGCTGATCTGCTGCTTCGTCGTCGCTCCCGCGCCGCCCAGCGCGGCGACGAACTGGCGGACGTGCTCCTCGTAGGCCGTGGTGATGACGTCGGCGGCGGTCTGCTTGTTCAGCGCCTGGGCGTGGGTCTGGAAGTTCTGCTTCCAAGCGGCGCCGGTGGACTCGGTGAGCACCGTCGGCGCGATGGCGGTCAGCTGCTCGAAACGGTCGCCGTCGCGGGTGCGGTTGGAGAGGATCAGGTCGGGCTCAAGCCGGGCGATCGCGGCGAGATCGGGCGAGCCGATCGTGCCGACGAGGGCGATGTCCGCGAGCCAGCTCTGCGGGAAGTAGCCGGGCAGGCCCGGGTTCAGCGCGGGGCGCGCGGCGCCGATGGGCCTCAGGCCCAGGGTGAGCGCGGAGTCCAGTTCCGCCGTGTCCAGCACCACGACCCGGCTGGGCTCGGCGGGCACGTCGACCGTGCCGGTCGCGGCCTTGACGGTCCGCACGGGAGAGGGCGCGGCGGAACCGGCTGCCGAGGCCGAGGTCGCGGCGGAGGCCGAAGCGGAGCCGGGGCTGGGCGTGGCGTCCGAGCTGAGTGGCACGCGGCTGGAGCCGGTGCAGCCGGCGAGCGCGGTCGCGCCGAGTGCGCCGAGTGCGCCGAGCACGGCTCTGCGCGAACAGTCGCGCGGCATCCTGCCTCCCATGACCGATTTGCGGCCTTTGTTAGAGGGAGTATCACCCACCACGCCCTGACTTAGGGTGAGGCCATGACGACGCAGACACCGCTGACCGTGGGATTCGACCTCGACATGACGCTGATCGACTCACGGTCGGGCATCGCGCGCGCCTATGAGCTGCTCGCGGAGGAGACCGGCACGGCCATCGACACCGCACTCGTCGTCTCCCGGCTCGGGCCGCCGGTCGAGATCGAGATGGCGAACTGGTTCCCGGCCGACCAGGTCCCGGCCATGTCGGACCGCTACCGGCAGCTCTACGCCGTGCACGGCGTCGCCGGCGTCGTCCCGCTGCCCGGCGCGGTCGACGCGCTCGCCGCGGTGCGGGCGGCGGGTGGCCGGTCCGTCGTGGTGACCGGCAAGTACGCCCCGAACGCCAGGCTCAACCTCGACGCGGTGGCGATGCGGGTGGACGCCCTGCACGGCAACGTCTTCGGCACGGGCAAGGCGGACGCGCTGCGCGCGGAAGGCGCGCGCGTCTACGTCGGCGACCACCTCGGCGACGTCGAGGGCGCGCGCGAGGCGGACGCGTACGCCGTGGCCGTCACGACCGGCCCCTACGACGCGGCGAGCCTGCGCGCGGCGGGCGCGGACGTGGTCCTGGCAGACCTCACCGAGTTCCCGGCCTGGCTGGTCGGATACCTCGCCGACCAGGGCTGAGCCGGCGGCTAACGCCGCTGCGAGCGGGCCGTGCGGAGGAGCCCGGCGAGCGCGACGGCGAAGCCGAGCGGCATCACCATGCAGACGAAGTAGGCGGGCGTCGGCAGGCGGTGCAGGCCCAGGAAGAGCGGGGTGACCGTCGCGATCGTGGCCACGGCGCCGAGGGCGAAAAGGATCGCCCCGACGCGGACCAGGAGGTCGCCGGGGGAGGTGGAGTCAGGGTTCACGCCCTCCACGCTAGCCGGTCCGTACGCGTGGTCGCCCGGCGCGGGTTAGCCGCAGGCCCGGCGGGGGTATGCACGTCACGCACGGGGACCGTGCGAACGCGCTGCGGGATCGACGGTGGGCCGGCAGGCCGGAGGAGGAGGTGCGCCATGACCGCCACGCGAGTACGCCGTGGACCGACTCTGGCGCCGGTGCCTCCGGCGGAGCAATCCGGTCGATCATTCCGGCGCCGAACTGGAACAATGGCGCGGCGCTAGTTCGCTTCCAGCGCGGGCGGCGGTCCGCTGCTCCCCGTACGACACACTCCGACTCACCACCGACGAGGTCTCCCCATGCCTACGGGCAAAGTGAAGTGGTTCAACTCAGAGAAGGGCTTCGGCTTCCTCTCCCGCGACGACGGCGGCGATGTCTTCGTGCACTCCAAGGCGTTGCCGGTCGGGGTGGAGTCGCTGAAGCCGGGCCAGCGGGTCGAGTTCGGCGTGGTCGCCGGCCACCGGGGTGACCAGGCGCTGACCGTGACGCTGCTGGAGGACGCGCCGTCGCTGGCGGCGGCCTCCCGCAAGAAGCCGGATGAGCTTGCCGCGATGGTGCAGGACCTGACGACGGTCCTGGAGAAGATCCTCCCGGGCCTCCAGAAGGGCCGCTACCCGGACAAGCCGGTCGGCAAAAGGGTTGCCACCCTCCTGCACCACATCGCCGACCAACTCGACGCCTGACGCTTTGCAGGCGGCCTGGTTGCACTATCCAGGGGCGCGAGGAACTGCGCGAGAAGCCACCGAGTGCGGATGGCCCTGCTCGTTCGGGGCTCTACCTCGCAGGGCGGCTTGTCGCGCAGTTCCCCGCGCCCCTGGGTGGTGCAACGGGCCCTCTGTCGTGACCTGTCGCGCCCATGCGCCGGAGGCGCAAGTGAGCAGAGCCCCGCGCCCCTGGGTGGTGCAACGGGCCCTCTGTCGTGACCTGTCGCGCCCACGCGCCGGAGGCGCAAGTGAGCAGAGCCCCGCGCCCCTGATTGGTGCAACTGCAGGCGGCAGCAGAAGCTAACTCAGCAGCTCAAAGGGAACCGCAGGGACGAGCCCCTGGGTCGCCGCTCGGTCGAAGAGCCCCCGTACCGCGGCGTAGCCCGCCTCGCCCAGGTCCTCGGTGAAGTCGTTGACGTACAGCGCGATGTGCTGGTCCGCCACGGCCGGGTCCATCTCCTGTGCGTGCGACATGACGTAGTCGCGCGTCGCCTCCGGCGCCGCCCACGCCTGGCGGACGCTCGCGCGGATCGTCTCCGTCAGGGACGCCAGCCGCTCCGCGCCGAGGGATCGCTTCGCGATGATCGCGCCCAGGGGGATCGGGAGGCCCGTCGCCGTCTCCCAGGCCTCGCCCATGTCGGCCAGGCAGCGCAGGCCGAAGTTCTGGTAGGTGAAGCGCGCCTCGTGGATCACCAGGCCAGCGTCGACCTTGCCGTCGCGGACCGCCGGCATGATCTCGTGGAAGGGCATCACCACGATCTCGCCGAGGCCGCCGGGGACCGCCTCCGCCGCCCAGAGGCGGAACAGCAGGTAGGCCGTCGAGCGCTCGCTCGGGACCGCGATCGTGCGGCCGCGCAGCGCCGCGGGGTCGGCGGGGGCGTCCGGGCCGGTAAGGACCAGCGGGCCACAGCCGCGGCCCAGCGCGCCGCCGCAGGGGAGCAGCGCGTACCCGTCCAGGACCCACGGCAACTGCGCGTAGGAGATCTTGAGGACGTCGAGCTCGCCACGCTCGGCCAGGCCGTTGGTGACGTCGATGTCCGCGAAGGTGACCTCGGGCGTCGGCTCTCCCTCGACCAGGCCGTGAGCCCAGGCGTGGAAGACGAAGGTGTCGTTCGGGCAGGGCGAGTACGCGATACGAAGAGGAGTCACCCGACAAGTGTCGCGTACGGCAGCGCGGCGAACACGGCCGCCAGGGCGTCCAGCGCGTCACCGATGCGCCAGGCGGCGCGGTCGCGCGGGCCGACGGCGTTCGAGACCGCGCGCAGTTCCAGCACCGGCACGTCGTGTCCCGCTGCGGCCTCGGCCACGCCGAAGCCCTCCATCGCCTCGGCGACGGCCCCGGGGTGACGCCGCAGCAGCTCGGCTGCGCGCTCGGCGCTGCCGGTGACGGTCGAGACGGTGAGCACCGGGCCCGTCGCGGTCGGCAGGCCGCGCCCGCGCAGCGCGCGGACGACCTCGTCCGCCTGCGCGCACGCGTGCCGGACCCGCCCGAAGCCGAGCTCGGTGACGTCCGCGAAGCCGTCCGGCGTCTCCGCGCCCAGGTCTGCCGCGACGATCGCCTCGGCGACCACCGCGCAGCCCACCGGCGCGACCGGCGCGAAGCCGCCGGCGATCCCGGCGGAGACGGCGAGCGCGTAGCAGCCGTCGCCCACCGCGAGCGCGGTCGCCGTCGCGGCGGCGGCCGCCGCCGGGCCGACGCCCGCGACCACCACGTCCACCGGTCCGCACGCGGTCAGCGTGTACCCGCCGGGCAGCGACGGCCGGGAAATCTCGGCGTAGTGGCCGTTGGCCGCCTGCACACCACGCAGCACCGCCGCCGCTTCGGCAGCGACGGCGGTGACGACGAGGAGACGGGGGGAGATCAGTTGGCGACCTTGAGCTGGAACAGCCACTCGCCGTAGATGTTCTTGTTCGCGTCGACCTCGGCGACCAGGACCGGGCCGGAGGCGCCGACGCTGGTCGCGCCGGTCTGCGGGTCCTGGGTGGTCAGCACCGTGGTGATCGACAGCGGGCCGGCGTAGGCGTGCTTGGTGGTGGGGACCAGGGCCCCGGTGAGCCCCTTCGCCTGCCAGCTGTGGTTGTTCTCGATGACGGCCTGGTCGACGTTGATGCCGAAGCTGCCGCCCGCACTCGGCACGATCGCCGTCGGGAGCTTGTTGCCCTGCACGGCCGCGCTGACGGCGGCGAGGCACTTGGCCTGCTGCTTGTCGCTCAGCGCGTCGCCCTTGTTCCAGCACTCCGGGAGCGGCGCGATCTGGGTCCAGTGCGACCCGGCCACGACGGACACGTTCGACACGGGCTTGCCGTAGTGAATGGCGAGAGGAATCGAGACGCCGAGCGTCGCGGCGCCGACGACGGCGACAGCTCCGAGGGCGGCGACACCGCGGTTGAGACTCATGGTGCTGAGGCTACCGTCCCGCCGCGATCACGCCACGTCGGGGGCGGTCGACGTGCGGCGCGGCTTGAGGGCGACCCTCGTCCGGACGGCCCACAGCACGGCCACCGCCAGCAGCGCCGACGCCGTCGCCATGCCGACCTCGCCGACGAGCGGCAGCACGATGCCGAGGCCGCCGCCGAGCACCCAGGTCAGCTGCATCAGGGTCTCCGAACGGGCGAACGCCGAGGTCCGCACGGTCTCCGGCACGTCGCGCTGGATCAGCGCGTCCAGGGCGACCTTGCCCAGGCACTGGGTCAGCCCGGCGACGAAAGCCAGCACCACGACGGTCACCGCGCCGTACGCGATCGCCGCGGCGAGCGCGGAACCGAAGGCGACGGTCAGCATCAGCGTGACGAGCGTCTCAGGGCCGCGCGTGTGCAGCCACGCGCCCAGCACCGTGCCGAGCGTGTTGCCGATGCCCAGCCCGGCCGCGACCAGGCCCAGCGAGAGGGTCGGCGCCAGCCCGCCGAGCGGGTGCTCGCGGACCAGGAAAGCCAGGAAGAAGGTAAGGAATCCGAAGAGCCCGCGCAGCGCCCCCTCCGCGCCCAGTGCGAGGACGACGCTCGGCCCGACCGTCCGCAGACCCACCTTGCCGGAGGCGCCCTCCGGCGCGTCCGCGTGCAGGACGGCGCGCTCCTCGCCCTTGGCCACGTCCACCTGGTGCGGCAGCGCGAAGGCCAGTCCGGCGCCGATCACGAAGAGCAGGAACGCGCCGCGCAGCGGCCAGTCCGGGCCGATCAGATGCAGCAGCCCGCCGATGCCCGCGGCCAGGCCGGTGGAGAGCAGACCCGCCAGCGAGACCCGCGAGTTGGCCTTCACCAGCGCCAACTGCGGCGGCCGCAGCCGCGGCACGACGACGCTGCGCACCACGCCGTAGGCCTTGGACGCGACCAGCACGCCCAGCGCCTCCGGGTAGATCGCCAGGCCCCCGCCCGCGATCGAGCCCGCCATCATCCAGGCCAGCGCGGCCCGTGTCAGCATGCTTCCGGCCATCGCGGCCCGGCGACCGCTGGGGATCTTGTCGAGCAGCGGGCCGACCACCGGCGCCAGCAGCACGAACGGCGCCATCGTGATCAGCAGGTAGAGGGCGACCCGGCCACGGGCCTGGTCGGTGGGGACCGAGAAGAAGATCGTCGAGGCCAGCGCGACCGTGATCATCATGTCGCCGGCGGAGCTCACGGCGTGCAGTTCGATCAGCTTCGCCAGGCCCGACTCGCCCGCGCCCTCGGCGGATGTGGCCTTGCGGATCCGCCGGCCGGTGGCATGCACGAGGTCACCGGTGCGGAGCGCGGCAGCCGAGGTGAACCGGTGCACGGATGTCACTGCGCGCCGGGCCCTACCCGCTCCCACGTCGGCCACACCCCCATGGTGCATGACGTCGTCGGCAGGCTGCGGTACTTTGCCCCGGCGGGTTCCTCTCCCGAGCGGGACAGCGGGGACGTATGTCCAGCAGAATAGGAGTCTGACCGAGAACGCGAGCCGTGCCGAGTGCCGCCGCGACGGCAGTGGTGAAACCGTGCGGATGGTTGGGAGAGAATCAGTTCGTGATGAGTGCTGCGACGACGACGCGAAGCCGTACCCCTGACCCCCAGTGTGCCGAGGCCGTGGAGTTCGCCCGGGATGCCGCGGTCGAGGCTGCCGGCGCGCTCGCGGTCGGCGAGCACCTCGGTGTGGACGTCGACGGTGACCGGGTGGTCACCCACTACTTCGAGACCCAGGAGACGGCCTACCGCGGCTGGCGCTGGGCCGTGACGGTGACCCGTGCTGCGCGAAGCAAGCAGGTCACCCTTGATGAAACGGTGCTGCTGCCCGGCCCCGACGCGATGATCGCGCCGCAGTGGGTCCCGTGGAGCGAGCGCCTGCGTCCGGGCGACATGGGTCCCGGCGACCTGCTCCCGACCGAGGCCGACGACCTGCGCCTGGAGCCCGGCTACTCGGGCGAGGACGAGCCCGCGCCGAACTCGGCGCTGGCCGAGGACCGGTTCTCCGGCATCGCCGGCGAGGACGTGGCGATCGAGCCCTCCGGCGAACGGATGGCGATCGCGCCGTCCACGGAGCGCGCGCAGATCGCGTCCGTCGCGGACGAGCTGGGCATGGGCCGGGTCCGGGTGCTGAGCCGACTCGGGCTGAACCTCGCCGCCGACCGCTGGGAGAAGGAGTTCGGCGCGCACACGCCGATGGCGCAGGCGGCTCCGGCCTCGTGCGCGTCCTGTGGCTTCCTGGTCCCGATCGCGGGCGCGCTGAGCCAGGCCTTCGGCATCTGCTCGAACGAGTTCGGCCCGGCGGACGGCAGGATCGTCTCCCTCGGCTTCGGCTGCGGCGGCCACTCGGAAGCGGCGGTCATGCCGGCGCCCCCAGTCCCGGCTCCGCCGGTCCTGGACGAGTTCAGCCTCGAGCCGATGCCGCTGCATCCGGACCGCACGGGCGGTTCGGTCGAGGAGAGCACCCCGGCCGAGGAGCTCGGCCACAGCTGACCTCTTCTCGGGGCAAGCGGGGAAGTTGCACCATCAGGGGCGCGGGGAACTGCGCGAGAACCACCCTGTGCGGATGGCCCTGCTCATTCGGGGACTCACCACCTCGGTGGCTTGTCGCGCAGTTCCCCGCTCCCCTGGTGGTGCAACTGGTCCTATGCAGACACGGTGATCGCTTCGAGCTTGGCTCGGAGGTAATCCGAGGAGTCCACCGGCTCGTAGGCCACTGGGCCGGCCACCGGGGTGACCAGCGTGTGGGGGTCGCACTCGTAGAAGTAGACCAGGGACATCAGGTCCTCCTCCGGGGCCTCAGGCACGGGCGGGAGAACGCGGTGGCGGCCGGAGCGCCAGCGGTCGCCGGTCCAGCGGGCCATGAGGTCGCCGATGTTGACCGTCAGCGCGTCCGGGTCCCACGGGGCGTCGACCCAGCCCGCGCCGGGGACGTCGACCTGGAGGCCGCCGCGGCCGACCTGACGGTCCAGCAGGGTGACCGTGCCGAAGTCCGTGTGCGGGCCGATGCGGAACTGACCGGGCTCGGGCGGGCCCATCACCGACACACCCGGGTACCAGTTGATGTTCAGCGTGTAGGTCGGGTGACGCGTGTGGTCGGTGAAGAAGTCGGGGCCCTGGCCCAGCGCCGCGCCCAATAGCCTCAGCACCTCGTCGGCAACGGCCCGCATCCGGGCCATGTAGTTCTCCACCATGCGCTGCAACGCTGGCGCTTCGGACGTCGGCCACCTGTTGGGCTGGAACCAGAAGGCGTCGATCTCCGGGTCCGTCCCGGTCGGGGTGTCCGCGCCCACCGTCCAGGACTCCTTCAGGTCCGGCGGCGTCGCCGTCCCCTCGCTGTAGCCGTTGGCCTCCGCGCCCTTCGCCAGCCAGCCGCGGCCGCCGACGCTCACGCCGTACCGCTGCTTCACTGACGCAGGCAGCGCGAAGAAGGACCGCGCCGTCTCCCGGACCGCCTCCCGCTCCTCGCGGGTGACGCCGTGTCCGGTGATCAGCAGGAAGCCCGCCTCGCTCAGCGCCGCGTCGACCACGGCCGCTGTCGCTGTCTGCGCGGCGGGGTCACCCGACAGCCAGGGGGTCAGATCGATGGTGGGGATCATTCTCCGATGTCCTCGTTCCACAGCTCGGGGTTGTCCCTGATGAAGTCCGTCATCAACTGCACGCAGCCTGGGTCGTCCAGCAGGACGATCTCCACGCCGTGCTCGGCCAGCCAGTCGTGGCCGCCCTGAAAGGTCCGCGCCTCGCCGATGACGACCCGGCCGATGCCGAACTGCCGTACCAACCCGCTGCAGTACCAGCACGGGGAGAGCGTCGTCACCATCGTCGTCCGCCCGTATCCCCGCAGTCGGCCCGCCGCACGGAACGCGGAGGTCTCCGCGTGCATGGACGGGTCGCCGTCCTGGACGCGGCGGTTGTGGCCGGAGCCGAGCAGCTCGCCGTCCGGGCCGAACAGCGCCGCGCCGATCGGGATGCCGCCCTCGGCGAGGCCGCGCTGGGCCTCGCCGACAGCCGTCTTGAGCAGAGCCGAGTAATTCAGAGAACCCATGTGCCTACGATGCCTCAGCCACCGGCGCTGTGGCAGAAGGCGCAAAGCCCGGCAGGGTCCGCAGCCCCAGGTAGACCAGACCCGCGATCAGGAATCCGGCCAGGAAGGCGATGTCGCCGATCTGCGGGAACTGCTTCGCGATCGGTCCGGTGTACTCCGTCTGGTTCGAGAAGAGCCAGACGCCCAGCCCGGTCCCGGCCAGCATCGCGATCGGCCCGGCCCAGTTGGCGAAGCGCGGGTCGGCCAGGTCGGCGGCGATCCGCTCGTCGCTCTGGCCGCGCCGCAGCCAGCGGTCGAGGAAGACGACGGCCAGCCAGGGGCCGATCCAGTAAGTGATGATCAGCAGGAAGTTGGTGTACTTGTCGCCGTAGTCGCTCAACCCGGACCAGGCCACCGCCGTCCCCGCCACGCCGAAGACCACCGCGACCGCCGCCCGTCGCACCTTCGCCGGGAGCTTGATGCCCATCGCCACGAAGGACAGCGCGCCCGAGTAGATGTTCAGCGCGTTCGCGGCGATGCCGCCCACCGCGATCGCGAGCAGCGTCAGGTCGCCCAGCCAGCCCGGCAGCGGGTGGACGAACGCGGCGGTCGGGCTGAGGCCCTTCGGCACGACGATCGTCACCGAGGCCGCGCCGACGATCTCCAGGAAGGCGCAGGAGAGGAAGACCCCGAGCGCGGGGAAGAGCGCGACCTGCCACTTGGACGCGGACTTCGCCAGGTAGCGGGTGTAGTCGGAGCCGTACGGGGTCCAGCCCGCCGCGTAGCCGAAGGCGGCGCCCGCTGTCAGCAGGAAGGCGCCGGTGAAGGCGTGCTTGCCGTCGGCCGCGCCGATGTCCGCCTTGCTGAGCAGCACCGCCGCCGCGACCAGGAAGACCGCGGTCAGCGCCGGGAAGGTGTACTTCTCGGCCGTGTGGATGAAGTTGTGGCCGTAGAAGGCGATGCCCACCTGCAGCGCCGCCACGATGAAGAGGCAGAGCAGCACCGGCCAGCCCAGCAGCGCGTTCAGCGCGTACGCCGCGCTGACGCTGTTGACCGCGAACCAGCCGATCCCGGCCGTCAGCGCGTTCAGTCCGGCGGGCAGCGCGTTGCCGAAGAAGCCGAAGGCCGAGCGCCCGGCCACCATCTGCGGCACGCCGAAGCGCGGGCCTGCCAACCCGAGGAAGCCGTGGGCCACCGCGCCGAGCCCGGTGCCGAGCAGGATGGCCAGCGTGGCCGGCCAGAAGCCGAGCCCGAAGATCCCGACGGCGAGGACGCCGACGAAGACGGTCGCGAACTCCATGTTGGGTGAGGTCCAGGTCCACAGCAGGCTGAGCGGCTTGCCGTGGCGGGCGGAGTCAGGGACGGGTTCGGCGCCGGTCGGCTCGACGGCGAGCACGTGGTCGCCGTAGGCGGCGATCTCCTCGGGGGCGGCGCCCGGTCCGGCGCCCTGCGTGGTGGTCATTGCCGCAGTGTCGGGGCGGTGCGGCGGGCTGTAAATGCGCGAAACAATCTCTTTACGGCCCGGTCGGCAATCTTCTTTTTCGATCATCGACGCGGCCCGTTCCGGGGGTGCGCGCGCAAGCCGCGCGGGCCCGTGACGGATACTGAGCGCTATGGCTTACGACGATCTACGGTCCTTCCTCCGGGCGCTTGAGCGCGAGGGCGACCTCAAGCGGATCAAGGTGGAGGTCGACCCGTACCTGGAGATCGGGGAGATCGTCGACCGGGTGCAGAAGGCCAAGGGCCCGGCGCTGCTCTTCGAGAACGTGAAGGGCTCGGCGATGCCGCTGGCCATGAACGTCTTCGGCACCGAGCGGCGGCTCGCCAAGGCGCTCGGGCTCAAGTCCGCCGACGAGATCGGCGAGAAGATCGCCGGGCTGCTGAAGCCGGAGCTGCCGCACGGCTTCACCGGCGTCCGCGAGGCCTTCGGCAAGCTGGCCGGGATGACGCACGTCCCGCCGAAGAAGGTGAAGCCCGGCGACGCGCCGGTCCAGGAGGTCGTGCTCACCGGCGACGACGTGGACCTGATGCAGCTTCCCGCGCTGTTCACCTGGCCCGAGGACGGCGGCAGCTTCTTCAACCTGGGCCTGACCCACACCAAGGACCCGGACTCGGGCATCCGCAACCTCGGCCTCTACCGGCTGCAGCGCCACGACAGGCGCACCATCGGCATGCACTGGCAGATCCACAAGGACAGCCGCAACCACGCCGCGGTCGCCGCCAAGCGCGGCGAGCGGCTGCCGGTCGCGATCGCCTTCGGCTGCCCTCCGGCCGTCACCTACGCGGCGACCGCGCCGCTGCCGGGCGACATCGACGAGTACCTCTTCGCCGGCTTCGTCGCGGGCGAGCGGGTCCGGATGGTCGACTGCAAGACGGTTCCGCTGCAGGTCCCAGCCGACGCCGAGGTGGTGCTGGAGGGCTGGCTGGAGCCGGGCGAGCTGCTTCCGGAGGGCCCGTTCGGCGACCACACCGGCTTCTACACCCCGCAGGAGCCGTTCCCGGCGCTGACGATCGACTGCGTGACGATGCGCAAGCGGCCGCTGCTCCAGTCCATCGTGGTCGGCCGCCCGCCGACGGAGGACGGGCCGCTGGGGAAGTTCACCGAGCGGTTCTTCCTGCCGCTGCTGAAGATCATCGTCCCGGACATCGTCGACTACGACCTGCCCGAGGCAGGCGGCTTCCACAACTGCGTGATCGTCTCGATCGACAAGAAGTACCCCAAGCACGCGCAGAAGGTCATGCACGCGATCTGGGGCGCGCACATGATGTCGCTGACCAAGCTGATCGTCGTGGTGGACGCGGACTGCGACGTCCACGACTACCAGGAGGTCGCCTGGCGAGCACTCGGCAACGTCGACTACAGCCGCGACCTGTCCGTGGTGGAGGGACCGGTCGACCACCTCGACCACGCCTCCTACCAGCAGTTCTGGGGCGGCAAGGCGGGCATCGACGCGACCCGCAAGCTGCCCGAGGAGGGCTACACCCGCGACGGCGGCTGGCCCGAGATGGTCCTCTCCGACCCGGAGACGGCCGAGCGCGTGAGCAAGCGCTGGAAGGAGTACGGGCTCTGATGACGACTGCTGTTGCGGCTCCGGAGGCCGGAGGCAAGGCCAAAGCCTTCATGCGGCTCGTGATGATCGAGCACTCGGTCTTCGCGCTGCCCTTCGCCTACATCGCCGCGCTGACGGCCATGTTCCTGGCCGACACGCATGTGCACTGGGTGCAGCTGTTCCTGGTCACCCTCTGCATGGTCGGGCTGCGCACCTTCGCGATGGCCGCGAACCGCATCATCGACCGCGAGATCGACGCGCGGAACCCGCGCACCGCCGGACGCGAGCTCGTCACCGGCGCGGTGTCGCTGCGCACGGCGTACACCGGCTCGGCCGTCGCGCTGGTGGTCTTCCTGGCCGCCGCCGCGCTGCTCAACCCGCTCTGTCTGGCGCTCGCGCCGATCGCGGTGATCCCGATGGTGATCTACCCCTACGGCAAGCGGTTCACCGACTTCCCGCACGCGATTCTCGGCCTGGCCCAGGCGATGGGCCCGATCGGCGCGTGGATCGCGGTGACCGGGAGCTGGTCCTGGAACGCGGTGGTGCTCGGGCTCGCGGTCGGCGTCTGGATCGGCGGTTTCGACCTGATCTTCGCCTGCCAGGACGTGATGGCCGACCGCGCCGACGGCGTCCGTTCGGTCCCCGCCCGCTTCGGCGTCCCGGCCGCGCTCTACGGGGCTCGGACGGCGCACGTGGTGACCATGCTGCTGCTGGGCTGGTACGCCTGGCTGACGGGCGCGGGCTGGGCGTTCTGGATGGGGCTCGCGGTCGTGGCCGTGGCGTTCGTCTACGAGCACTCGATCGTGCGACCGCACGACCTGAGCCGGCTGAACCGGGCGTTCTTCCAGGTCAACGGCTTCGTGGGGATCTCGCTCTTCTGCTTCGCGCTGCTGGATCTGGTGCTGCGCGGGCTGGGGACCTGACTTTGTCGGCTCGTTCGGCGAGCTGACGGAATATCACCGGCCCTCCCGCTGCTGGCCAGGTCACAGGCTGATCAGTCAACGGGAGGGTTTCACCATGAGCGACACCAGCGCGTATTCGGACACCAGCACGGACCTCGGCACGATCGCCGTCATCGGCACCGGCAACATCGGCGGCAGCCTCGGTCGTGCCTTCGCCCGCGCGGGCCACGCGGTCGTCTTCGGCTCCCGCAGCCCGGCCGAGTCCGGGGCCTCCGGCGACACGACGGCCAAGGTGGCGACGCTCGCGGAGGCCGTGGCCGCCGGGGACGTGGTCGTGCTGGCGGTGCCGGCCGACGGCGTCGAGGCGTTCCTGCGCGAGCACGGGGCGGCGCTCGCGGGCAAGCTGGTCGTCGACGCGACCAACCGCTTCCCGGGCCCGGTGCTCAACAGCTCTGAGCTGTTCGCCGAGCTCGCGCCGACGGCGCGCTACGCGCGCGCCTTCAACAGCCAGACCTGGGAGACCTACGTCGACCCGCTCTGGGACGGCGTGCGCGGCAGCCTCTTCTACACCGTCTCCGATGAGGCCGACGCCCCTGCCCTCGAGGCGCTGGTCACCGCCGTCGGCCTGATCCCCGTCTCCGCCGGCACCGGCCGCCCGGACCTGCTGGACGCGGCGATCTTCCTGCTCTTCCCGTCCATGCAGAAGGGCCGCCACACCGGCCTGCGCGTCCTGCACGACTGATCCGGGAAGTTCCCCTGATCGAGTGAAGCGCCCGCCGACCTCCTGCGCACGCACCGGCTGCGCGGTCACGGTCCGGATCGTCAAGGTCTGATTCCTGCCGTTAGGGTCGGATCTGTGGAGCGAGAGCCGTGGGTCGTGGGGGTGTCGGGGGCGTCGGGGACGCCGTACGCGGCGGCGGTGATACGCGGACTGCTGGGCGCGGGGGAGGCGGTCGACGTCGTGGTGAGCCGCGCGGCGCGGCTGACGATCCTCGACGAGACAGGGATCTCCTTCCGCGACGCGCACTGGCAGGAGGACCTGCGTGAGTGGCTCGAGTCGCCGCTCGATCGGGGGAAGCCGGAACCGTTCGAGCTGGACGACGTGCGCTACTGGACGGCGGGCGACTTCGCGGCCGGGCCGTCCAGCGGCTCGTACCCGGCGAAGGGCATGCTCGTGGTGCCGTGCAGCGCCGCGGCCGTCGCGGGCATCGCGATCGGGCTCAGCAAGGACCTGCTGCAGCGGGCCGCGAACGTCACGCTCAAGGAGCGGCGGCCGCTCGTGCTCTGCGTCAGAGAGGCTCCGCTCAGCGGAGTGACGCTGCGTCAACTCGCCGAGCTGGACGGGGAGGGAGCCGTGATCATCCCGGCCTCGCCGGGCTTCTACGCGGGCTCCGCGAGCGTGCAGCAGCTGGTGGATTTCGTCGCCGGACGCGTGCTCGATTCGGTCAAGGTAAAGCACCGGCTCTACCGTCGCTGGGAGGGCGAGCTCGGGCCGAAGTGAGACCGCAGTGATGGAGGTCACCTCGTCGGAGTATCTTCTTTGCGAACCGGGGGTCACGGCGGGCTCGAGTTTGCGATTCCGGATACTGTCGGCAGGTTCCCCAACGATTGGAAGGCCAGGTTTCCCAGCATGGACGCGGTGGACAGGCAGCTCATTCAGGCGCTGCGCGAGAACGGGCGCGCCTCCTACGCCGAGCTGGGGCGGCTCGTCGGGCTGTCGGGCCCCAGCGTCACGGACCGGATCAACCGGCTGGAGCAGGCCGGGGTCATCACCGGCTACCGCGCCACGGTCAACCCGGCCTCGCTGGGCCTGGGCGTCACGGCGCTGATCGGCCTCCAACTGACCGACGCCGCCGACCACGAGGACGTCGCCCACCGGCTGCGCGACCTCCCCGACGTCGAGGACTGCTGGTTCATCGCCGGGGACGACTCCTACATGCTCAAGGTCCGCGTTCCCGACGTGGACGGGCTGGAGTCGATCGTGAAGCGGCTCTCCGGCACCAGGGGTGTCGCCCGCACCCGGACCACGGTGGTCCTCTCCACGAAGTGGGAGAACCGGGCGGTCGAGCTCCCCGACACCGAGCTTCTCGCCGAGCAGCGGAAGGCGTGATCCTCGCATGGCACTGGTGACCCTGGACGAGCTGCGCGAAGCACAGAAGCGGATCGCCGGGGTCGCCGTGCGCACCCCGCTGATGCCCTGCCCGTGGGCGGACCTGCCGGGGAGGACCCTGCATCTGAAGCCCGAGGGCCTCCAGCCGACGGGCGCTTTCAAGATCCGGGGCGCGTACAACCGGCTCGCGGCGCTGACGGAGGAAGAGCGGGCGCGCGGCGTCGTCGCGCAGTCCAGCGGCAACCACGCCCAGGCGGTCGCCTACGCGGCCCGCGCGCTCGGGATCAAGGCCGTCATCGTCATGCCGGACACGTCACCCGAGGTGAAGGTCGAGAACACTCGCTCCTTCGGGGCCGAGGTGATCCTGGTCGCGATGCACGAGCGGGACACGACCCCGGCCGACCTGGTCGAGCGGTTCGGCTACGTCTGGGTGCCGCCGTACGACGACCCGTACATCATCGCGGGCCAGGGCACGGCGGGCCTGGAGATCGCAGACGACGCGGCCGCGCTCGACCTGGACCTGCAGACGGTCCTGGTCCCGGTCAGCGGCGGCGGGCTGATCAGCGGAGTCGCGACGGCGCTCAAGCTGACCATGCCAGGCGTGAGGATCATCGGCGTCGAGCCCGCCCTGGCCGGCGACGCGGCGGAGAGTTTCCATGCGGGCGAACGCCGCGCCTGGTCCTTCGCGGACACCCACCGCACCATCGCCGACGGCCTGCGCACGAATTCACTCGGCGTGCTGCCCTGGGAGCACGTGCAGGCGTACGTGGACGACATCATCACGGTGACGGAGGACGAGATCCGCGCGGCCGTGGCCGTCCTGGCCCGCCGCGGGCGGCTCGTCGCCGAGCCCTCGGGCGCGGTCACCACGGCGGCGTACCTCTACCGCGGTGCGGAACTGCCGGGCAGCCGCTTCGCGGCTGTCGTGAGCGGCGGCAACATCGATCCGGCGCTGCTGGCGAAGATCCTCGCCGTCTGATCCGCACCACCTGAGGTTGCACCTCCAGGGGCGCGGGGAACTGCGCGACAAGCCACCGGCATGCAGATGGTCCTCAACGCGCAGGGCCATCCGCGCAGGGTGGTTTCTCGCGCAGTTCCCCGCGCCCCTGAGGAGGTGCGCCTCGCGCCCCCAAGGGCAGTGCAACCGCGCCGTCTGCCCAGGGCGTAGTCTCGTACGGGTTGACCGGGCTGTGATGGAGGCATGAGGCGGATGGACGCAGGTCTGAAGCGCGAGCTGGAGGCGAAGGTCTACGCCGGGGAGCGGCTCAGCCGGGAGGACGGCATCGCCCTCTACGAGACCGACGACCTGGCCTGGCTGGGCGGTCTCGCCCACCACGTGCGGACGCAGAAGAACGGCGACGTCGTCCACTTCAACGTCAATCGCCACCTCAACATGACCAACGTCTGCACCGCCTCCTGCGCCTACTGCTCGTTCCAGCGCAAGCCGGGCGAGAAGGACGCGTACACGATGCGCATCGAGGAGGCGGTCAAGCTCGCCAAGGCGATGGAGACCGACCAGCTCACCGAGCTGCACATCGTCAACGGCCTGCACCCGACGCTGCCCTGGCGTTACTACCCCCGTTCGCTGCGCGCCCTCAAGGAGGCGCTGCCGAACGTCGGGCTCAAATGCTTCACGGCCACCGAGATCCACCACTTCGAGAAGATCTCCGGGCTCTCCGCCTCCGAGATTCTGGACGAGCTGATCGACGCCGGTCTGGAGTCGCTGACCGGCGGCGGCGCGGAGATCTTCGACTGGGAGATCCGGCAGCACATCGTCGACCACGACACCCACTGGGAGGACTGGTCGCGGATCCACCGCCTGGCGCACTCCAAGGGCCTGAAGACCCCGGCGACGATGCTCTACGGCCACATCGAGGAGCCCCGCCACCGCGTGGACCACGTGCTGCGGCTGCGTGAGCTGCAGGACGAGACCGGTGGCTTCCAGGTCTTCATCCCGCTGCGCTACCAGCACGACTTCCACGACTCTCGCGACGGCAAGATCCGCAACACGCTGCAGGCGCGCACGACGATGGCCACCGGCGCGGACATGATCCGTACCTTCGCCGTCTCCCGGCTGCTCTTCGACAACGTGCCGCACGTCAAGGTCTTCTGGGTGATGCACGGCCTGGCCGGCGCCCAGCTGATGCTGAACCACGGCGCGGACGACATGGACGGCTCGGTCGTCGAGTACAAGATCACCCACGACGCGGACGGCTTCGGCACGCCGAACAAGCTCACCCGCGACGACCTGCTCGACCTGATCCGCGACGCGGGCTTCCGCCCGGTCGAGCGGAACACCCGCTACCAGATCATCCGCGAGTACCCCGGCCCGGACGCGTCCCGCCGCGAGGTTCCGCAGGCGATGAGGTTCTGACGGGTCATGGCACTGCGCTACACCCTCGATCCGGAACCGACGCTGCAGCTCCGCGAGACTGCGGTCGCACTCTGGACCGAGGCCAGCAATGCGGGCGGCGCGATCGGCTTCGTCGCGCCGGTGACACCGGCCCAGGTCCGCCCGACGGCGGACCGGGCCTTCGCTGGGGCGGCGGAGGGCCCGGACCGGCTACTGGTCGCCCACGACGAGGAGACCGGTCGCCTGGCCGGGTTCCTCTTCTTCGAGGACCAGCGCTTCGAGCTGATGGCTCATTGGCGCACCCTCAAGCGCGTCGTCGTCCACCCGGACTTCCAGGGCCGCGGCTACGGCGCTGCACTGCTGGCCGAGGCGGAGCGGGTCGCCCGCGCCTGGGGTCTGGCCGGCCTCCGGTTGACGTGTCGCGGTGGGCTGGGGCTGGAGCGCTTCTACGAGCGCTGCGGCTACAAGGAAGTCGGGCGGATTCCCGGAGTGATCCGGGTGGCACCGGGCGACGACCGGGACGAGATCTTCATGTGGCTGGAGCTTCGCTGACCCGGTGAAGATCGCCTGTTTCGGCGTGCTTCACTGGACTGGTCCTCGTATTCCATGGACGAAGGAAAGAGAATCCGCGCCGTGAGCACCAAGTCACATGCCACCCTCCGCTACTCCGCGATGCGGGCGAGCCTCTTCCTGGCCTGCTTCCTGGTCGCCCTGGTGCTGGCCCGCGCCGGTGTGCTGCCGGTGACGGCGGGCGCGTCCGGGGTCTTCCTGCTGCTGATCATCGCGGGGGTGGTGTCCGCGCCGATCAGCTACGTGGTGCTGAGCAAGCAGCGGGACGCGGTGTCGCAGCAGATCACCACGGGGCTTGACGCCCGCAAGGCGGGCAAGCAGAGCCTGCGCGGCCGCGTCGCCGCGCAGAACGCTGCGGAAGACGCCCTCGACGACGCTGTCCGCGCGGAGCGCTGAGCGCGCAGCGCGGAAGGGGCGCGAGGAACTGCGCGAGAAACCACCGTGTGCGGATGGCCCTGCACGTTCGGGGACTCACCACCTCGGTGGCTTGTCGCGCAGTTCCCCGCGCCCCTGAGTAGTGCAACTGGCCCAGCGTCCGAAGGGATCTCCAGGTGACGGGTCGGCCCACGGGCAAGGATGTCGCTCGGGTCGCCGGGGTGTCGCAGGCGACCGTCTCGTTGGTGTTCTCCGGTGCCGCCGCCGCGCGGGTGTCCGGGCCGACGAGGGAGCGCGTGCTCGCCGCGGCGAGTGAGCTCGGGTACGCGCCGCAAGCCGCCGGCAGGCAACTGCGGCTCGGCCGGACGGGTCTGCTGCTGCTCGCCGTGCCGAACATCCTCGGACCCTTCTTCGCCCGTGTCCTCGCGGGCGCGCAGGCGGAGGCGGAGCTGGACGGGCTCGCCGTCGTCGTCTCCTCCGGGTGGGACCACGCCACGCTTGCCCGCGCGGCGCGCAGCGGACAGTACGACGGGCTGCTGATCTGCTCGCCCGACGACAGTCAGCTCGGCGACGACCTGCCCGACGCCCTCCCCACCGTCTTCCTGGACGCCGACCCCGCGCTCAGCGCCGGCCACGCCCGCCGCAGGACGCAGGAGCTGGACGTCGGCGGCGGCATGGCGGCAGCCGTCTCGCACCTGCGGGGGCTCGGGCACACCCGCCTCGGCCACTTGCGCTCCGTCGAGTCCGCGCACACCTTCCGGGCGCGCCAGGCGGGCTTCGAGGCGGCCGCCGCGGGCGCGGAGGTCACGGAGGTCGGCGTCTCGGTCAACGGCGGCCTGGAGGCCGCTCGCGCCGCCGCGCGGGCCCTGCTGGCGTCGGTGTCACAGCAGGACCGGCCGCGCGCCGTGGTCTGCGACGACGACGTGGTCGCGGCCGGGGTCTATCACGTCGCCGCCGAGCTGGGCCTGCGCATCCCGGAGGAGCTCTCCGTCGTCGGGATCGACAACATCGTCGCCGCAGCGCTCTTCGCCCCGGCGCTGACCACCGTGGACCTGCCGGGCGAACGCCTCGGCGCAGCCGGCGTGCGGCTGCTGGCCGCACTCGCCGCGGACGAGGCGCAGGCCCGGCCGGCGCAGCCCCAGCCGCTGCCCACGGCCCTGATCGTGCGCGGTTCCACCGCGCCCAACACCGACAGATAGGCTCATCGGCGTGGATCCCAAAACCCGAACCCGTATCGTCTCCGGCGCGCTGGTGCTGCTCCTGGTCGCCGTCGTGATCGGCGCGCTGCTGCGGTAACCGTTCGGAGTTCCCAGGTTGCGGACAGTGACTTGCCGGGTGACGGTGAGTGAGTCTTGCCAACCCGGAAGTTAGGGACCCCAGCTCATGCGTGTCAGTCGCACCCACTCTGTGATCGCCGGTATCGCTCTTGCTGCGACCGTTGCCAGCGGGACGTTCGTCGCGACCGCGGAAGCGGCTCAAAAGCCCAGTGGTGGCAGCGCCCACCACGCGCTCGTGCCCGCCGCCGATCCATCCACCGCGCTCGGCGTACTGGGCAAGCTCGGCGCCGTCCAGTCGCTCATCGGCCAGCTCACCGCCATGGCCTCGGCGAAGCCCGCGCCCAGCCCCGCCGACCTACAGGCCCTGGTGGACAAGTTGACCGCCGCGATCACCGACCTCAAGGCGTCCCTCCCGGCGTCGCCGCTGCCGGTGGGCAGCGGAAAGTCCGGGCCCTCCGGCCTGCCGCCGTTGCCGATCCCGAACCCGCTCGGTGACGCGCTGACCAAGCTGCAGAGCGACGTCACCGCGCTGGTCGCGGCGATCACCTCGGCCGACCCGGCGAAGATCACCGCGGCGCTCACCTCGACCGTGACGGACCTGCTGGCGGTGGTCACCCAGACGGTCGCGAGCCTCGGCCTCAGCCTTCCGCTTCCGGTCGCGCACCGCTGACGTCCGGACGCAGGACAGGCCCGGCCTTGCGGCCGGGCCTGTCCTGCGTCGCGAATGTGACTACAGCTTCTCGATGACGTAGTCGATGCAGTTCGTCAGCGCCTCGACGTCGGCCGGGTCGATCGCCGGGAACATCGCCACGCGCAGCTGGTTGCGGCCCAGCTTGCGGTAGGGCTCGGTGTCCACGATGCCGTTGGCGCGCAGCGCCTTGGCGATCGCCGCGGCGTCGATCGACTCGTCGAAGTCGATGGTGCCGATGACCTGCGAACGCTCGGCCGGGTTCGCCACGAACGGCGTCGCGTAGGAGGACTTCTCGGCCCAGTTGTACAGGCGCGAGGAGGAGTCCGCGGTGCGGGCCGTGGTCCAGGGGAGACCGCCGTTGCCGTTCATCCAGTCCAGCTGGTCCGCGAGCAGGAACAGCGTGGTCAGCGACGGGGTGTTGTAGGTCTGGTCCTTGGACGAGTTGTCGATCGCCGTCGGCAGGTCGAAGAACGGCGGGATGTAGCGGCCGCTCGCGGCGATGCGCGCGGCGCGCTCCAGCGCGGCGGGGGAGAAGACCGCGATCCACAGGCCGCCGTCGGAGGCGAAGCACTTCTGCGGGGCGAAGTAGTAGACGTCCGTCTCGGCGATGTCGACCGGCAGGCCACCCGCGCCGGAGGTGGCGTCCACCAGCACGAGCGCGCCCGCGTCGGCGCCCTCGACGCGGCGGATCGGCATTGCCACGCCGGTGGAGGTCTCGTTGTGGGTCAGCGCGTAGACGTCGACGCCGGCCTCGGCCTGCGGCAGCGGGTGCGTGCCCGGCTCCGACTTGATGACCGTGGGCTCCGCCAGCCACGGAGCGGCCTTGACGCTTCCCGCGAACTTGGAGGAGAACTCGCCGAAGTTGAGGTGCTGCGACTTGTTCTCGACGAGCCCGAAGGCCGCGATGTCCCAGAAGGCGGTGGACCCGCCGTTGCCGAGGACGACCTCGTAGCCCTCGGGCAGGGAGAAGAGGCTGCCGACGCCCTCACGCACGCGCTTCACCAGGTTCTTGACCGGGGCTTGGCGGTGGGAGGTACCGAGCAGCGAGCTACCGGTCGCGGCGAGGGCGTCGAGCGCCTCCGCACGGACCTTGGAGGGACCTGCGCCGAAACGGCCGTCAGCGGGCCTGATGTCAGCGGGGATCTGGATCTCAGCCACGCCGCAAGCCTATCGGCTGCCGCCACACCGCCCACACAGGGTCCGCCGAGTGAGACGATCCAGTTGCAGCACGTCAGGGGCGCGAGGAACTGCGCGAGCAACCACCCGGTGCGGATGGCCCTGCTCGTTAGGCGACTCACCACACAGGGTGGCTTGTCGCGCAGTTCCCCGCGCCCCTGGAGAGTGCAACTACCTCGGCTGCAAACAGTTGCTCAGTGCGAGATGGCCGAGAAGCCCTCGACCTCGGAAACGCTGCGCGTGCCCGGGCCGATGTAGAGCGCGGACGGGCGCACCAGGCGCCCCGTGCGCTTCTGCTCAAGGATGTGCGCCGACCAGCCCGCCGTCCGCGCGCAGGTGAACATCGAGGTGAACATGTGCGCCGGAACCTCGGCGAAGTCCAGCACGATCGCCGCCCAGAACTCCACGTTCGTCGCCAGCACCCGGTCGGGCCGACGCGCGTGCAGCTCCTCCAGCGCGGCCTTCTCCAGCGCCGCCGCCACCTCGAAGCGCGGAGCGTCCAGCTCCTGCGCCGTACGGCGCAGGACGCGGGCGCGCGGGTCCTCCGCGCGGTAGACGCGGTGGCCGAAGCCCATCAGGCGCTCGCCCTTGTCCAGGGCGTTCTTGACGTACGCGACCGCGTCGCCGGTCCGCTCGATGTCCTCGATCATGCCGAGCACGCGCGAGGGCGCGCCACCGTGCAGCGGGCCGGACATGGCGCCCACGGCGCCGGACAGCGCCGCCGCCACGTCCGCGCCGGTGGAGGCGATGACGCGGGCGGTGAACGTCGAGGCGTTCATGCCGTGCTCCGCCGCGGAGGTCCAGTACGCGTCGACCGCCTTGACGTGCTTCGGGTCGGGCTCGCCGCGCCAGCGGATCATGAAGCGCTCGACGATGGTCTCGGCCTTGTCGATCTCGCTCTGCGGCACCATCGGGTGGCCCTGGCCACGGGCGGACTGCGCCACGTAGGAGAGCGCCATCACCGCGGCGCGGGCCAGGTCGTCGCGCGCCTGCTCGGCGCTGATGTCGAGCAGCGGGCGCAGGCCCCAGACCGGGGCGAGCATCGCCAGCGCGGACTGGACGTCGACGCGGATGTCACCGGAGTGGACCGGGATCGGGAACGGCTCGGCGGGGGGCAGGCCGGGGTTGAACTTACCGTCGACCAGCAGGCCCCAGGTGTTGCCGAAGGAGACCTTCCCGACCAGTTCCTCGATGTCGACACCGCGGTAGCGGAGGGAGCCGCCCTCCTTGTCGGGTTCGGCGATCTCCGTCTCGAACGCAACGACTCCTTCGAGTCCGGGTACGAAGTCGGACATCAGGCGGCTCCTCTGATCGGTCGGATCGGCGGATGACTTTGGGGTGTGGCCAAGTCGTCTCTGCTGTTTGTGACCGCGCGGTTGCGCGGAGGTTTCTACGCGCGCGTGGCACGCAGTGTCAGATTGGCAGGCACTGGGTGCATTGCGCCAGATCCCACGACGGTGATGCCGTGCACACGCGTCGTATTCGCACAGGACCTGCACCTCCGGGCGTCATCGACCGGAGCCCCGCAACGATACTCTCTCGATGTCGAGATAATCCATGCGCCTGTTGGTCGGATGAGCTTCCCGGTCTGTTCAGCCGATCCTGGGATGATGTCGGCGTGCACGCATCGGATCAAGCTCCCCTCGCGCCGCTCGACCACGCCGACCCGGTCGACCCCGCTGACATGCGCCGCCAGTACCGGGCGACCGGCCTCCTGGAGGCGGAGCTCGCCGCGGACCCGATCCAGCAGTTCACCCGCTGGTTCGTGGACGCGCAGCAGGCGGGTCTTGACGAGCCCAACGCGATGGTGGTCTCCACGGTGGACGAGGCCGGCCGTCCGAGCCTGCGTACGGTCCTGCTCAAGGGGTACGACGAGCGGGGCTTCACCTTCTACACCAACTACGAGTCCCGCAAGGCCCGCGATCTTGCGGGTAACCCGCACGTCGGGCTGCTCTTCCCGTGGCATCCGATCGCCCGGCAGGTGATCGTCACCGGCACGGCGGCCAAGGTGGGCCGCGACGAGACTGCGGCGTACTTCCGTAGCCGGCCGCACGGCTCCCAGCTCGGCGCCTGGGCCAGCGAGCAGTCCCGCCCGGTCGCCTCCCGCGAGGACCTCGAACGCCGCTACGCGGATCTGGCGACCCGCTATCCCGTGGGCGAGGGCGTCCCCGTCCCGCCGTTCTGGGGTGGCTACCGGGTCTCCCCGACCTCCGTCGAGTTCTGGCAGGGCCGCGAGAACCGCCTCCACGACCGCCTCCGCTACGACGCCGACCCGGCGGCCCCGACGGGCTGGCACGTGGAGCGGCTCTGCCCCTGAGGCTTTCGGCAACTTCCCGGCACGGCACGGGTGTTGATGACCAGTGCGCGTGTCGGGGCAGGTGGGGCGTGCGGGACGGGCAGGTTCCGTCTATCGGGTGTACTGCGACTGGCGTAGTCGATCACTCGTCGGGGTGATTCTCGCTCGAGGGGTTGTCAAGGGCGTCGGCTCTGAGCTGCGCATTTTGTGCGGCGGGTCGCCTCACCTGGCGCGATGCCTTCGCGGACAGGTCTCGTGATCTTGTGTCAGGGGGTAAGTTTCCGCCTGAGTGAATGGTTTGCGACGACGGTACTGGGCCCCCTGGCGATGCAGACCATCGAACCATCGGGATCAAGCCATCGGGCCTCGGGCCACGGCGCAGGGCATTTACCCGCTTCACGTCCCGACTAACCCCGAGGGGTCCTCACATGTCCGTATCCCGCGACACCAAGTCCCGTCCGGCGGAGGCGACCGCGGTCGCCCCCACCACCCGCAACGTCCCCGTCCGTCTGGCCAAGCGGGGTGAGGCCGCGCACAGCATGATGCTGAGCCGCGTGCTGCCCGACAGCGGCGTCTCGCGACTGGACGTCGCGGCTTTCAATTCCTCGATCTGACGAGGCGTAGAGGCTTTCTGTCCGCACGCCAACAGACCATGGTCGAGAATTCAGCCCGAGCTCCTCTCGCATTTCGACAATTTGTGCTCAAGGTGCACAGTCGGTGCGATCTTTCCTGCGATCACTGCTACGTGTATGAACACGCGGACACCAGTTGGCGCAGTCGCCCCAAGGCGGCGCTCGACGACGTCCTCAAGCAGACGGCCGTCAGGATCGCGGAGCACGCGCGGGCGCACCGGCTCGACACGGTCCACGTGGTGCTGCACGGCGGGGAGCCTCTGCTGGCAGGGCCGTTGCGGCTGCGCCGCGCGGCACAGGAGCTCACCGACGCCCTGCGTGGGGTCTGCCGCCTGGACCTGCGGATCCACACCAACGGCGTGACGCTCAACGAGCGATTCCTCAAGCTTTTCGACGAGTTCGACATCCGCGTCGGCATCTCCCTCGACGGCGACCGCGCCGCAAACGACCTGCACCGACGCTACGCCGACGGGCGCAGCAGCCATGACCAGGTCGTCAAGGCCGTGAACCTGCTGCGACAGCCCCGCTGGCGGCATCTGTACGCCGGCCTCCTCTGCACCATCGACGTGCGCAGCGACCCGATCGCCGTCTACGACGCGCTGCGCGCCCTCGATCCGCCGCGGATCGACTTCCTGCTGCCCCACGCCACCTGGGACGAGCCGCCGCTGCGTCCCGACGGGCCGGAGAGCACCCCCTACGCCGACTGGCTGTGGCGGATCTACGAGCGCTGGAACGGCCAAGGCCGCCCGATGCCCGTCCGCATGTTCGACTCGCTGCACCGCACGCTGCGCGGGGAGAGCAGCCTGACCGAGTCGCTCGGGCTCGCGCCCGCCGATCTCGTCGTCGTCGAGACCGACGGGACGCTGGAGCAGGCCGACTCGCTCAAGACCGCCTTCGACGGCGCCGCCGCCACCGGCTTCGACGTCTTCGACCACGACTTCGACACCGCCGCCCACCACCCCGGCATGATGGACCGCCGGCACGGCCTGGCCGGCCTCTGCGCCGAGTGCCGGGCCTGCCCGGTGGTCGAGTCCTGCGGGGCCGGTCTCTACGCCCACCGCTACCGCAGCGCGGGCGGCGCGGTGCACTCCGCCGTGGGCGGCTTCGACAACCCCAGCGTCTTCTGCCCCGATCTGCTCAGCCTCATCACCAAGGTCCGCGACGCCGCCTCGGCAGCCTCGCCTGTTACCGAGGCCGCCGTGTCGGCCCCCAGCAAGGAGCAACCAGGCATGTCCGACAGCCTGCTGACGGATGACCAGTTCGACGAGCTGGCCTCGGGGCACGGCGGCAGCGCGGCGGTGGATGCCCTGCGCCAGGCCCAGTTGACCCTCAACCGCATGCTGCTGGACCAGGTCGCCGAGCACTGGGCCGCCGCCCCCGACGTCGAGCTCCCCTACGCCGACGCCTGGGCCCTGATCGCTCGGCTCGACGAGTCCGCGCCGCTGGCGCTGGACGCCGCGCTGGCGCACCCGTTCACCCGCTCCTGGGCCCTCGCCTGCCTGCGGGACAGCAGCGGCGCCGCCCGGCGCTTCGGCGGGGTCGCGGAGCTCGCCGCCGCGGGGGCGCTGACCGCCGGCTGGGAGGAGAAGCTGCAACTCCCGGTCCACGAGGACGGCGAGCTGCGACTGCCGGGCCACGGCGTGCTCACCTCGCTTCGGCCGGGTTCGGCGCTGGTGAAGACGGGTCCCGGCCGCCGCATCACCGTCACCAACGACGGCGAGACGTTCGGGCTGGAGCTGGACCGGCCGGAGCCGACGGGCAACCCGCGCTGGCACCGGGTCCGGCCGGTCGTGCTCGGCGCGACGGCGCTGATCCTCGACGACACCGACCCGCAGCGCCGCGCGCACCACTGGGATCCGGCCGATCCGATGAGCGCGGCCGAGGCCGAGATGTGGCAGGCCGAGCTCACCGAGGCCTGGCAGCTGATCGACGCGACGCTCCCCGACTACGCCCCCGGCCTGCGCGCCGGCCTCTCCGCCGTCGTCCCGCTGCGGCCCGATCCGGCGGGCAGCTTCGTCAGCGGGGCGGCCAGGGACGTCTTCGGCGCGGTGGGGATCGCGAGACCGGGCTCGCCCGAGGTGCTGGCGCTGCTCATGATCCACGAGTTCCAGCACGTCAAACTGGGCGCCGTCTTCGACGTGGACGACCTCTTCGACCGCGCCGACACCCGCACCTACCACGCCCCGTGGCGGCCCGACCCGCGCCCGTTCGAGGGCCTCTTCCAGGGGACGTACGCGCACATCGCCGTCGTCGAGTTCTGGCTCTCCCGTTGGCGAGCGCCCAGCAGCGAGCAGGAGCGCGAGCAGGCGCGCGAGGAGTTCGGCCGCTGGCTCGACCACACCTACCGAGCCATCGAGGTGATGGCCGGTTCCGGGGTCCTCACGGCGCGCGGGGAGCGCTTCGTCGCCGGGATGCGGGCTACCGTGGAGCCCTGGCTCGGGGAGTGCGCTGCCGTGGCTGCCGTGGAGGGCGACCGTGTCTGAGTGGACCGAGGAAGACCTGCGTCTCGGGCTCAAGAAGCTCGGCGTCGAGCCGGGCGGCGTGGTCTTCGTCCAGGCCTCGCTGCGCAGCCTCGGCCCGGTCCTGGGCGGAGCCCGCACCCTGCTCGGGGTGCTGCGCGAGGTCCTCGGCGCGCAGGGCACGCTCGTCGCCTACACGGCCACCCCGGAGAACTCCCTCACCTCCCGGCTCTATCGCGAGGCCACCGCCGGCCTGGACGCCGCCGCGCTGCACGCCTACCAGGCGGCCATGCCGCCCTTCGACCCGGCGAACACGCCCTGTTCACCCTCGATGGGCCGCCTCTCCGAGGAGCTGCGCCGCACACCGGGCGCGCTGCGCAGCGCGCACCCGCAGACGTCGTTCGCGGCCCTCGGCCCCCAGGCCGCCGCGATCACCTGGGAGCACCCGCTCGACCAGCACCTGGGCCCCGACTCGCCGCTCGGCCGCCTCTACGCTCTCGACGCCCGGGCGCTGCTCCTCGGCACCGGCCACGACACCTTCACGCCCTACCACCTGGTCGACTACCAACGGCCCGACCACCCCCGCAAGCTCTACAGCGCCAAACTGCTCACCGACTCCGGCGAGGCGCGCTGGCGCAGGTTCACCGGGCTGGATCTCGACGACCTCCACTTCGCCGAGCTCGGCCGCCGGGTCGAGCGGCGGATCCCGGTCCGACGCGGCCGCGTCGGCGCCGCGTCCGCAACGCTGGTCTCCGTCCGCACCGCGGTCGACGCCGCCGCGCGTCATCTGGTCCCCATGGACATGCAGAATGCCGTGCTGAACTAACAGTCTTCCCCGGGCGTGGTGTTGACGCTCCGTCTGCTACCGGGTTCCATCGTTCCTACGTACGGTGTCCGGTCGCTGGGGGAGTGGCGCGTGATCGACAAGGGAAGTTGGCCCGAGGACGTCCCACGTCCGTTCTTCTTCCTCTCCTATGCCCATGCCCCGCGCGTGCCGCGCTCGGCCGGTGGACCGGGAAACGCCAAGACCCACTGGGAGGAACAGCTCTTCCGCGACCTGTGCGGAACCGTCGCCGAACTGGCGGGCCTGGACGACGACGAGCCGGCCGGCTTCATGGACACCGGCATGCACCTGGGCGAGGGCTGGTCCGAGCGGATCACCGAGGCGATCGCGCACTGCCGGGTCTTCGTGCCGCTCTACTCGCCGCGCTACTTCCGTTCGCAGGCCTGCGGCCAGGAGTGGAACGCGTTCGCCTCCCGGCAGGTGCTGATCAACCGGCCCGGCATGCACGCCTCGCAGATCAGCGGGGTGGTGCCGGTGCAGTGGGTGGTGGTCGGCCAGGACGACATGCCCGAGGTGGCCCGCCCGCTCCAGTACGCGCACCGGGACTTCGGCGCCGACTACGTCACCGAGGGGCTGCTGACCCTGTCGAGGCTCGGCTACTTTCGGCAGCAGTACGAGATTGCCGTGCTGCGGCTCGCGCAGACGATCGTCAGGGTCGCCCAGCAGACCACCATCACGGTGGGCAGACGGCGCGACTTCCAGGACCGGCCCAGCGCCTTCCAGCCACCCGACCAGCGCCGCAGGCTGCGGATCGCGGTCCTCGCCCCGGACGTGCGGAATCTGCCGGTCGGCCGCTCCGCCGACGCGTACGGCATCAGCGCCGTGGACTGGAAGCCCTACAACGACGGCGGCGACACCCTGGCCAAGCGCGCGGCCTTCGTCGCCCGGCAGTCCGAGTTCCACCCGAGCATCCACGAGTTCGAGGAGGAGGCCCAACTGCTGCTGCGCGGCGAGGCCCCAGCCGCGCCCGGCGTGCTGCTGCTGGACCGCTGGAGCCTGCTGGACAAGGACCGGCGCGAGCTGCTCAAGCGCTTCGACGCGCAGAACCCCACCTGGGTGAGCGTGCTGGAGCCGTGGCCCGCCGACGATCCCGAATGCGAGCGCAGGAACGAGCAGTTGACGCGCCTCGCGGACGAGACGCTCACCCACATGCGGGTGGACCGGCGCAAGTTCAGGGAGCCGAACGGCGGGGTACTCGGCACCCTGGACGACTTCGAGGACGCCCTGCCCGGCGCGGCCATGGCAGCGCAGCACGCCTTCGACCAGCAACGCGAAGAGTCCCGCCCACGCCAGGGCGGCTCCGGCAAGCCGAACCTCCGCTCGGGCGTCGACCCGCCCTCGTACGGGACGCCCCAGCCAGAGCCACCGCAGCAACAGCCGCCGCAAGAGCCAGGTCCGGGGGAGGACTCCCATGAGTGAGCACGTGCACGCGTCCGTCGAGCCGACACCAGAAGGGGACCGACACGTGGCCGTGAGCCCGGAGCCGAGTGAGTCGAGTGAGCTGAGTGAGCTGAGTGAGCCGACCGAGGCGGGCGCCGGACCAAGTGCCGGCCGGGACGGCCGGATCATCACCTTCTACAGCTACAAGGGCGGCACCGGCCGCACGATGGCGCTGGCCAACACCGCCTGGATCCTGGCCGCCAACGGCCACCGGGTGCTCACCGTCGACTGGGACCTGGAGGCCCCGGGTCTCTCCCGGTTCTTCCACCCCTTCCTCGACCAGACCTTGCTGGACGCCAGTACCGGCGTCGTGGACCTGATCCACGAGTACCGCGAGCAGGCGCTGGAGCGCGAGGACCGCAGTGACGAGTGGCTGCGCCGGATCGTGCGGGTGCGCCCGCACGCGCTCTCGCTCAACTGGAAGGGCTTCCCTCGCGAGGGCTGCCTCGACTTCCTCCCGGCCGGCCAGGCCCACAGCGACTACGGCGCGACCGTGGCCAACCTGAACTGGGACGAGTTCTACGAGCACGTCGACGGCGCCCGCTTCTTCCAGGCGCTGCGCGAGGAGATGCGCCGCCACTACGACTACGTGCTGATCGACAGCCGTACCGGCCTCTCCGACATCGCCGAGATCTGCACCGTGGAGATGCCCGACGACCTGGTCGTCTGCTTCACGCTGAGCAGCCAGAGCATCGAGGGCGCCTCCGAGATCACCCGCCGGATCGTGGAGCGGCACTCCAACCGGGGCATCCGCATCCTGCCGGTGCCGATGCGCGTCGACGACGGCGAGAAGAGCAAGGCCGAGGCGGGTCGCGCGCTGGCCCGCAAGCGCTTCGGCCAACTTCCGCAGAACATGGGCTCGGTGGCCCGCGACCGGTTCTGGGACGCGGTGGAGATCCCCTACGTCCGCTTCTACGCCTACGAGGAGATCCTGGCCACCTTCGGCGACCGCTCCGGGCAGCCCAACAGCCTGCTGGCCGCCTGCGAGCGCCTGGTCGGCCAGATCACCCAGGACCGGGTCACCGGCCTGCCGCCGATGGAGGAGGACATCCGGCTGCACTACCGCGACCGCTTCACCCGGCCGCACCCGGCCGCCCGCGAGGACGTCGTGCTCTCCTACGCGTCCGAGGACCGGATGTGGGCCGAGTGGATCGAGTGGGTGCTCACCCGCGCCGGGCTGCGGGTCGTCCCGCGTGAGCTGGGCGCCGCCCCGCGCACCGACAGCGAGCGCGTGCGCGACGCGGTGACCCGGACCGTCGCCGTCTGGTCCGCCTCCTACGCGCGCGCCGTCCAGGCCCGCGCCGCCCGCGACATCCTGGTCGGCAACCCGTCCGAGGACGCCCGCGACCTGGTCCCGGTCCGCGTCGGCGAGGCCCGGCCGACGGGGATCTTCAGCAACGCCAACGCGGTCGACCTGCAGCGCCTGGACGAGTCGGGCGCGATCACCGCGCTGCTGCGCGCGCTGAGCCGCAGTGAGAGCACGCCGCCCGAGTCGGTGCCAGGCGAGGGCCCGCGCTATCCGGGCCTGCGCCCGGCGGTGTGGAACCTGCGGCTGCGCAACCCCGCCTTCACCGGCCGCGCGGCGGTACTGGACCGGCTCCGCGACCAGCTGCGCGACAAGCAGCGCGACCGCCGCTCCACGGTCGTGCTGCCGACCCCGCAGACCCTCTACGGCCTCGGCGGCGTCGGCAAGACGCAGGTGGCGCTGGAGTACGCCTACCGCTTCATGGCGGACTACGACCTGGTCTGGTGGATCGAGGCCGAGCAGCCCGAGCAGGTCGCCACCTCACTGGCCGACCTGGGCCGCCGCCTGGAGCTGCGCGTCAGCGAGAACGCGGCGGAGACAGCGGAGCTGGTCAAGGAGACGCTGCGGCTGGGCAACCACCCCAAGGCGCGGCGCTGGCTGCTGATCTTCGACAACGCGGACGACCCGCAGAACATCGTCCGCTACTTCCCCGGCGGCCCCGGCGACGTGCTGGTGACCTCGCGCAACCAGGCCTGGTCCGGCCACGCCGAGGCGCTGGAGGTCGACGTCTTCCGCCGCGAGGAGTCGGTGGAACACCTGTGCCGACGCAACCACGGCCTCTCCCGCGAGGACGCGGACCTGGTCGCCGAGGCCGTCGGTGACCTGCCGCTGGCCGTCGAGATCGCGGCCGCCTGGCTGGAGACCACCGGCGTCCCGGTGCAGGCCTACGTCACCCAGCTGAAGAGCCAGGCCGTCAACGCGCTGGCCTCCAACCGCCCGGCGGACTACCCGACCACCTTCGGCGCGACCTGGAACGTCTCGATCGCCCGACTGCGCGAGGAGAAGCCGGCCGCGGCCCGACTGCTGCAGCTGTGCGCGTTCTTCTCGCCGGACTCGATCGCGATGAGCCTCTTCTACAGCGACCAGATGATCGAGTCGCTGGTCCAGTACAGCGACGATCTGCGCGACAAGAACATGATGGGCACCGTCATCCGGGCCATCGGCAGGTACGGGCTGGCGAAGGTCGACAACGTCAGCAAGACCTTCCAGGTGCACCGGATGGTCCAGGCGGTGATCCGCGCCGAGCTGACGCAGCTGGAGGAGGACCAGGCGATCCACGAGGTGCACCGCGTGCTGGTCAGCGCCCGACCCGACGTCGGCGACACCGACGACCCGGCCAACTGGCCCGTGTTCCAGCTGATCTGGCCGCACCTCGGCCCGTCCAACGCGGAGAACTGCGACGAGCCCGACACCCGGCAGCTGCTCATCGACCGCGTCCGCTACCTGTGGAAGCGGGGCGACCTGGACCGTGCCGAGGAACTGGGCCGCCGCCTGGACGCCGCCTGGCTCGACAAGCTGGGCGAGGACGACCGGCAGACCCTGCAACTGCGGTTCCAGCTCGGCAACGTGCTGCGCAGCCAGGGCCGTTTCGCGGAGTGCCTGGAACTCGACTCCGAGACGCTGAGCCGTCAGCGCCTGGTGCTCCACCCCGACCACCCGCAGACGCTGCAGACGGCCGGCTCGCTGGCCGCCGACCAGCGCGCGCTGGGCCGCTTCCGCGAGGCGCTGGACCTGGACCAGCAGACGTACCTGCGGATGAAGGAGGTCCTCGGCGAGGACGACCCGGCGACCCTGCGCATCGCCAACAACCTGGCCATCGACTACCGCTTCAACGGCGACTACGACGCGGCCCGCGTGCTGGACGAGGAGGTCTACACGATCCGCGCGGAGGTGCTGGGCCCGCTCCACCCGTACACGCTGACCTCGAAGGCGGCGCTGGCGGAGGACCTGCGCGCGCTGGGCGACTACAAGGGCTCGGTCAACCTGCTGAGCGAGTTCCGCGACGAGTACTCGATCCCGGTTCCCGACCTGGCCTCGCTGCGCTACACCAAGTCGCTGGCGGTCGCCCTGCGCAAGGCCGGCCAGCAGAGTGAGGCGCGACGCCTCACCATGGACACCTACAACCGCTACCTGGAGCGCTACAACGAACTGGTGCCGGACGCGCTGTCCTGCGCGCTGAACCTGGCGGCGGAGTACTCGGCCTCCGGCGACAAGGAAGCGGCGACGGAGACGGCGCTGGAGATCTACGACCACTACGCCAAGACGCTGGGCGAGAGCCACCCGTTCGCGCTGATCTGCGCGAACAACCTGAGCATCTACCAGCGCGACAGCGGCCGGGTCCAGGAGGCACTGGTCCTGGGCGAGCGGACGCTGACGCAACTGCACTCGACGCTGGGCGACGAACACCCGTACACGCTCTGCGCGATGATCAACCTGGCCAACTCCTACGGCGACAGCGGCGCCCTGAACCGCGCCGAGGAACTGGGCCTCGCCGCGTTCTCGGGTCTCTCGACCCGCTACGGCGCGAAGCACCCGGACGCGGTGGTCTGCCAGGTGAACCTGGCGATCACGCTCCGGGACCAGGGCCGCCGCACGGAAGCAACGGAGTTGCGCTCGGAGGCCCTGGAGGAACTGGTCCGCCAGCTCGGCGACGAACACTCCGCCGTCCAGAGCGCGCGCGGCTGGCGCCGCTTGGGCCGTGACCTGGAACTGCTTCCCGTCTGACAGGTAGTTGCAACTCCCCGCGCCCCTGGGGAGTTGCAACTGGCCCGTTACTAAATGGCTGAGCTCGGTGCCTCGGGGGAGTCCCTGGACGCCCAGTGGAGGACCTCCGGCATCACGCGCATCGCGCCGAAGTGGCCCTCGAAGGGGCGGACCACGACCCGCGAGTGGGGGATGCGTTCGCCGAGCCAGAGGGTGTGTTCCACCGGGGAGAAGACGTCGTCCTCGCCGTGCCAGAGCAGGACCTCGCCCGGGATGTCGGAGACGTCGAAGCCCCACGGCTGCCGGAAGGCCAGCGCGTCGTCGATCCAGCCGCCGCCGTCGCGGCGCAGCGCCTCGCGGTAGTTGGCGCGCAGCAGGCTCGTCATCGTGCCGCTGGCCAGGACCCAGCGGTCGGAGGCCGGCAGCTCGCCGCGGAACTCTTCCAGCAGGCGTTGCGGATCCTCCCTGATGTCACGGGACTTGATCCGCAACGAGGTCGCCAGCCGGCGCTCGCCAGGGTCCTCCTTGCGGTAGCTGCGCGCGTTGCCCGAGCCCATGCCCGCCTGCCAGTCCAGGTCCCGCGCGTCCCACGGGGCCAGGCTGACCAGCGCCGCCGTGCGGATCACGCGGTCCGCGAGCAACGCCGCGCAGGCGAGCGCGTGCGGGGCGCCGCCGGAGCGGCCGACCACCGAGAAGCGGGTCAGGCCGAGGTGGTCCGCGATGGTGCGGACGTCCTCCGCCGCGTCGGCGACCCTGCGGCCGGGGCGGCGGTCCGAGTCGCCGTAGCCCGGGCGGTCGAAGGTGATCACGCGCAGGCCCAGCCGCGAGAGCAGGCTGGGCCGGGGCGTCTGGTGGAGCCTGCTGCCGGGGGTGCCGTGCAGCAGGAAGACGGGCCTGCCGTCCGGTCTGCCCCAGGTCGCTGCTGCCAGTGTCCTGCCGTCGGCCGCCTTGACCTGTAGCTCCGTCACCCCGTGTCCCCTCGTCGCTTGCGTGCCCCAACGGCCGGTCGGTCGGCCTCAAGATCAAGCTCAGATCCGGCGGTCGCTCCTCGCCCGCCAGACCGCCTGCTCCTTCGCGAGCGTCGACTCGGCCTCGCGGGCCAGTCGGGACCAGAGCTCCTCCGCGCCGGGTTCGGCCGGATTCAGCCTGGTCAAGCGGTTCTCGATCTGCTCCAACTCCCTGGCCGCCACCCGGTAGGCGGCCGCCAGCGGGCGGAACTGCTTCAGCTGCGTCCACGCGGTGATCGCCGCGCCCAGCGTCGCCAGCGTGCCCAGCGCGTGGACGTGCGTCGCGCCGAACATCTGCAGCAGGGCCAGCGCCCCGCCGAAGCAGATGGCGATCAGCGTGGCCAGCGACCAGCCCGTGCTCTTGTTGTCGAAGGCGTCCGCCTTGGTCGTGTACCAGACCCGCTGCGCGCGCACCCGCTCGCGCAGGTACACCTCGCGCCGTACCGCGAGGCCCTCGTGGCGCAGCCGGACCATCTCCGCGGTGATCCCCGGCTGCGACTCCTTGTCGATGACGCCCAGGCCCCGGTAGATCTCGAAGATCTCGCTGATCTGGTCGAGGAACTGCTCGGCCGCGTCCGGAGAACGGGCGTCCCCCTCGAACGGGCGCGAGCGGATCGAGTACCGCCAGACCAGGCCCTTGATCGCCTCGGCCGCGGCCCGGCTCTCGAACCACGCCGTCTGCGGGCGTTTGGCGCGCAGCCGGCTCCAGTAGTAGAACGCCGCCAGAAAGGCCGCGATGGAGAGCCCGGGGGAGATGTCGAGACTCCCTGCGTGCAGGTCCCAGATCCCCAGCGCGGAGGCGAGGAAGAGGGCCAGGATCTGACCGCCGTACCACCGAGTGGCCCGGCGTTGCTCCATCACCGAGATCTGGTCCACCTGCCCGTACGGATCCGGGATGAGCTCTCTCTCGTGGAACTCCCGCGCAGAGACCTGGACCATGGTCGACTCCCCCTCACCCTCGCCCGTGCGTCCTGAATCAGTGTCACCCTGCCCACCGTCCTTGCACAGCACACGTATTCGCTGAATCCGACGGACCCCCGACTTCCCGAAATATCCGGGAACACGGTGTACGGAACGTACGGGGCGAGTTGAATGGACGGGTCCGCAGGGGGAGGTGCGCCCAGCATGCCCATCGAGAACGACGACCGACTGCTCACTGCCCTGCTGGAAAGCATGGAGGTGGGCCTCGCCGCGCTCGACGCGGACGGCGTCGTGACGCATTGGAACCGCGAGGCCGGCCGACTGCTCGGCTGGACCGCCGCCGAAGCCGTCGGCAGACGCGGTCTTGAGGGCTGGGCGGTGCGCCCGGCCGACGCCGAGGCGGTACGCGCGCAGCTGCAGGGCACCCGCGAGGGCGTCCGCGCGCTGCACGAGTTCCCGCTGCTGACCAGCGACGGCCGCAGGGTGCTGGTCCGCGCGCAGGTCAGCTCCGTCCGCTCGGAACACGGCACCACCCTCGGGCACTACTTCGCCTTCTCCGAGGCGGGGGCGCAGATCGAGCTGGAACGCTCGCTGGGCCTGGCCCAGTCGCTGCTGGACGACGCCCCGACGGGCATCGTCCTCGTCGACGCGGACCTGCGTCCGGCCACGGTCAGCGACACCGCCGCCCGCTGGCTCGACCGCGAGCGCGCGGCCCTGCTCGGCCACCCGCTCGGTGAGGTGCTCGGCGAGGGCGTCCAGGAGCTGGAGTCCGCGCTGCTGCACACCCTCTCCACGGGAAAGCCGCTCGGCGGCGTCAAGCTCTGGATCGCGCTGCGCGCCGACCCGGCCCGGCGTCGCTGCCTGCGCAGCGAGTTCGTCAGGATCGGCTCACCGATGGGGGAGGAGCCGGTGCCGCTCGGGGTGGTCTGGCTCTTCGAGGACGTCACCCTCCAGGAGCGCGCCGACCAGGACAACGCGGTGCTCCGCTTCCGCGCCAACCAGCTGCGCCGGGCCGGGCTCGCCGCGGCCGAGTGCGCGGACGGCCTGGAGGCGGCCGTCGGCTACCTGGACTTCGTGCTGGCCGGTTTCGCCGACCACGCCCTGCTGGACGTGGTGCGCGGGGAGTCGCTGATCCGCGTCGCCGCCGCGCCGACCGGGGCGTTCCGTCCCGGCGGCGGCCTCACCCCGCTCGGGCTGCCCGCGCGGTACGGCGAGGTCCACCCGGCGCTGCGGGCGCTGGAGCGCGCGGGCACCGTCTGCGTCTCCGACACCGGCGCGCCGCCGGGCACGACGGGCGGACTGCCCGTCGTCCCCGGCTGGGCCGCGCTGCGGCAGTGGCCGGTCGGCACGGTCCACGGCCTCGCCACGCCGCTGCGCAGCCGCGGCCAGAACCACGGCGTGCTCACCTTCCTGCGCGGGGCGGGGCGTCAGCGCTTCGACCGCGCCGACGCCGACTTCGCCGAGGACGTCGCGGCGCGGGTCGCGGCGGCGGTGGACCTGGACGCCGCGTCCCGCTGAGCCGGAACGCTTCTAGAAGGCGTAGAAGATGCGGTCCTTGTGCTCGGCCATCAGCTTGGCGTTCCAGTCGGTGCCGCCGTCGACGTTGCCGGAGCGGAACAGCGGCGGGGTGATCCCGGCCTCGACGAGCTTGCCGACGGCCACGGCCACGACGGACTGCATCAGCGCGACCGTGGTCACCGTCGAGACCGGCCCGAAGGTGGTCTCCGCGCCGGGGGCGGTCAGCTCGCCGTCGCCCACCGCGATCTTGCTGTCCAGGACGATGTCGCAGACGTCCTTGAGGTAGAGCCCGCTCGGGTGCTGCGAGGTGACCGCGGCCGGATACGCCAGCGAGGTGACGCCGACGACGGTCAACCCGCGCTCGCGCGCGTGCCTGGCCAGCTCGACGGGCATGACCTGGCGGCCGGAGAGCGAGATCACGAAGAGCAGGTCGCCGGCGCGGGCGGGCCCGGCGTCCAGCGTCGCGGTGGCCAGCCCGGGAACCCGCTCCAGCGCGCTGCCCAGGTGGGCCGGCATGACATCGACGCCGATCACGCCGGGGACGGCGAGCAGGTTCATCAGAACGAGTCCGCCGGCCCGGTAGACGACGTCCTGCGCGGGCAGCGAGGAGTGGCCGGCGCCGAAGGTGAAGACGCGCCCGCCTTCCTTGATCGTCCGGGCGAGCGCCTCGGCGGCGGCCTCGACGCCGGCGGACTCCTCCGCCCTGATCCGCTGGAGGTGGGCGATGGCGGCGTCGAGATACTGACCGGCGAGATCGCTCATCGGGACTCGTGACTCCCCTGCGTAGGTGGGTGGTGACAGGCACGGTGCTGGGTGCGCGGGGGCGCTGTCAACACCGCGCGGGCACGAAGCATCGGCGGCCCGCGTTGCAGGCCGCAGCCGATTGTCGGCGGCATGCGCAAGAATTGAGGAGCACCCGGGAGCGCGACCGGAGCACTTTTGAGGAACGGAGCCCGCTGTCCGATGTCAGGCCACCTGATCGACACCACCGAGATGTACTTGCGGACGATCTTCGAGCTGGAGGAAGAGGGCGTCGTCCCCATGCGCGCCCGTATCGCGGAGCGCCTGGAGCAGAGCGGGCCCACGGTCAGCCAGACCGTCGCCCGGATGGAACGTGACGGCCTGGTGACCGTCGCGGACGACCGCCACCTGGAGCTGACGGCGGAGGGCCGCAAGCTCGCGACGCGGGTGATGCGGAAGCACAGGATCGCGGAGTGCCTGCTGGTCGACGTGATCGGCCTGGAGTGGGAGCAGGTGCACGCGGAGGCGTGCCGTTGGGAGCACGTGATGAGCGAGGCGGTGGAGCGGCGCGTCCTCGAGCTGCTGCGCCACCCGACGGAGTCGCCGTACGGCAACCCGATCCCCGGGCTGGAGGAGCTGGGGGAGACCCCGGCGGACGAGGCGGAGACGCTGATCGCCCTGGACGAGCTGGCGCCGGGCTCGGAGAGCAGGGCGGTGATCATCCGCCGTATCGGTGAGCCGATCCAGACGGACGCCCAGCTGATGTACACCCTGCGCCGGGCCGGCGTGCAGCCGGGCGCGGTCGTCAACGTGACGGAGTCCACGGGCGGCGTACTCGTCGGCAGCGGCGGCGAAGCCGCGGAACTGGGCAAGGACATCGCCGCCCACGTCTTCGTCGCCCGGGCGTAGCACTTCTGCAGAACGGGACGTTGCACTACCTCAGGGGCGCGGGGCTCTGCTCGATGAACTACATGCGCGAGAAACCACCCTGTGCGGATGGCCCTGCTCGATCGGGGACTCACCTCACTGGGTGGCTTGTCGCGCAGTTCCTCGCGCCCCTGGGTGCTGCAACGGGCCCTCCGTCGTGACCGCTCGCGCCCGCGCGGCGGAGCCGCAAATCGGTAGAGCCTCGCGCCCCTGATGGCCCTGCGGGCCAAAAGGCGAGGGGCCTCGGCTGACTTTCCCCGAGCGCCGAGGCCCCTCGCGATCCCCCGATCTTCCCTCCCCGCTTCCCCCGCCGAGCCCGGCTTCCCCTCCGGGCGCCCCCTGACGAAGCGGTCTCTCCTTCCGTTCCGGTGCTGCCGCTGCGCTGACCCTTACGAGGAGATAGATCCCCTCGGCATCTCCGGACAATCCTTGAGCCCCATCACTCGAAGGTGGGGCTTTTCCAGCCTCCCGAGTGGGTAGATTCCGCAGTCAGCCAGCCCGCCGCACGGCGTGACTGCGCCCCCGGTCCGCCGCGGGAGCGAACACCGCGTGACTCGGGGGCACAGGGGATTGCCGGGCTTGTGCTACTGCCCCGCGTGTGCGGGCAGCGGCGCCTCTCGGCCGCAGGCGTAAGCAATGGGGTTGATGACCTCGGCCGCCTCCGGCAACCAGCGGTTCAGCGCTGTCGGCTCCCGGGCCCACTGCGCGTAGCCCAGCGCGCCGATCCGCGTCGGCGGGGCGACGACCCAGCCGCCCTCGCCGTGGCCGACCAGGTCCAGCCGGCCCGGGCCCCAGCCGAGGCGTCGCAGCATGTCCGGCAGTTTCGGAAGCGCGCCCGGCAGGACCAGGAAGACCAGCCTGCGGCCACGCCCCGGGCCGCCCGGCATCGCCAGCACGGGGCCCAGCTGCAGACCCATCCGCTCCATCCGCGCCAGCGCCAGGCAGCCGGCCACCTCGGGCACGTCGATCGCGTCGAAGGACCGGCCCGTCGGCAGCAGGATCGACGCCTGCGGGTTCTCCGTCCACCAGCGGCGGACGACGCCGGGGCCCGAGCTCGCGCGACGCGTCCAGTCGCGGGTGGCCGGGTGCGCGCCCGGCATCGGGCAGGCCGGGTCGCCGCAGGAGCAGCGCGGCGGGCCGTCGTCCTCCAACAGCCAGGCGCCGGGGGAGACCTCCCAGTGCCGCTCCTCCGCGTACGTGACCGCCGCCGTCAACAGGGCGTCACGCGCGGCACCCCTGCCGGTGTCCGCGAGTTCGTCCTGCTGGGTGGCTCCCAGGGTGTCTTCCACGTGCTGCACAACTCGCGGCAGGGGCAGGGGTTACGGGCTTCTGAGAAAACTCGGCCATCCGGGACGCGACACGCGGGGCGCGCGGTTGCACAACAGGGGGCGCACATGTGGTGAGCCCCCCGGCGGCGGGTATGTGTACTCCTTGTCACTTCGATACGCTGGAGTTCCCGCACCGAATGTCCTGATATTCCAAGCCATTGCCCGCGATTGACACCTCGTGACGCATCACCGGAACGCATCAGGGGCATGCTCCTGTCCTGCGACCTCCGACCTCAAAGGGGAGGCAGTGACGTCCATGGCCGCCAGACCGCTCGTCGCACGACAGCCCAACGAACGGCTCCAGGCCCTGATTCAGGAGGCCGGCTGCTCCAACGCGGGCCTGGCCCGCCGGGTCAACCTCTGCGGGGCCGAGCACTCGCTCGACCTGCGGTACGACAAGACGTCCGTCGCGCGCTGGCTGCGGGGCCAGCAGCCGCGCGGGCAGGCCCCGTCCGTGATCGCGGAGGCGATCGGGCGCAAGCTGGGCCGGCAGGTGACGGTCGACGAGATCGGCATGGCCGACGGCAAGAACCTCTCCTCCGGCATCGGCCTGCAGTTCTCCGCGACCTTGGCCGGGGCCGTCGAGCAGGTCTGCGAGCTGTGGCGCAGCGACGTCGGGCGGCGCGACTTCCTGACCGGGGCCCAGGTCGCCGCCTCCGCGCTGGTCGAGCCGAGCCGTGACTGGCTGATCACCGGCCCCGACCCGTCGGTGGCGCGCACCGGCGGGCCACGCGTCGGCCCGGCGGACGTGGAGGCCGTCCGGGCGACGACGCAGATGCTGGTCGACCTGGACCATCGCTTCGGCAGCGGGCACGTCCGGCCGGTCGTGGTGCACTACCTCAACTCCGTGGTCTCCGGCCTGCTCTCCGGCTCCTACCGCGAGGAGACCGGACGCCAACTGTTCACCGCGGTGGCGCGGCTGACCGAGCTGGCCGGCTACATGGCCATCGACACCGGCCAGCCGGGCCTGGCCCAGCGCTACTACATCCAGGCGCTGCGGCTCTCCCAGGCGGCGGGCGACCGCGCCTACGGCGGCTACGTGCTGGCCTCCTCGATGAGCCATCTCGCTGCCGCGCTCGGCAACCCGCGTGAGATCGCGCAGTTGGCCCGCGCCGCCCAGGAGGGCGCGCGGGGCGCGGCGACGCCCACGGCGATGGCGATGTTCTACGCGGCGGAGGCCCGCGGCCACGCGCTGCTCGGCGACAGCCGCTCCTGCGACGCGGCGGCGGGCCGTGCGATGCAGTCGCTGGAGCACAGCCGCCCGGAGGAGGACCCGGAGTGGATCGGCCACTTCGACGGCGCCTACCTGGCCGACGAACTCGCGCACTGCCATCGCGACTTGGATCAGCCGAGGCAGAGCGCGCGGCAGGCCCAGGAGGCGCTGCGGGGCCACCCGGAGACGCGGGTGCGGCGGCGCGCCGTGGATCTGGTGCTGCTGGCGACGGCGCAGCTGCAACTGCGTGAGGTCGACCAGGCGTGCGAGACGGGGGCACGGGCGATGGAGCTGATGTCCTGCCTGCGATCGGCGCGCGGTTCGGAGTACCTGGACGACTTCCGCCGCAAGTTGGAGCCGTTCCGCAACCAGCGGGCGGTCCAGGAGTTCCAGGCCAGGGCGATGGCGGAGGCGGCCGCGTAGGGGAAGGGTGAGACGGCGTCCATCAGGATGGTCACTCGTCGGGGTGAGCGGGTAGCGTGTGGCCGTTGTGAGTACGGCCTACGGGGACCGGCTCGGTCCATAGGTGAGGAAGCGCGTGAACCATCGTCGTCCCAACCCCGGCGAGCTCACTCCGGATGACCTCTTCCGTCCGGAGTCCGAGCCGACGGCGGCCTACGCCGAGCAGCAGCCGCACCACCTCGCGCCCGAGCCGCAGGCCGCTGCGACCCAGTTCCTGCCCCCGATGCCGGCTGCGCCGCAGGCGCCCTACGGGCAGCCACAGCAGGGGTACGAGCAGCCCTACTCGCCGTACGCGCAGCAGCAGGGCGGCTACCAGGACAGCGGCAGCTACGCAGACGGCGGCTACTCGGACGGTGGCTACGCCGGGGGCGGCTACGAGGAGGAGCAGGAGCCCCCGCGCAGCGGGCCGTCGATGCGGGCGATCGCGATCGGCGTCGTCGCGGCGTGCGCGGTGGTCGGCATCGGCATGGGCGCGATGCTGGGCGGTGGCACCTCGTCGGCGTCCCCGCAGGCGTCCGGATCGGCCGTGTCCCAGCCGACGGCGGCCAAGGACGGCGGCGCGGCGAAGGGCATCTCCCCCCAGGCCCAGGCGCTGAGCGCGCTGCTGGACACGGCGGCCAACAACCGCCAGTCGGTGGTCGCCGCCGTGGAGAACATCAAGGCGTGCTCGGGGCTGCCGCAGGACCAGCAGACGCTGACCGCCGCCTCGCAGGCGCGGGCGAACCTGGTGACGCAGTTGGCCGCGCTGAAGGTGGACCAGCTCCAGCAGGGCGCGGCGCTGGTCGACGCGCTCACCCGGGGCTGGCAGGCGTCCCAGCAGGCCGACGAGCACTATGCGGCTTGGGCCGCGGCCTCTGTGGGCCCCTGCCAGAAGCACCACCACCCCCAGGCCGGCGGCGAGGGCGCGGCGGGCAACAACGCCAGTGGCGACGCGACCTCGGCGAAGAAGCAGGCCTCCGCCCTCTGGAACGCGATCGCCGCGGCCAACAGCCTCCCCGCGAAGACCTACAGCCAGCTCTAGCCCTCCGGGGGCGCGGGGCTCTGCTTGATTCACTGCGTGCGCGAACAACCGCCCTGTGCGGATAGCCCTGTCCGTTCGGGGCTCTACCTGCGTGGGTGGCTTGTCGCGCAGTTCCTCGCGCCCCTGGAGGTGCAACTGACCCTCGTAGTGACCTGTCGCGTCAGCTGGTGAGTTCGGTGGAGACGTTGATCAGGCCGGTGTGGGACTCCGTGAGGACACCGCTGCGGACCTGCTGGAAGCTGACCCAGGTGTTGACCGTGCGGGGCGCCGACTGGAGGGCCACCAGGTTGCCGCCCTGCCAGGCCAGCGGCGGCGTCGCGCCGCCCGTGTCGACCGGACCCGTCGCGTCGAACGCCGCGTGGACCGTGAGGGCCGTCACCGGGCCCTGGATCTGGTCGGCGACCTTCTTGAAGACCTGGTAGGCGATCCAGGTCGTCTCCACGCCCGGGTCCGCCGCGCTGATGCTGTTGTCGGTGAAGGCGTACTGCTTCACCACCGTGTGCAGGTTCTTCCAGACCGGGCTGCTGTCCGGCGGGTACCAGCCGGTCGCCAGCGCGCCCTCCAGGGGGCTGTCCGCGCCGCCCATCGAGTCCACCAGCGACTGCTGGAAGCTTCCGATCAGCGCCGAGAGGCGCGCGTGCGAGGGGGCGAAGCGGCGCCAGCCGTCGAAGAGGGTCTGCGTCGAGGCCGCGTCCATCGCGCTGGTGACGCAGTCGTGCGCTCGGTCCGAGCCGACGGCCGCCTCGATCTCGCCCTGGTAGTTGGTCCGGCCGGGCACCGCCCGGACGTCGACGGCGGAGAGGTGATACGGGGCCAGGCCGTTGCTGAAGTAGGCGTACATGCTGTCGCCCACCGCGGTGTCCGGCCGGACGATCGCGATCCTGCGGCAGCCGGCCGTCGCGAGCTGCTCGCCGTTGCCGACCAGCAGGGTCTGGTAGCCGCCGTTCACCGGGTACGAGTACGGCGAGGTGAACTCCGCGGTGGAGGAACCCGAGCCGCCGACGTAGCTGATGCCCGCGGATTCCAGGATCGGCAGGAACTGGTCGCCGAACTGGCTCGACGAGCCGACCACCGCCACGACCTTCGCCGCGGCCGCCTGGTTCGCGCAGGCGATCGCGCCGTCGGAGGTGCCGTGCTCGTCGCAGGTGATGACCCGGACCGGGTGCCCGGCCACCCCGCCGTTGTCGTCGAAGTACTTGCCGATGGCCTCCGCCAGCGCGGGCATGCCGGGCTCCGAGCCGGCCCGCCCGTCCATCGGCGCCCAGGTCATCACCGTGATCGCGTTGGCGCTGTCGGCGCTCGCGCTGCCCCCGCAGCCCGCCGCGCCGGAGCCCAACATGGCCGTTGCGGCGATCGCCGCGGCCAGTTTCTTTCGCCTTGCACCGCGTTCGGTCACCTTGGACCTCATGAGCGCGTTCCCCTCCCGCGTCAAAACCGTCAGGTCGCCACCCTTGCCACGAATCCGGACGAGCCGGGAGCCGTAGGGGTAACGCAAGGTCACCGCAGGGTGAACAGGAGGTGAGGACACGCGTAGAACGTAGGATCGGGACTCATGCAGGCGGTACAGGTCTCCCAAGAGGCTCCCCAGAAGTCTTCTCGAACGGGCACCCGCTCCAGGAGGATGGGCGGCATGCCGCTCACTGACATCCCCTGGTGGCGCTGGCGGGCCCGGGTCCGTTCCGCGTTGCACATGCTCGGCGACCCGCGCTTCCAGCAGGACTGCTGGTACGCCGGACGCGAGGGCTACGGCGACGTCACCGACGCCGTCTACCGGCTGGTCGAGGACACCTGGCTGGACCGCTGGTCGGCGGAGAAGTACGTCGGCACGATCTTCCGCGACTCGGCGGAGGCGACGGCGGTCGACACGGCGGTGCTGCGGGTCCTGCGGATCATGCACCAGGTCGGCCCGGACGCGCCCGCCTCCGCGTACTTCCAGCACCACGCCTGGCCCGAGGCCGTCCGCGCCTGCCACGACGCACACGTGCGGCTCGCGCTCGCGGACGGGGAGGACCCGGACGTCGCGCCGCGCTCGCTGGCCATGCTGGAGATCCTGACGCACGCCGGGGCCTAGCACGCGGCGTGAGACGGGCCGCCGTTGCGGCATGCGGTTGTGGCACGCTGTGCGAAGGTTCGCCTACACCGAGAACCGGGAGGAATCACCCCGTGGCCGCCGCCGAGCAGTACATCCTGACCCTGTCCTGCCCTGACAAGCAGGGCATCGTGCACGCGGTGTCCAGCTATCTCTTCCTCACCGGCTGCAACATCGTGGACAGCCAGCAGTTCGGCGACGCGGACAGCGAGCTGTTCTTCATGCGGGTCCACTTCTCGGCGGAGCCGCCGGTCACCCTGGAGAAGCTGCGGGCCAGCTTCGCCGCGACGGGTGACGCGTTCCACATGGACTGGCAGATCAGTCCGGCCGAGGCGAAGATGCGGGTGCTGCTGCTGGTCAGCAAGTTCGGTCACTGCCTGAACGACCTGCTGTTCCGCGCGAGCTCGGGCGCGCTGCCGGTGGAGATCGCGGGCGTGGTCTCGAACCACCGCGACTTCGAGGAGCTGGCCGGCTCGTACGGCGTCCCGTTCCACTACATCCCCGTGACGGCGGACACAAAGCCGGAGGCGGAGGCGGCGCTGCTGCGCCTGGTGGACGAGGAGCGGGTGGACCTGGTGGTCCTGGCCCGCTACATGCAGGTGCTCTCGGACGACCTGTGCAAGGCCCTTACCGGGCGAGCGATCAACATCCACCACTCCTTCCTGCCGAGCTTCAAGGGCGCGAAGCCGTACCACCAGGCGCACGCACGCGGCGTGAAGCTGATCGGCGCGACCGCGCACTATGTGACTGCGGCGCTGGACGAGGGCCCGATCATCGAGCAGGAGGTCGTGCGGGTGGCGCACGACGTCACCCCGCAGAAGCTGGTCGCGCTGGGGCGCGACGCGGAGTGCCAGGCGCTTGCCCGCGCGGTGAAGTGGCACGCGGAACACCGCGTGCTCCTGAACGGCTCCCGCACGGTCGTCTTTGCCTGACTTTTACTCTTGGGCCAATCGTGGGCGCGACAGGTCACGACGGAGGGTCGGTTGCACCTCTAGGGGCGCGGGGAACTGCGCGACAAGCCACCCACGCACGTAGAGCACCGAACGAGCAGGGCCATCCGCACAGGGTGGTTGCTCGCGCAGTTCCTCGCGCCCCTATTCACGTCCTACGGACGTGAAAGGAGCGGCGCGGCCGAGAGGAGGTCGCGGGCCAGGGTTGGGTCGCCGGTGATGCCGACGGGGACCCGCCGCGGGTCCCTCCGCGCGGCGCAGAGGAAGCAGAATTCGGCGCCGTCGATCGCCAGCGTCGAGGTCGGCTCCGTGCCGGGCGGTGGGGTCCAGGAGGGGTCGTCGACCGGGACCAGCCATTCACTCTCGCCGCGGCCCTCGATGATCAGCTTCAGGACGCGCGGCTGCTCGGCAACCGCCGGCGACGTCGCCAGCCCCGCCTCCCGCAGACTCGCCAGCGCCAAGGGCAACAGCTTCGCTGCCAAGCCGATCAGCTGGCGCAGATGCGCGCCGCGCGGTGGGTGGTAGGGGTAGCCGACAGCCTCCGCGATGTCGTCCGCGTGGATCCAGCACTCGAACGCGCGGTCAAGGAACGCGTCGCGGACCGGGATCTGGAACGCGCCGTAGTTCACCCGCTCGCCCGCCGTCTCCGGCGGGGCCAGCGCCGCGGTCTCCACCACCGCGCGCGTCTGCGCGCGCCAGAAGGCGCGGACCGCCTCCGGGGAGCGCCGGGACTGCGCGGAGCGCACCTCTTCCGTGCGGGTCAGGAGGTCGTCGCCCGAGGCCGGATCCGGCAGGCCGAGCGCGCGGGCGAGGACGCCGTCGACGGCGGCCAAGTGGCACAGGACCTCCGCCGGGCGGCGCAGCTCCGTGCCGCCGTGCCAGGTGAGCGCGGCCTGCTCCAGCCAGTCCAGCTCGCCGAGGTCGCGCAGCAGCGCGTCCAGCCTGGCCGTCTCGGCGACGTAGGGCTCCGCGTACGCGGGCACGTGGAACGTCGCGTCGCGGCGGCCGAGGCAGCCGTCGAGGACCGCTCGCCGCAGGCTCGGCTCGGGGTCGAGGGGTTCGTCCGCCGAGAGCCAGCCCGCGGCGTCCCGCAGCCGGTGGCCCTCCTCGGCGCAGGAGGGGCAGTTGGCGAGGTGGGCCTCCAGTCGGGCGGCTTCCTCCGGCGGGCAGGCGTCCAGCGCCCACGCGCCCAGCAGCCCGCGCAGGGCCTCGTGCGCGGGTGGCTCCAGCGCGTCTCGCGCGCCTGGCGCGGTGGCGGTCATCGGGTCGGCTCCGTGGACAGGGCGGTGGCCAGCAGTTGCAGGCCGAGCCGCATCCGGTGTTTCGCGGTCGCGGGCGTGATGCCGAGTTCCTTCGCGGCCTGCCCGTAGGTGCGCCCGCCGAAGTAGGTGAGCAGCAACGTTTCCCGCAGTGCCTGCGGCAGCGAGGCCACCACGTACTGCACCCGCGCGGCCGTCGCCGCGGCCAGCACCTCCTCCTCGACGCTGGGCGGCTCCAGCGGCGCGCCCTCCGCCGCCTCCGCCCCGTCGCCCGCGGCCAGCGCGTGCTCGCGGCGCAGGCGCTCCACCGCGCGGCGGTGGGTGAGCGTGCCGATCCAGGAGCGCATGGAGCCCTGCCCGGGGTCGAAGCTGTCGGCGTGCTCCCAGACGTGGGTGAACACGTCGCGGGTGATCTGCTCGGCTGCGGCCTGGTCGGCGAGCACGCGATGGGCGAGGCCGTGCACCAGGGGCGCGAACTGGTCGTAGAGCTCGCCCAGCGCGGACTCCTCGCCGCGGGCCAGCCGTCGCTGGATCTGCCGGTCCCAGCGGATCGGCGCGGGACTCGACATCGGCACCACCGCTTCGCCTCACGAGCTTCACAAGCTACGACCAAGGAATCCTTAAGCCGAATCTAGCGCGGACGGGTCCCGTCGTCCGAGTGTTTGAAGAATCGCCGGACAGGCAAGATGGCACGGAGTGTCAGATTCCGCAGACCGCGGCTAATCTGAATCACCATCATGAACATGCTAGGGAATCGTGGCTCCATGACGACGACGCTGAGGGTGGAACGGGAAGAGCACGACGGCTGGGTACTGCTGCACGTCGCCGGAGACCTGGATCTCGGGACCGGCTCGAAGGTTCGTGAGGCGGTCAGGGAGGCGGTCGCGACCGGCTCGCGACGCATCGTGGTCGACCTCGCGGAGGTCCGCTTCTGCGACTCGACCGGCGTCGGCGTGCTGATCGCCGCGCGTCGGCTGCTGCGCTCCTGCGGTGGTGAGCTGCGCCTGGTGCTGCCGGAGGTGGACCGCGCGGCGGGCGCCGTCCCCTCCCAGGTGCACCGCGTCTTCGCCGCGCTCGGCGTGCACCGCCTCTTCACCGTGGACGACGAGCGACCTCGGTGAGCCGAGCGACCTCGGTGGACGCCGCTGCCGCCCAGTAGAGTCGGGGTGCCCAGCACGTACGCACCACTGCACGACCAGGGAGCGCGACCGCCTTGAACCCCGCCGCCGCAGAGAGGGGAGTCTCCCTCAGCATCGTGCTGCCTGTGTACGGCGTCGCCGACTACCTCCCGCGCTGCCTCGACTCGATCCTCGCCGCCGAGCTGCCGACCCTCGAGGTCATCGCCGTCGACGACTGCTCGCCCGACCGCAGCGGCGAGATCCTCGACGCCTACGCCGCGCGCGACTCCCGGCTGCGGGTCCGGCACCTGGCCGTCAACCGGGGTCTGGGCGGCGCCCGCGAGGTGGGGCTGCGCGAGGCCACCGGCGAGTACGTGTGGTTCGTCGACTCCGACGACTGGCTCGCCGAGGGCGCGGTGGACGAGATCGCCGCACGGCTCGCCGCCGTCCGTCCCGACGTGCTGATCACTGGCTTCGCCCGGACCTACCCCGACGGCAGCACCGAGCCCGACACCTGGCGCCGACTGCTGGTCGAGCCCCCGCTGCCGGAGACCTTCACGCTCGCGGAACGCCCCGGACTGCTGCAGATGATCATGGCGGTCTGGAACAAGGTCGTCCGCAGGGAGTTCCTGACCTCGCTCGACGTGCACTTCGGCGGCGGCTACTACGAGGACATCTCGGTGACCTATCCGCTGCTGCTGGCCGCCCAACGGCTGAGCTACCTGGACCGCGACGTCTACTTCTACCGCCGCCGGCGCGCCGGGGCGATCACCAACACCGCCTCGCCCAAGCACGCGGACGCCTTCGCGCAGTACGACGCGATCTTCGACTTCCTCGGCCGTCACCCGGAGATCCCGGCGCGGCTGCGCCGCCTCGTCTTCGACCGCACGGTCAAGCAGGCCGTCACCGTCCTGGACACCCCGGGCCTGGTCCCCGACCGGCTGCGGGAGTCCTTCTTCCAACGCGCCACCGAGCACTTCCACCGGCACCGGCCGACGGGCTACGCCTTCCCGAAGGGCCTGCGCGGCGTCCAGTACCGGCTGGTCGAGCGCGGCGCGTGGGGGGCCTACCAGCGCCTGCGGCCACTGCGCGCGTTGCCGCGCACGCTCCCGGGCACGCTCAAGCGCGCGATCCGGGGCGCGGGCCGACGCGGGCTCTTCGAGAGCTACCGCCGCCTGCCGCTCAACGAGAACCTCGCGGTCTACGCGGCCTACTGGTACCGCGGCTACGCCTGCAACCCGGCCGCCATCTACGAGCGGATGCGGGAGCTGGCGCCGGGCGTGAAGGGCGTCTGGGTGGTGGAGACCCGCGCCGCGGCCGCGGCGCTGCCGGCCGGCGTGCCGTACGTGCTGGCGAACACCCCCGCGTACCTGAAGGCCATGGCGACCGCGAAGTACCTGGTCAACAACGTCAACTTCCCGCACACGATGACCAAGCGGCCTGGCTCCGTGCACGTGCAGACGCAACACGGCACGCCGCTCAAGTACCTGGGCCTGGACCTGAAGAAGCGCCCGCTGGCCGCCGACGGCATGGACTTCGAGCGTCTGCTGGAGCACGTCGCCCGCTGGGACTTCCTGGTCTCGCCCAACCCCCACTCCACCGAGGCCTTCGGCCGCGCCTACCCGGGCCGCTACGAGGTGCTGGAGGCGGGCTACCCGCGCAACGACCGCCTGGCGAACGCGACCCCGGCGGAGATCGCGTCAGTCCGCGAGAGCCTGGGCATTCCGGCGGACCACCGGGTCGTCCTCTACACCCCGACCCACCGCGAACAGCAGGACTCCTTCGTCCCGCCGCTGGACATCGTCACCCTGGCCCGCAGCCTCGGTCCCCGGACGACGGTGCTCATGCGCGCCCACTACTTCTACGCCGACGCGGGCCTCCCCACGCACGCGGGCGTGCTGGACGTCTCCGGCCACCCGTCCGTCGAGGACCTCTACCTCGCGGCGGACGTGCTGGTCACCGACTACTCGTCGGCGATGTTCGACTACGCCGTCCTGGACCGCCCGATCGTGGTCTTCGCCCCGGACTGGGAGGACTACCAGCGCGTCCGCGGCGTCTACTTCGACCTGATGGCAGAACCCCCGGGCGCGGTCGCGCACACGCCGGAGGAGCTCGCCGCGGTCCTCCGCGAGCGGGAGTCCCCGGAGGCGGCCAAGCTGAGGGCGGCGTTCCGTGCCAAGTTCTGCCCCTGGGACGACGGCGGCGCGGCGGAGCGCGTGGTCCGAAGGGTCTTCCTCGGGCAGAAGGGCTAGCGCAGGGCTGGCGCCCCCTCGTCGGGTCAAGGGGGACGGGCCGGTTCAGGTCACGGACAGGGCGGGCACGTCGAGCGGGTCGTGGCGGATGCGCGAGCGTGGGACCCCGGTTCGGGTCAGGGCGTCGGCAGCGGCGGTGACCATGAGGGCGGGTCCGCTCAGGTAGGCGTCGTGCCGGTACCAGGGCCCGAACTTTGTGAGTACCTGGGGCAGTGACCCGCTGAGGCCGGGGATGTCCTCGTGGGAGACGGCGGCCCGGACCGTGAGCCAGTGGTTGCGCTGAGCGAAGCGCAGCATGTCGTCGAGCCCGTAGAGCTCGTCGGCGGTCCGGGCGCCGACGAAGACGTCCATCTGGCGCGGGTTGCCGCTGCGCGCGCCCTCCTCGACGAGGGCGCGGATCGGTGCCAGCCCGGTGCCCCCGGCCACACACAGGAGGGAGCGGTTCGAGGTGGGATCGAGCACCATGTCCCCCAGAGGAGGTCCGAGCCGCACCATGTCGCCGACCGTGGACCGCCGGACCAGGGCGTTGCTCACCCAGCCGCTCGGAAGGGCGCGGACGTGGAACGTGATCGTGCCGTCGGCGCGCGGGGCGTTGGCGGGGGAGTAGTAGCGCCACTCTCTGGGCCACCACGGCGTCTCCATGCTGACGTACTGTCCGGCGGCGTACCGGTAGGGCTGGTCGGGCTGCACGGTGATCGCCGCGATGCCGTGCGAGAAGTCCTGGCGGTGCACGATCCTGGCGCCCCACACGGCAGGTCGCACCCCGGCGTCCTGGTCCGCCGCCTGCATCATGACCTGGGCCACGGCGGTGTAGGCGAGCGTCCACGCGTGAGCCACCTCGGGGCTCCACGCCGGGCCGGCGTATCGGGCGAGGGAGGCCAACAGGCACTCCCCGACGGCGTCGTAGTGGGCGTTCTCGGTGCCGAACTTGCGGTGGTCACGTCCCAGATGCGCGCAGAAGCGCTGCAGGCTCTCCGGGTCGTCGACCAGGTCGACGATGTGCAGCAGCGCCCGCAGCAGGCGCCCGCGTTGGACGTCCATCCCCGCCGGGAACATGTCTCTGACCTGCGGGTATCGGGTGAACAAGATGGAGTAGAAGTAGACCGCCAGATCCGCGGCGAACGGCTCGACCACCGCCAGACTCGCCCGCACCAGGGCGATGTCACGGCTCGTCAGACCGCCGTCGGGGGTGCTGTCCGGGGCGCTGTCCGGGGTGTCGGTCCGGGGGGTGACTCCGGACTGGCGGGGGTGGAACAACACGGCGGAATGCTCCCGATCGGATCAGCTTCGCATGACATCCCCCGCAGGCCGCCACGGCCGATCAGATTCTGCCCACACGGCGCCCCGGATCGGCCAGACCTCTCTCAGGATGGGGATCAAATCGCCACAAGTCATGCACATTTGACCGGAGCTGACGCATGTGCATCAACGTCGGCATGACGGCTCGCCGCACTTCGCGAGGCGTCGGGACTACTTCGTCTGCGTCGACAGCCAGGTCAGCGCGTCCGGGAGCATCGAGCGCCAGACGTCCGGGGTGTGGCCGCCTGTCGCCACGGTCAGGAGTCGGCTCGCGCCCGGCTGGTGGAGGACGCCCAGGAGGGCCTTCGCGGCCGGGACCGTACCGGGGTCCTGCAGGCTGCCGGCCATCAGCAGGGAGATCGGCGGCTGCTGCTTCGCGTACTTCAGGCGCAGCAGCGGGTCGTTCGCCCGGGACAGTGCGAGGTCGCGGGTGACGAGCGGGGATTCGGGTGCGTTGTAGCCCGACAGGCTGACCGCCGCGTGGAACGCCTCGGGATGCTGGACCGTGAGGTTGACCGCGCAGTACGCGCCCGCCGAGTAGCCCATGATCCCCCAGTGGGACGGGTCCTTCGCGGCGCGGAAGTTGCTGCGGATCAGCTCCGGCACGTCCTTCGACAGCCAGGTCGCCGTCTTCGCGACGCCCGGGATGTCGGCGCAGCCGGGATCGGTGTTGCCGCCGAGCACGTTCAGCTTCGCCGAGACCATGATCATCGGCTGGGCCTGCCCCTTGGCCATCAGCTTCTGCATCTCCTCCTGGACCTTCATGGTCCCGAACCAGGTCTGCGGCGTGCCCGGGGTGCCGGGCAGCAGGACGACGACGGGGAAGTCCGTGTTCGCGAAGGCCGGGTCGTTGTACTGCGGCGGCAGCCAGACGTACAGGCTGCCCTCGACGCCGGAGCGCGCGCCGACCGCGTGCGCCTTCATCACGCCGGGGCTGTACGAGCTGAAGTGCAGCTTGCCGTCGGTCGGCCGGCCGTCATGGGCGGCGTGGTTGCCGCCGACGGCGGTCGTGACGGGCGCGGTGCTCCCGCCGAAGAGGTCGCTCCAGCTCTCGTAGAACGGACCCATGCTGTTGTTCACGTAGACCAGCACCATCAGCACGGCCGTGATCTGGCTGAACAGCGCCAGCCCGAATCTGCCCGCCACCCGGAGGGTCGTGGGCCCGGGTATTCGGTTCCAGAGCAGGAACAGGGCCGTCAGCGCGCCGATCATCAGGAAGATGGTCAGCACGAAGAACGGTGTACCGGTGAGACTCATCGCCGACCCTTCAGGAAACTCCCGCCGTCTCCGGGTGCGACAACCGGGTGAAAATCAGACCTCCTTCGAGGCTACCCAGGGGAAAGGGAACCTCTTCATACCAACGGATGAACCCCGAACAGTCGGACGGCGGGGTACTCCCCTAAGGGATCCTTCAGGAGGACTCCTGCCACGGCAACGCCGCGAACATGTCCCTCAAGCGGTGCTTGAGCACCTTGCGCAAGGTCTCGTTGCGCGGCAGTGCGTCCACGACCTCCAGCTGCTCCGGGATCTTCTGCGTCATCAGCCCGGCCGCCTTCAGCATCGCCGCCACCTCGGCCAGCGTCGGCGGCTCGACGCCCGGCTTCCGCTCGACCACCGCGCAGACGCGCTCGCCGCGCACCGGGTCGGGCAGGCCGATGACGGCGACGTCGCCGACGCGCGGGTCCTGGTAGAGCAGGTCCTCGATCTCCTTGGCGGAGATGTTCTCGCCCTTGCGGATGATGATGTCCTTGAGTCGCCCGGTCAGCCGGACGTGGCCGTCCTCGCGAACGTGGCCCAGGTCGCCGGTGCGGAACCAGCCGTCCGCGGTGAATGCCTCGGCGGTGAGCGCCGGGTCGGTGTAGCCGCGGCACACCATCGGCCCGCGGAGCCAGACTTCGCCCTCCCGTCGCCCACCACCACCCTTGTCCGAGGCGCTTCGCGCCGCAGCTACTTCCTCTACCCGCACCTCGCAGCCGCGCACCGGGTGGCCCTCGGTGTAGGCGAGCTGCTCGGGGGTGTCGCGCGGCGAGCCCATGCAGATCGCCGGGGCCTCGGTCATGCCGTAGCCGTGCGCCAGCACGACGCCCATCTCGGCCGTGACCTCCCGGTATAGCTCGGGCGGCATCGGCGCGCCGCCGCCGGAGATGATCCGCAGGCTGGGGATCAGCCGCTCCCCGGCGGGCAGCTTGCGCTGCTCGGCCAGGAACGCCGAGTAGAACGCCGTGCTGCCCCCCGCCATCGTCACCCCGTTGCGCCGGTACGCGGGCAGCACGTCCGGTAGCGCGAAGACCTCCAGCAGCAGCGCGGGGAAGCCGTGCACCAGCACCGCGACCAGGTAGTCGGGCCCGCCGATGTGTGCGTAGGGGAAGGCGATCGAACCGACGTCGTCGGGGCCCATGTCCAGCGCCAGCGCGAAGCCGCTTCCGCCGGCGATCAGCGTCCGGTCGGTGTGCCGGGCGCCCTTGGGGGCGGAGGTCATGCCGGAGGTGTAGTAGATCCAGCGGACCGGCGCGTGCTCGTCGTCCAGGTCCGCGCGCGGGGCGGGCGGCAGCGTGGCAGGGTCGCCGTCGGGCAGGTCGGCGTCGGTGTACAGGACCCGGACGGCGGGCGGCTCGGCCCAGCCCCGAGTCAGCTCCTCGCCCAGCTTGACGTAGTCGAAGCCACGCCAGACGCCGGGCACGAGGTACAGCCGCGCGCCGGACTCTCCCAGGATGTGGCCGACCTCGGCGCCCCGGTAGATCGCGATGATCGGCGTCTGCACCGCGCCGAGGCGCGAGAGCGCGAGCGAGACGATCACGGTCTCGATCCGCGTCGGCAGCTGCCAGGCGACGGGCGTGCCCTCGCCGATGCCGTGCTCGGCGCGCAGGCCTGCCGCGACCCGCTCGGCCCGGTCGCGGACCTGGCGGTAGCTGAGCCTGCGGTCCGGGTCCGCCTCGGTGTCACCCGCCTGGATCAGCATCGGCGCGTCCGGGGTCGCCGCGACGCGTTGTTCCAGAAGTTCCCAGACCGAACCGGCGTCGGTGATGGTCACGAGTCTCTCCTCGGGGCGGTGGTGGCGAGTGCGGCGACGACGGTCGGGGTGTCGCTGAGGGTGGCGATCAGGGCGAGCGTGTGGCGGAGCACCGCCTCGGCGTACTCCGGCGGGGTCCCGGCGACGGCGTCGACGGGCATGACGACCTGGAGTCCGGCGTCGACCGCGCCCATGGTCAGCTCCAGCAGGGCGACGTTGACCGAGACGCCCGTGACGATCACGGTCGTCGCCTTGAGGTTGCGCAGCACCGAGGCCAGCCCGGTGTCCTGGAAGGGCCCGAGCCCGTGCAGCCGGGGGAGGACCAGGTCGCGGTCCGGGTCCGCGCCGATGCCGGGATGCAGCGCCGGGTCGAACGCGGTGTGCGGCGTCCGCGCGGCGGCGGCGAAGAGGCGGGCGTTGGTGTTGGCCCCGAGTCCGTCCGCGCGCCGCTCGGCGGTGCAGTGCACGACCGGGACGCCGACGAGGCGGGCGCTCTCGCAGAGCAGCCGCACGTTCTCGACCAGCCCGGATTGGGCGGCGGCCTCGGCGAGTGCGGGGAAGACCGCGGGTTCGCCGAGCACGCCTTGCTGGCACTCGCAGGTGACCACGGCCGTATGTGCCGGGTCGAGCAGATCTTTGAGCTCTACACCCATCCGGTCCTCGCTCGCTTGCCGCTGACGCTGTCCGTCACTAGTCTGAATCTGACGGACCGTCAGGTAAAGGGTTGTGGAGAGGGTGCCGCGCATGGACAGCGATAGCTCCGCCGAACTGCCGATGGTGGTGAGCGTCGACGATCACGTGATCGAACCGGCGCATCTCTTCGAGACCTGGCTGCCCGCCAAGTACCGGGAGCGCGGCCCCCAGGCGCTGCGCGCGGGCATCGGGCAGCTGGAGTACATCGGCGGCAAGTACCGCATCAGCATGGACCCGGCCGGCCCGCCCACCGACTGGTGGATCTACGAGGACCTGCAGTTCCCTTACAAGCGCAACATCGCGGCGGTCGGCTTCGACCGCGACGAGATGACACTGGAGGGCATCACCCGCGACGAGATGCGCCGCGGCTGCTGGGACCCGAAGGCGCGGATCGAGGACATGGAGAACAACCATGTCGAGGCGTCCCTGTGCTTCCCGACCTTCCCGCGCTTCTGCGGGCAGACCTTCGCCGAGGCGCACGACAAGGAGGTCGCGCTGGCCTGCGTGCGGGCCTACAACGACTGGATGGTCGAGGAGTGGTGCGGGGACAGCGGCGGGCGGCTGATCCCACTGTGCCTGATCCCGCTCTGGGACGTGCAGTTGGCGGTCGCGGAGATCAAGCGGAACGCGGCGCGGGGCGTCCGGGCGGTCTGCTTCAGCGAGATCCCGACGTATCTCGGGCTGCCGAGCATTCACAGCGGCTACTGGGATCCGTTCTTCGCCGAGTGCGAGGCGACCGGGACGGTCGTCTGCATGCACATCGGCTCCTCCTCGCAGATGCCGGCCGCCTCCCCGGACGCGCCTCCGGCGGTGCAGGCGACGTTGAGCTTCAACAACGCGATGGCGTCGATGACGGACTTCCTCTTCAGCGGGGTCCTGGTCCGCTTTCCGCGGCTGAAGCTCGCGTACAGCGAGGGCCAGATGGGCTGGATCCCCTACGCGCTGGAACGGGCGGACGACGTCTGGCGCGAGCACCGCGCCTGGGGCGGCGTGCGGGACCTGATCCCCGAGCCGCCGTCGACGTACTACTACCGGCAGATCTTCGCGTGCTTCTTCCGTGACAAGCACGGGGTCGCCTCGCTGGACGCGGTGGGCGTGGACAACGTGACCTTCGAGACGGACTATCCGCACGTGGACTCGACCTGGCCGGAGACGAAGGCGGTGGCGCTCGATCACATGGCGGGGCTGTCACCGGAGGTGATCTACAAGATCATGCGCGGCAATGCGATCAGGATGTTGGAACTGGATCTGGACCGTCACTTGGACCTGAACGGAAAGCTGAAGCGTTAGTTGCACTATCCAGGGGCGCGGGGAACTGCGCGACAAGCCACTGAGGTGGTGTGCCCCGAGCGCGCAGGGCCATCCGACCCGGGTGGTTGCTCGCGCCGTTCCCCGCGCCCCTTTAGGGAGTTGCATCGTGCTGTTGAGTGATACCCCCGCCGAGGCCGACTTCCGTCATCGGCTGCGCGAATGGCTCGGCAAGACTCTCCCCGAGCTTCCTGCCGCGCCCGATCCCTCCGACTGGCCCGGTCGCCGCGACTACGACACGGCCTGGCAGCGGCGGCTGTTCGACGCGGGTTACGCAGGGATCCACTGGCCCGTCGACGCCGGAGGCAAGGGCGCTAGTCCGTCCGAACACCTCATCTTCCTCGAAGAGACCGAGCGCGCCGGCGCTCCCTACGTCGGCGCGAGCTTCGTCGGGCTGCTGCACGCCGGCCCGACCATCGCCGCCGAAGGGACCCCCGCCCAGCGCGCCCGCCTCCTCCCGCCGATCCTCCGGGGTGACGAGATATGGTGCCAGGGCTTCAGCGAACCCGGCGCCGGCAGCGACCTCGCCGCCCTCCGTACCCGTGCGGTCCGCGACGGGGACAGCTACGTCGTCACCGGCAGCAAGATCTGGACCTCCCACGCCGAAGTCGCCGACTGGTGCGAACTGCTCGTCCGGACCGATCCCGACGCGCCCAAGCACCAGGGCATCACCTGGCTGGCCATGAACATGGACGCCCCCGGCGTCACCGTCCGGCCGTTGCGGACGCTCGCCGGGACGACCGAGTTCGCCGAGCTCTTCCTCGACGAGGTCCGCGTGCCCGCGGCGAACCGGGTCGGCGAGGAGAACGACGGCTGGCGCGTCACCATGGTGACGCTGTCCTTCGAGCGCGGCACCGCCTTCGCCAGTGAGGCTGTGGCCTGCCGACGCGAGGTGCGCGAACTCGCGCGCGTCGCGCGGGCCAACGGAGCCTGGGACGATCTGGAGCTGCGCCGCGCACTCGCGACCCTCTCCGCCGAGTTCGCCGCGCTCTGGCGGCTCGTGCAGTGGAACGTCTCCGAGGCCGCCTCGCGCGGCGTGCCGGGGGCCGGGGGCAGCGTCTTCAAGCTCCGCTTCAGCGAGGCGCGGCAGCACCTCTACGACCTGGCCGCCCGCGTCATCGGGGACGAGGCGCTCATCGAGGGCCCGTGGACGGCGCAGCGGCTGCAGGGCCTCTCCTACACCATCGCCGCAGGGACCTCGCAGATCCAGCGCAATATCGTCGCCCAGCGCATCCTGGGCCTGCCGAAGGGGCGCTGACCGGTGCACTTCCAACTGACGGAGGATCAACGCGCGCTCCAGCAGGGCATGCGCGAGCTGCTGACGCGCGGCGAGCCGGGCTGGGAGCGACTGCACGACGTCGGCCTCTTCACGCTGCGGGTGCCGGAGGCGCAGGACGGGCTCGGGCTGGGGCTGGCGGAGGCCGTGCTCGCCTTCGAGGAGGCGGGGCGGGCGCTGGTGCGCGGGCCGCTGGTCGGCTCGGAGCTGGCGGCCACGCTGGGGCGGGACACGGCGGAAGTCGTCCGGGTGCCCGCGCGTGGGCCGGTGCTCGTGCCGTACCTGCCCGAGCTGACCTGGGTGCTGCTGCTCGACCTCGACGGCTCGCTCCGCATCGTCCCCAGCGCCGGCCTCGACGCGCGGCCCGCGCAGGCCGTGGACCCGCGGATGCCGCTGTGGGAGATCACCGGTCCGCTGCCCGACGGGGAGCTCTGCACCGCAGCGGACGCGGACCGGCTCGCCGCCGAGGCGACGCTGCTGACGGCCGCGCTCCAGTGCGGGCTCGCGGCCCGCGCCCTCGCCGACGCCGTCGACTACGCCCGCACGCGCGAGCAGTTCGGACAGCCGATCGGTGCGTTCCAGGCAGTGCAACACCTGTGCGCGGACATGCTCGCCCGCGCCGAGCTCGCGCGGGTCGCCGTGTACGCGGCGGCGGTCTCCGCCGATTCCGAGGAGATCGCGGGCGCGAAGCTGCTCGCGGACGAGGCCGCCGTCCACAACGCCCGCGACTGCCTGCAGGTTCACGGCGGAATGGGCTTCACCTGGGAGGCCCCGGTGCACCTGCTGCTGAAGCGCGCCTGGGCCTGGGAACGGGCCGTGGCGGACCGCGAACACTGCCTCGACCAGCTCGCTGGACACTTGTAGCAAGGGTGTTTTTGTCGCGACGCCGCTGGGATTCCCGGCGTCGCGGCCCGCTTCGGTTACGCTCACGGGGGTGCGCAGCAAGCAGTCCGTCGTTGGCGGCGGAGCGGCCGGGGCAGTATGCACCTGTGGGTGGCCCCTCGGCTGGAATATGCCCGAAGACCATGCTCGTCGGCCTGGCTCCGGATCATCCTTGAACACATACGCGCCGGTACGCGGCTCGCGCGGTCGCGCGGCCCGGCTGATCCCGCAAGCACGGGTGGTGTGACAGGTGCAGGTTCAGGCACAGGTGCTTCAGGTCCAGACGGCGGTTCAGGCCGACCCGGCGGAAGTGGGCCGCGCCCGCCGCTGGGCGCGCAGCCGGCTCACCGGCTGCGGCTTCGACCCGGACGCGGCGCTGGGGGAGACCTTGGTCCTGGTCGTCTCCGAACTGGTCACCAACGCGGTCGTGCACACCGGCTCCCCGGCGGTGCTGCGGCTGCTCTTCCCGGTCGGCCACGACGCGGAGCGCCGCCCGGTCCGGGTCGAGGTCGCCGACGCCAGCGACGCCCCGCCCGCGCCCAGAGTCGCGCCGGACGAGGACACCAACGGCCGTGGGCTTGAGCTGGTGAGCTTTCTGACGGATCGCTGGGGGTGGTTCCCCGACGGGAGCGGCAAGCGCGTCTGGTGCGAGCTGGCGCCGGAGGAGCCTGCCGTCGTCGCCGAGGCCCCGGCCGCCGCGCTGCACGCCATGGACGGCTGACGGCGCACGCGGGGGTTGCCGGTTGATCGTCCGCCCGAGGGGGAACCCTCTTCTGCATGAACGTTTCTCCCCCGGCCTCGCATGCACCCTGGAGTGCGGCCTGGGATGCGGCCGGGACCGTCCGGGCCCTGGAAGGCGTCGTCGACATCGAGTGGGCCCCTGACCGCTCCTGGGCGATGCCCTGGCGGCTCCCGGTCGCCGACCTCGACCTGCACCACCGCGACCTCGTGCTGCCGGCCATGTGCCCGAGCGGGGTGCGGATCCGGGTGCGCACCGCGTCCACGCGGCTGCTGCTGGACGCCGTCTCCGTGCAGCTCCAGGGCGGGCCGGTCTTCGAGGCCTGGTGCGATCTCTCCGTCGACGGAGAGCTGGTCCGTTCCACCGCGCTGGGCGTCGCCGGAGTCGTCTTCGGCGGGCTGCCCGCCGAGGTGAAGGACATCGAGATCGCCCTGCCGATCCTGCCCGCCGTCCGGCTGCGCGGCCTGCGCGCGCTCGACGGCGAGACGCTGCTCCCGCTGCCCGATGCGCGTCCCTGCTGGAGCGTCTACGGCAGCAGCATCAGCCACGGCTTCGCCGCCACGCCCACCCGGACCTGGCCGGCCACGGCAGCCCGGCTGATGGGCCGCAATCTCACCAACCTCGGGTACGGCGGCGCCTGTCTGCTCGACCCCTTGGTCGGGCGAATGCTGGCAAACCGCCCGGCCGATTTCATAACCCTGGAACTCGGTATCAATGTCTACAACTCCGCCGCATTGCGCGAGCGGACCTTCCTGCCCGCCGTGCACGGCCTGTTGGCTGAAATTCGCTCCCGTCAGCCCGAAGTTCCGGTCACCGTCCTCGGACCGGTGTTCGGTGGCGAACGGGAGACCGAACTCACGGACGGAATGTCCGAGGCCTTCGGCGACCTGACGCTGGACCAGCTCAGGGAGCAGTTGCACGACGCGGTTGAACTCCATCGCAAGCGTGGCGACACCGCGTTGACCTGGATCGACGGCCGCGATCTCTGCTCGGCCGCGGACGCTGCGCGCGGCGTGCTGCCCGACGGTCTGCACCCGGACGCCGAGCATCAGCAGGAGATGGGCCGGCGCTACGCCGTCGCCGAGGAGTCGTGTCGACGAGGGATACGGCAACAAACAGATGAAGGCTCAAACGCTGCGCAACCAATCCGAATTCCGGACAAGCCATTGACGTGACGTGTCCGCCTGATCACGCTTGGATTCAGCGATTCGTTGCGAGGGGACGCCAAGGGCGCCCGGTCGTCGTGCTGCCTGCTTCCTTGGCGAGTGCGGATCGCTTCGGTGCGGGTCAGGGCCCACGCGCCGAGAGCAGATGGCGGGGCGCCGTGCCGCGTGGAGAAGAACCGCGCACGGCGCCGCGCCACCTGCTTTGTCACGGGTTGTGCCACCTGCTTTGTCACATCAAGTCGGACTATTTCACCGTTATTTCACCGCGATCGGCGCCACCGGCGCGCCCACGCCGCCGACGAAGGGCTCGGGCGGGGCGGACAGCAGGAACTCGTGCACGCCGTCCTCGGCGCAGTCGGCGGCCAGCGTCTCCAGGTTCCAGTTCTGGCCCTGCATCATGCCCATCTCGACCAAGTCGAGGGCGTGGACCGGGAGGTACAAACCGTCGATTTCGGGCGGGAAGATCTCGAAGGTCAGTGTGTCGTTCGCCACAGCCACCACGTCGCGGGCGTGGAACCACTCCGGGCAGCGCAGCCCGAGGCCGGGGGAGGGGAAGGCGTAGGCGTCGCGGTCCCCGCCGAGGTAGAGCTGCATCTGTCCGGTGCGGACCAGCACCACGTCACCGGCGCGTACCTTGGTTCCGGCCTGCTCCTCGGCTGCCTCCAGGTCCTCGGGGGTGACGGCGTGGTCGCCGGGCAGTCGTCCGACGCCGCGGGCGCGTGCGACGTCCAGCAGCGCGCCGCGGGTGACCAGCGGCGTCGCCTTCTCGACGCCGGAGCGGGTCGCGCCCTCGTGGGCGTTGATGCTGTCGGCGGGGCGGTTGTTGTAGATCCGGCCCCCGTGGCTGACGTGGCCCAGGCCGTCCCAGTGGGTGGCCGCCTGCAGGCCGAGGGTCGCCACGTCGTCGCTGGTGGCGATGGCGCCGGGCCCGAACATCTCGTAGTTGAGCGCGACCATCGTGTGCAGCGGGTTGACCCGGCCGGGGATCATGCCGGTCTGTACGCCGTACTGCTGCAGCGGCAGTGCGAGGTTGAACCGCTTGCCGGTACGGACGCAGGCCGCGGCGGCGCGGACCACCTCGGGCGTGATCAGGTTCAGCGTCCCGATCTCGTCCTGGGCGCCCCAACGCCCCCAGTTGTTCACGCGTTTGGCGATGTCCCTGAACTCGTCGAAGTCGCTGGGTGCGGGCACGAGCTCCGCCTCCTCTTCCCGTCCGTCTGGTGGCCTGCCTAGAATCTAACGGTCCGTCAGATTCTTGAGGAGGGGTACGGCGTGGCTGAGTTCCTGCGCGGCAAAGTGATCGCGGTCACCGGGGCCGGACGCGGCATCGGGCGTGCGGTGGCGCTCGCCTGCGCCGCCGAGGGCGCGAAGGTCGTGGTCAACGACTACGGCGTGGGCATCGACGGCTCCGCCCCCGCGAGCGAGGTCGCGGACGAGGTCGTCAAGGAGATCGAGGCTGCAGGCGGCGAGGCCATCGCCGTCGCCGACGACATCGCCACCATGGCAGGCGGCGAACGCGTGGTCGGCGCGGCGGTCTCCGCCTTCGGCCGGCTCGACGGGGTCGTCTGCGTGGCCGGGATCCTGCGCGAGCGGATGCTGTTCAACATGTCCGAGGAGGAGTGGGACCCGGTCATCGCCACCCATCTCAAGGGCACCTTCACCGTCTTCCGGGCGGCGTCCGCGCTCATGCGCAAGCAGGGCGGCGGCACGCTGATCGGCTTCACCAGCGGCAACCACCAGGGCTCCGCCAGTCAGGCCAACTACAGCGCGGCCAAGGGCGGCATCATCTCGCTGGTGCGCAGCGCGGCGCTGGGCCTGAACAAGTACGGGGTGACGGCCAACGCGGTCGCGCCGGTGGCGCGGACGCGGATGTCGGCGAACGTGCCGATGGAGCTCAAGGAGATCGGCGAGCCGGAGGACGTGGCGGCCCTCGTGGTCTACCTGCTCTCGGAGGCCGCAAAGGAGATCACCGGCCAGGTCTACACGGTCGCCGGACCCAAGATCGCGGTCTGGGCGCAGCCTCGTGAGCTGCGCGCGATGTACGCGGAGTCGGGCTCCTGGACGCCGGAGAAGATCGCCGACTTCCTCCCCGGCACGGTCGGCGTCGACCCGATGCCGATGCTGGTCCAACTGGAGGCGATGGCCAAGGCCGCCGCCGCCAACGAGCGTCCGAACGCGTAGGCGGGACAGGTCTCATGGACTTTGGGTTCGACGCGGCGGACGAGGAGTTCCGCGCGCGGGCGCGGGAATGGCTCACGGCCCGGCTCGGCCCGGGCGGGGCCTTCGCCGACCTTCGCGGGGTCAAGGCCCCCGACGACGCGCAGCGTCGCCGCGCGTGGGAGCGGGAGCTGGGAGCGGGCGGCTGGATCGGACTTGGCTGGCCGGAGGGCAGCCTGACCCGCCAGGTCGTCTGGTTCGAGGAGTACGCCCGCGCCCAGGCCCCGGACCCGCTCGGCATCGTGGGCGAGCAGCTGCTCGCCCCGACACTGCTGCTGCGCGGCAGCGTCACGCAGCTGGAGCGGTACCTGCCGGGCATCGCCTCGGGGGAGGTGATCTGGTGCCAGGGCTACAGCGAGCCCGGCGCGGGATCGGATCTGGCGGCGGTCCGGACGGTGGCGGTTCCTGCTGCAGACGGAGACGGCTGGCTGGTCAGCGGGCAGAAGACGTGGACCTCGCTGTCGCAGTGGGCGGACTGGTGCTTCGTGCTGGCCCGCACGGAGCCGGGCTCGCAGCGGCACGCGGGCCTGAGTCTGCTGCTGCTGCCGATGGAGCAGGAGGCGGGGCGGATCGAGGTCCGTCCGATCCGGCAGCTGAACGGCGTGAGCGAGTTCAGCGAGGTCTTCTTCGACGAGGCACGGGCGGTCGACGTGCTGGGGGAAGTCGGGGAGGGCTGGTCGGTGGCGATGACGCTGCTGTCCTTCGAGCGCGGAGCGGGCATGCTGGGTCGCCAGATCGGCTACGAACGCGAGCTGGACGCGGTGCTGCGCGCGGCGGCCAACTCGGGCGCGGACCGGGATCCGGTCCTGCGCGAGGCGTTGCTCCAGCAGTGGGCCTCGCTGCAGGTCATGCGCGCGAACGCGCTCCGCACGCTGGGCACGGCGGAGCCGGGGACTGCGGCGGTGGCGAAGCTGGTCTGGGCAGGCTGGCACCAGCGGCTGGGTGAACTGGCCGTCCAGGTGCGGGGCCTGGCGGGTGCGTTCGCCGACGGAGCGGCGCATGGTGTGGACGATTACCCACTCACCGTCGCGCAGCACACCTTGCTCTTCTCCCGCGCGGACACGATCTACGGCGGCAGCGACCAGATCCAACGCAACATCATCGCCGAACGGGTCCTCGGGCTGCCGCGCTAGCGGCTTGAGGGGCGCGGGGAACTGCGCGAGAAACCACCGGCGTGCGGATGGCCCTGCTCGTTCGGATCAGTACCTGCGTGGGTGGCTTGTCGCGCAGTTCCTCGCGCCCCTGAGGTGTTGCAACCAACTCTTTTGAAGGACGTGCACGTTATGACCGCACATCGCCTCTTCATCAACAACGAATACCGTGACGGCGCCGCAGGAACCTACGACGTCGTCAACCCCGGCACCGAAGCCCTCGTCGGCGCCGCGCCCGAGGCCTCCCCCTCCGACGTCGCCGACGCCATCGCCGCCGCGCGCTCCGCGCAAGCGGAATGGGCGGGCGCCTCGCCGTCCGCCCGAGCGGCCCTGCTCGACCGGATCGCCGACCTGGTCCTGGAGCGCGCGGCAGACTTCGTGCCGCTCCTGCAGGCGGAGACCGGGGCCACCATCCGTGTCGCGTCGACCATGCAGCTGCCCGTCGTCGCCGACCGCTTCCGCCGTTACGCGCGCGGCGCGTTCGAGTCCACCGTCGAGCCGTTCCCCGCCTTGCCCGTCGCGGCGACCGCGCTGGCCGCGGGCGGGCTGACCAATGCCGCCGCCGCGCGGCGGCCGGTCGGGGTGGTCGGTTGCATCACCTCCTACAACTTCCCCATCGTCAACCTCGCCGGCAAGCTCGCGCCCGCGCTGGCGATGGGCAACACCGTCGTCGCCAAGCCGGCTCCGCAGGACCCGCTCGCCTGTCTCAAGCTCGGCGAGATCTTCCTGGAGGCGGGCGCGCCCGCCGGGATCTTCAACGTGGTCACCGACTCCGGCGCGGCCGCCGGCGCCACGCTCGTCGCCTCGCCCGACGTCGACATGATCAGCTTCACCGGCTCGACCACCGTCGGCCGCCGGATCGCCACCGACGGCGGCGCGACCATGAAGCGCCTCCTCATGGAGCTCGGCGGCAAGGGCGCGGCGATCGTCCTGGAGGACGCGGACCTGGGCAAGGCGATCCAGGCGATCGGTTCGACCTGGGCGTTCCACTCCGGGCAGATCTGCACCGCGCCCACCCGCGCGCTGGTGCACCGCTCCCGCTACGACGACGTCGTCGCCGGGCTCGCGCGCTACGCGTCCCGGTTGTCCGTCGGCAACCCGCTGCTGCCGACGACCGTCGTCGGGCCGGTCATCTCCTCGGCCCACCGCGACCGCGTCGAGGGCTACATCTCCGGCGCGATCAGCGAGGGCGCCCGTCTGGTCTTCGGCGGCACCCGCAAGGAGCACACCGCGGACTCGCCGGAGCTGCCCGGTGCGGGCTTCTTCGTCGCGCCCACACTGTTGGCCGACGTCACCCCCGCGATGACGATCGCTCGCGAGGAGGTCTTCGGGCCGGTCGTGGTGGTGATTCCGTTCGAGGACGACGAGGAGGCGATCGCCATCGCCAACTCGACCGAATTCGGGCTCTACGACTACCTCTTCACCGGCGACACCGCCCGCGCCTACGCGCTCGCCGCGCGCCTGCGCACCGGCAACGTCGGCATCAACACCGCCCAGCGGCACCCGGAGACGCCCTTCGGCGGCTTCAAGCAGAGCGGCGTCGGCCGCGACGGCGGCTCCTTCGGCCTGCACGCGTACAGCGAGCAGCAGGCCCTCGTCTGGCAGTCCTGAGCACCACCGGAGTTGGGAGAACACACAATGAAGGGCGTCATCTTCGACGGCAAGTCCCCTCAGGTGGTCGACGACCTGACGGTCCGTGAAGCGGGGCCGGGCGAGGTGATGGTGAAGATCGCGGCGGCTGGCCTCTGCCACAGCGACCTCTCCGTCATCGACGGGACCATCCCGTTCCCCGTGCCTGTGGTGTTGGGGCACGAGGGCGCGGGGACGGTGGAGTCGGTCGGCGCGGGCGTCAGCCACGTCAAGCCCGGCGACCACGTCGCGCTCTCCACCCTGGCCAGCTGCGGCACCTGCCGCGAGTGCGGACGCGGGCGGCCGACCATGTGCCGCAAGGCGATCGGGTTCCCCGGCAAGCCGTTCACCCGGGGCGACCAGCCGCTCTACAACTTCGCCTCCACCTCCGTCTTCGCGGAGCGGACGGTCGTCAAGGCGGTCCAGGTCGTCCCGATCGACCCGGCCATCCCGTTCACCTCGGCGGCACTGATCGGCTGCGGGGTGCTCACCGGCGTCGGCGCGGCGCTGAACCGGGCCAGGGTCGACATCGGCGACACCGTCGCCGTCATCGGCTGCGGCGGCATCGGCCTCAACGTCATCCAGGGCGCACGGATCGCGGGCGCCTCGCGCATCATCGCGATCGACGCCGTGGCGGAGAAGGAGTCGATCGCCCGGACCTTCGGCGCGACGGACTTCATCGACGCACGCGCCGTCGCGGACACCGTCGAGGCCGTCCGCGAGCTGCTGCCGAACGGAGTGGACCACGCCTTCGAGTGCGTCGGTCCGACCAAGCTCACCCGGCAGGCGATCGACATGCTCGACCGCCACGGCCAGGCCGTCCTGCTCGGCATGCCGGCGGCGGACGCGGAGGCGTCCTTCCGCCCGGTGGAGCTGTTCCTCGACAAGTCCATCCTGGGCTGCCGCTACGGCTCCAGCCGCCCGCAGCTGGACATCGCCCGCTACGCGCAGCTCTACGCCGAAGGCCGCCTGCTCCTCGACGAGCTGGTGACCTGCACCTTCCCGATCGACCAGTTCGAGGAGGCGGCGAAGGCCACCGAGACGGGCGGTGTGGCGCGGGCGGTGCTGACCTTCTGACCCGGAAGCGGAACCCATCCGACCGGGTGACGCGTACGGCTCACGCCACTAGGGTGCCGCGCGTAGAAGGGAGCCCGGCCATGGGGCAGACGTCGTTCACGGTGGGAGTCCTGCGCCAGGCACAGCAGTTGGAGGCCGAGCTCGGGCGTGTCGCGCAGACGCCCGCGACGGCGGCCCCGCGCGCGCAGGTCGAGGGGGACCTCACCGTGGCCCGCGATGCGGCGGCCGGAGGCGGGGGCTGGTGGAGCCGGTTCATGGACTGGGCCACCGGCGCGAGCGTCGAGATTGCCTGGGGAGCGCTGCACCGTGCGCAGCGTGCCCTGGTCACCGTCCAGCCCGCCGAGAGCCTGCGGGCCCAGGTCCCGCGCCTGGAGGAGATCGCCCGGTCGACCTTCGCGCCGGACCGGGCCAAGTCCGAGATCCAGACCCTCGATTCGTGGCGCGACCCCGCCGTCGCGCCCGACCCGCTGGTCGCCCAGCGCATCCTGGCGGCGCACCACGCCGTCTCCGACGCCCGCCACCAGCAGGTGCGCCGGACGCGCAACGCGCTCTACGCGCTGCTCGGAGTCTGCGCCGCGCTGGTCGTCGCGCTCTGGGTCACCGGGGTGACCGGCGGGCCGGTTGTCGGCCTGGGCGCGCTGTCCGGGGCGCTTTCGGTGGTGGTGCTGGCCGACAAGCAGTCCGGGGGCACCGGCGTCTACAACCTCGTCCCCGCCCAGGGGCTTCTGAAGCTCGTCGCCGGAGCGGCCACTGCAGTCCTGGCGGTCAAGGTGATCGACGGCTCCGGCGGCGTCGCCGTCTCGGACAGCCGCGACGCCCTCTACGCCGTGGTCTTCGGCTTCGTCCAGCAGGCGTTCACGCGGCTGGTCGACCAGCAGGCCCAGGTGCTGTCCCAGGGACCCGACGCCCGCAACAGCACGGACGCCACCGGCGCCCCGGCGGCCCCGGCGCCGGGCGCGGCGGGGGCCTGAAGTCGGGGTCCGAAGCCGGGGACCGAAGCCGGCGACCTACGGCGAACCGTGGAAGGTCCGGCGGTAGGCGGTCGGGGAGACGCCCAGCACCGTCTGCATGTGCTGGCGCAGCGACGCCGCGCTGCCGAAGCCCACCTCGTGGGCGACCCGGTCCACCGTCAGGTCGCCGTGCTCCAGCAGCTGCCGGGCCCGCTGGACCCGCTGCACCAGCAGCCACTGCACCGGGCTCTGGCCCGTCTCGTCGCGGAACCTGCGGGTGAAGGTGCGCACGCTCATCGAGCACTGTTCCGCCAGTTGACCGAGTGTCAGCGGCTGCTCCAATCGCTCCAGCGCCCAGCTCCGGGCCGGGGCAGTGCCCTCGACGCCGGGTTGGGGGACGGCGGCGTCCACGTACTGCGCCTGGCCGCCCTCGCGCCAGGGGGCGACGACGCAGCGGCGGGCGACGTAGTTGGCGACCGCCGAGCCGTGGTCGCGGCGGACGATGTGCAGGCAGAGGTCCACGCCCGCCGCGACGCCGCCGGAGCTGAGCAGGTCGCCGTCGTCGACGAAGAGCACGTCCGGGTCCAGCTGCGCCTTCGGGAAGAGCTGCCGGAACTGCTCGGTGTAGCGCCAGTGCGTGGTGGCCCGGCGGCCGTCGAGCAGCCCGGCCGCGCCGAGCACGAAGGAGCCGGTGCAGATGGAGACCAGCCGCGTCCCCGGCCGGATGTGGCCCAACGCCCACTCCAGCTCGGGTGAGAGTCGACCCTCCGTGAAGACCGGGCCCAGTTCGAAGGAGGCCGGGATGACCACCGTGTCGGCCTCGGCCAGCAGCTCCGGGCCGTGGTCCACGCTGATCCGGAAGTCGCTGCCGGTGCGCACCGGACCGCCGTCCAGAGTGCAGGTGCGCACCCGGTAAAGGGGTGCGGCGCCGCGCTCGTGGGCCGACTCGAAGATGCGCGAAGGCGTCGCCAGCTCGAAGGCGACCACGCCCTCCAGCGCGAGGATCGCGACCTCGTGCGGCGGTGCGGGGGCGGTTGCGTGCGTCATGCCTCCACTCTCCCCCTGGCCCGATCCTTGCGCAAGGTGGCCATCCAGCCACTCGATGGTCCGGTCGTCGCTCCGCCATGCTCCTGTCGTGACCGATCAGCTGACCCCCGCCGCCACCACCGCCACCCCTCAAGCACCCCCGGCTGCCCGCGGTCCGCGCCTGCACTACGCGTGGATCGTCGCCGTCGTCGCCCTGCTCGTGCTGGTCGGCGCGGCCGGGTTCCGGTCGACCCCCGCGCTGCTGATGGAGCCGCTGCACCACGAGTTCGGCTGGTCGCACGGCCTGGTCGGGGCGGCCGTCTCGATCAACATGCTGCTCAACGGCCTCGCCGCGCCCTTCGCCGCCGCGCTGATGGACCGCTTCGGGGTGCGCCGCGTCGTCTCCGCAGCGCTCGGCATGATGGCCCTCGGCTCCGGGGCCACCCTGCTGATGACGCAGCCGTGGCAACTGCTGCTCTCCTGGGGCGTCCTGGTCGGCCTCGGCTCAGGATCGATGGCGCTCGCCTTCAGCGCCACCGTCACCGGCCGCTGGTTCGTCGCCAGGCGCGGGCTGGTCACCGGCGTGCTGACCGCCGCGAGTGCCGCCGGCAACCTGGTCTTCCTGCCGGTGCTGGCCTGGCTGGTGCAGCAGTACGGCTGGCGCAGCGCCTCGATGACCGTCGCGATCTGCGCCGTCGCCGTCGTCCCGATCGTCGCCCTGCTGATGCGCGAGCGCCCCTCCGACCTCGGCCTGCTGCCCTACGGCGCGCCCGAGGACTACGCCGAGCCCGCCGTCGACACCGGCAAGGGCCTGCGCGCCCTCCGCGTGCTGCGCGAGGCGTCGCGCACCAAGGCCTTCTGGCTGCTGACCGCCTCGTTCGCGATCTGCGGCGCGAGCACCAACGGCCTGGTCGGCACCCACTTCATCCCCGCCGCCGGAGACCACGGCATGGCGGAGACGGCCGCTGCGAGCCTGCTCGCGCTGGTCGGGGTCTTCGACGTCGTCGGCACGGTCTTCTCCGGCTGGCTCACCGACCGGATGGACTCGCGCAAGCTGCTCGGCGTCTACTACCTGCTGCGCGGCATCTCGCTGCTGTTCCTGCCGGTGCTCTTCGCGCATACCGTGCACCCGAGCATGGTGGTCTTCATCATCTTCTACGGCCTTGACTGGGTCGCCACCGTGCCGCCCACCGTCGCCCTGTGCCGGGAGTGGTTCGGCGAGGACGCACCCATCGTCTTCGGCTGGGTCCTCTGCGGCCACCAGGCGGGCGCGGCGATCGTCGCCGCCGCAGCCGGCGTGATCCGCGACCAGCTCGGCAGCTACGACCTCGCCTGGTACGGCGCGGGCGCGCTCTGCGCGGTCGCGGCGACCTGCTCGGTGCTGCTGCGCCGTCCGAAGCAGCAGCCGCCCGCCGGGGTCAGCCTTCCAGCAACTGCCTGAACGAACTGCGGTAGAAGACGAGCGGCCCCGCCTCGCCCCCGCGCGGGGCGGCCAGCTCGCGGACCCGGCCGAGCACGATCAGGTGGTCCCCGCCGGTGTGCACGGCGTGGATGGTGCAGTCGACCCAGGCCAGCGCGTCCGCCAGCCGTGGCGAGCCGGTCGCGGGCGCGGGCTGCCAGTCGACCCCGGCGAACTTGTCCGCACCGGTCGAGCTGCTGACGGCGAAGGAGCGGCAGAGCGGGCCCTGGTCGTCCGCGAGCACATTGACGCAGAACGCCCCCGCTCGCGCGATCCGCGGCCAACTGGCGGAGGTCCTCGCCACGTTGAAGCAGATCAGCGGTGGATCCAGCGACAGCGACGCGAAGGACTGGCAGGCGAAGCCGACCGGTCGCCCGTCCTCCCCGGCGGCGGTGATCACGGTCACCCCGGTCGCGAAGTGCCCGAGCGCGTCCCGCAGCGCGGGCGCGTTCCCCTCCTCCGGGCCGACGGTGAGATCCGCGCGCTCGACCGACTGTTCCACCGCACGCAGCACCGCGGGCGTCGCGCCGCTCTCCCGCAGGTAGCGGACGGCCGCCACGGCCATTCCCTCGTGACCCATGGAGTCCTCCGGTCGTCGTGTTTTCCATTGAAGATGACACTTCTTCAGAGCGGAAGAGCGATGGTCGAGCCAAACGGATCACCGCCGAACGGATCACCGCCCGTCGGATCATCGCCCGTCGAAGCGGGCCTCGCGGCGTTCGACGAAGGCGCGGACGCCCTCCTGGGCGTCCCGCGTCGTCATGTTGATCTCCTGCGCGGTCGCCTCCGCCTCGAAGGCCGTCGCCCGGTCGACGTCCAGCGACGCGTTCACCAGCGCCTTCGTCAGCGCGTAGGCCCGCGTCGGGCCGGCAGCGAGCCGCTCCGCCCAGTCCGCGACGGTCTTCTCCAACTCGTCCGCCGGCACGACCCGGTTCACCAGGCCCAGCCGCTCCGCGTCCGGCGCGCGCACCTTCTCGCCGAAGAAGAGCAGCTCCTTGGCCCGCTGCGGTCCGACCAGCCTGGGCAGCAGCCAGGCCGCGCCGCCGTCCGGCACCAGACCGCGCTTCGCGAAGACCTGCACCAACGACGCGCTCTCGGCGGCCACCACCAGGTCGCAGGCCAGCGCCAGCTGCACGCCGACCCCGGCCGCCACCCCGTTGAGCGCGCAGAGCACCGGCTTCTCGCAGTCCAGCACCGCCGCCACCATCCGCTGCACGCCGCGCCGCAGCATCCGCGCCACGTCGCCCGCGGCCCTCTCCCCGCCCGCGCCGCCGCTGAGATCCGCGCCCGAGCAGAACGCCCGCCCGGCGCCCGTCAGCACGACGACCCGGATCTGCGGGTCCGCCGAGGCGGCCTCCAGCTCCGCGATCAGCCGCTCCCGCAGCTCCGCCGTCACGGCGTTCAACGCCTCCGGCCGGTTCAGCGTCAGCCGCAGCAGGCCGGCGTCCCCGCGCTCCACCAGCAACGACGCGCTCACTGACACACCGCCAGTGCGTCCAGCGCGACCACGCCCTTGCCGCGTTCCAGCACCACCAGCGGGTTGATGTCCAGCTCCGCCAGCTCGTCGCCCAGTTCCAGCGCCATCCGCTGCACCTTCAGCACCACGTCGACCAAGGCCTCCACATCCATCGGAGGCAGTCCCCGCACGCCCTCCAGCAGCGGCCAGCAGCGCAGTTCGCGCAGCATCCCGCGTACCTCGTCCTGTCCGAACGGCGGCACCCGGACCGCCGAGTCGCGCAGCACCTCCACGAAGATGCCGCCCATCCCCACCGTCACCGTCGGCCCGAAGGTGACGTCCTGGCCGATGCCGACGACCATTTCGACCCCTGCCTCCACCATCTGGCAGACCAGCACGCCGTCCAGCCGCGGGATGCCCGCCGCCCGCGCGTTGTCGGTCAGCTCGCGGAAGGCGTCCCGTACCTGGCTCGCGCTGGTCAGCCCGACCTTCACCAGGCCCAGCTCCGTCTTGTGCGCGACGCCCGGCGCCGAGCCCTTCAGCACCACCGGGTAGCCGACCACGCCCGCCGCCCGCACCGCGCCGGCCGCACTGGTGACCAGCTGCTCCCTGGGCACCCTGATCCCGTACGCGCGCAGCAGCTGCTTGGCCGCGAACTCGCTCAGCTGCTCCCCGCCGCGCAGCACCCGCTGCGCCTTCACCTTGCCCGCGCAGGCCTCACGCGGGGCCGCGTCGAAGGGGGAGCGGTAGCCGCGCACGAAGTCGTGGTGCTCCAGGTAGGCGGCGACCGCCTTCACGCAGTTGCCGAAGGTGCGGAAGACCGCGACCCGGGAGGATCCCAGCAGCGTCGTCCGGTACGCGTCCTCCGTGCCGAGCGGCGAACCCCAGATGACGCAGACCAGCTTGTCCGTGGTCTCGGCGACCTCGACCAGGTCCTGCGCCAGCTTGTCGCTCATCGGCGGGAACGGCCCGGTGATCGGACAGATCAGCACGCCCACGCTCGAGTCGGCCACGATCGCGTCCAGGATCTTACGACCGCGCCAGTCGCCCACCGGGTGCCCGCCGTTGTCGATCGGGTTGGCGACGCTCAGGTAGTCGGGGATCCACTGGTGCAGCTCGTCCTGCTTGGTCTGGCTCAGCCGGGGCAGGGTGAGCCCGGCCGCGGACGCCATGTCCGCGAGATGCGCGCCGGTCCCTCCGGAGATGGAGTAGACGACGACGCCCTTCGCCTGCGGCGGCTTGGCGCGCGCCAGCAGCGCGGCGGTGTCCTGCAGTTCGTCCAGGCCGTCGACGCGGATCACGCCGTACTGCCGGAAGGCCGCGTCGACCACGTCGTCCGAGCCGGTCAGCTTGCCGGTGTGGGACTGCGCCATCCGCGCGCCCTCGTCGGTGCGGCCGACCTTCACCGCGACGACGGGCACGCCGCGTCGCGCGGCGTGGTCGGCGGCGAGCAGGAAGCCGCGGCCGTCCTTGATGCCCTCGATGTAGGCGGCGATCGCGCCGATCTCGGGCTGGTCGGCGAACCACTGGACGAAGTCGGCGACCTCCAGGTCGGCCTCGTTGCCGGTGGGCGCCCAGTGGCTCAGCCGGATGCCGAGCTGCTGGAGGGTGAAGAGGGGCCGGCCCTGGTGGCCGCTCTGGGTGATCAGCGCGACGGCCGGTCCGGTCAGGTCGTCGCGGAACCGCTCGAAGGCGTTGAGGTTGGTGTTGGGACCGAGCAGCCGCAGCCCGGTGGGCGCGTCCGCGATCAGCCGCTCCAGCTTGCGCTGCGCCTCCCGCCCGCTGTCGCCGGTCTCGGCGAACCCCGAGGCGAAGGCGACGGCGAACTTCACCTTGGCCTCCACCAGCTGTGGCACGACCGCTGCCGGGTCCGCCAGCAGGATCACCGCCAGGTCGATCGGGCCCTCGCCGGGCGCGGTCGGGATGGACGCCAGGTCCGGGTAGCAGGGCTGCCCGTCGACCTCCTGCCGTCCGGGGTTGACCGCGTGCATCCGCGCACCGACCCGCTCCGACCAGGCCCGCAGTTGGCGGGTGATCCCGGTGTTGGGCCGTCCTTCCGTGTCCGAGGCGCCGATCACCGCCACGGCGGCGGGGCGGAAGAAGCGGTCCAGATCGACCGTGCGCGGGCGCAGGGGCCGGCCGCTCACGTCGGTGTCGGTGTCGCTGTCCGTGTCCCGCATGGCTGCTCCTCCGATCCTTGCTGACGAGAAAATCTGACGTACCATCAGATTACTGTTGGGGCAGCTTGGCAGGAAGACGTAAAACTGACGCATCGTCAGTCAATCGGCACGGGGGCTGGAGAGGAGTGACCGCGGGTGCAGACAGTGCACACCTACGGATTGTCGGCGGGGGAGTCGTTCGCGGTGCTCCGCATAGGCCTGGGGCTCTGGTGGCTGGAGAGCTGGCGCCACAAGGACAAGAAGGGCTGGCTGCAGCGCTCCACCGGCATCGACTGGGCCAAGGGCGTCGCCGCCCGGCACCGCTGGGGCTTCGTCCGCACGTCCTTCGACCGGATCGTCGCGCCGCGGCCGAAACCGATGGCGTACGTCGTCGTCTTCGCGGAGCTGGCGCTGGGGCTCGGGCTGACCTTCGGGCTGCTCAGCCCGATCGCGCTGGCGGCCGGCCTGCTGCTGAACCTTCTCTACTTCGTGCTGATGATCCACGACTGGGCCGAGCAGGGACAGAACCTGATGATGGCGCTGGTCTCGCTGGTCTGCCTGCTCGCCGCGAGCTGGCAGTGCTGGTCCCTGGACCACGCCTTCCACCTCTTCGGCGCGTGAGGAGAACCCACCCGTGACCGCGATCCCCCGCACCGACCTGCCCGAGCCGGACGCCTTCACCCAGCCCTACTGGGACGCCGCCGCCGAGGGCCGCCTGCTCCTCCGCCGCTGCGACGCCTGCGGCCGCGCGCACCACTACCCGCGCGAGTTCTGCCCGTACTGCTGGAGCGAGGACGTCCACTGGGAGCAGGCGAGCGGCCGGGCCACGCTTTACACCTGGTCCGTCGTCCACGCCAACGACCTCCCACCCTTCCGCGAGCGCCTGCCGTACATCGCGGCGGTGGTGCAGTTGGCGGAGGGGCCGCGCCTGATGACGACGCTGGTGGGATGCGATCCGACGGAGCTTCAGGTGGATATGCCGGTCATCGCCGACTTTGCGGCTTTCTCTGCGGCGGACGAGCCTGGACCCCTGGTGCCGGTCTTCAGCGTGCAGTAGTCAGTTGCAACACCTCGGGGGCGCGAGGAACTGCGCGACAAGCCACCCACGCGCGGATGGCCCTGCGCACTGAGGACCATCCGCACGCCGGTGGTTTCTCGCGCAGAGCCTCGCGCCCCTGGAGGTGCCGGGCGACCCAGGTATGACTGCGCGACACCCCGTGAGTGTTGCTGTGAGCCACCTGTGACCTTAGACACATCGAGTGATGCGCACGCGAAGCGCTCCGACGCACCGGTCGGCCGAGGTCCGCGCTGGCAGGCCCGGCGTGTCGACGCTGACTGCGGCTCAATTCCACTCGGTTTACTGCACGCCGTTGCGGTCCCGCATCACTCGATGGGGGTACCGTGGCGCGGGTGACGCCTGCACAGAAGGGTGCCGGTGTACGACCCGAAGGGTGGCAGCGCAGCGGCTTCACGGTCCGCGTCACGTCGATCACCTGCGAGGATCCCCCCTATGGCCAGCCACGCCCGAACCAGCTCAGCCCCCCGGCTCACCCGCGCGCAAGCGCGTGCCGCGGCCCGTGCCAAGGCCAGGCGCAAGCGCCTGGTGCGCACGAGCTTCCTCGGGGTCGGCTCGGTCGCGGCGGTCGCGGTCATCGCAGTGGCCGGATTCCTGAACCCGCACCACGCCGGCGGCGCAGCCGCCCAGGCGGATCCCGCGGCCACCCCCGTCGCCGGCCGTACCGGGCAGGGCGACGCCTCCCGCTCGGTCGACCGCGCCACTCCCGCCGCCGCGCTCAAGCAGCTGCCGGGCCTCGGCGCGGGCTTCGCCGCCAAGGTGCCGAAGAGTGCGCAGCAGGTGCTGCTGGTCACCGGCAAAGCCAAGGACCAGAACACCGGCACGGCCGTCCTCTATACCCGCACCGCCGACGGCAGCTGGATCGCCGGAACGGCCTGGGCCTCGCGCAACGGCAAGGACGGCTGGACCACCGACCACCACGCCGGCGACCTGCACAGCCCGATCGGCGTCTTCAGCCTCACCGACGCCGGCGGCCTCGACGCCAACCCCGGCACGAAGCTCCCCTACACCCGCTCCTCCGCGTTCCAGGCGCCGGGCACGGGCTTCGAGGGCGAGTCGCTCCAGGACGCGTTCGACTACGTCGTCGCGATCAACTACAACCACGTTCCAGGCACCTCGCCGCTGAACGGCCAGCGCCCGATGGGCGCCTCGCGCGGCGGCGGCATCTGGGTCCACGTGGACCACGGCGGCCCGACGCACGGCTGCGTCGCACTGTCGAAGGCGGACATGGCGGCGCTGCTGCGCGCGCTGGACCCGGCCAAGCACCCGGTCATCGTCATGGGCGACGCGGCATCACTTTCGCAGTGAACTGACCCCGCCAGGGGCACGGTTTGTCCAGGATCTACAGCTCCTGCCTGCTTATCCTGTGCCGAGTCGCCCCCGAAGACCGGCCGGTAACCGGCTTGAGTGGTCTCATGACAGGTTCCCGCATCGTCGCTCTGGGCCACTACCAGCCGTCCAAGGTGCTCACCAACGAGGATCTCGCGACTCTGGTCGACACCAGCGACGAGTGGATCACCTCCCGCGTCGGCATTCGCAGCCGGCACCTCGCCGCGCCGGACGAGACCGTGGCCGACATGGCGGCCCGCGCCGCGGAGAAGGCGCTCGCGGCGAGCGGCTTCGACGCCGAGAGCGTGGACCTGGTCGTCGTCGCGACCTGCACCGCGATCGACCGCAGCCCCAACACCGCCGCCCAGGTCGCCGCCCGCCTCGGCGTCCCCGCTCCGGCGGCGTTCGACATCAACACCGTCTGCTCGGGCTTCTCCTACGCCCTGGCCACCGCTGACCACGCCCTCCGGGCGGGCGCCGCGCGCCGGGCCCTGGTCATCGGCGCGGAGAAGATGTCCGACACCGTCGACTGGACCGACCGCACCACCTGCGTGATCTTCGCGGACGGCGCGGGCGCGGCGATCCTCGAAGCCACCGGCCCCGGCGAGACCCCGGGCGTCGGCCCCGTCGTCTGGGGCTCGGACCCGAGCAAGGGCGACGCGGTCAGGATCGACGGCTGGGACCCGACCATCAGCCAGCAGGGCCAGACCGTCTTCCGCTGGGCGACCACGCAGATCGCCCCGATCGCCCTCCAGGCCTGCGAGCGCGCCGGCGTCCGCCCGGACGAGCTGGCCGCCTTCGTCCCCCACCAGGCGAACCTGCGCATCATCGACGCCATCGCGGGCAAGCTCGGCCTCTCCGACTCCGCGGTCATCGCCCGCGACGTCGTCGAATCCGGCAACACCTCGGCCGCCTCGGTCCCGCTCGCCCTCTCCAAGCTCGTCGAACGCGGCGAGATCCCCTCCGGCGCCCCGGTCCTCCTCTTCGGCTTCGGCGGCGGCCTCGCCTACGCCGGCCAGGTCGTCCGCTGCCCCTGAGCGGCGACTCGAGGGCTCACGCGCTTCGGGCGTGCTCCACGAACTCGACGCGCAGGTCCAGGTCAAGTGCGTCCGCCAGCCGCTCAAGCAACGGCAGAGTGGGGACGGTTCCGCCGGCCTCGAAGCGTGCGACGGCCGACTGGGTCATGCCGGCCAGGCGGCCCAACTCGCTCTGGGACAGTCCGCGCTCGCCGCGACGCAGCCGCACGGCCTCGCCGAGCTCGAAGCGGAGGCGAGTTGCGGCGTATGCCTCATCGATTTCGGGCGTGTTCGGGCGGGCGCGCCGGGCATCGGCGAGGCTGGTCCTGCGATCGGAAGCGGTCATGGCTGCAGCTCCTCCTCGTCGACTGAGTGGGCCTCGCTCAGGCAGATCTTCAGCGCGCGCCGAGCTCGCTCCACCTCTTCGCGTTCGCGCATCCTCGTCTTGACGAACACGGTCAGCATGATGATTCTCCGCCCTGAAGCGATCCAATAGCTGATACGCGTGCGTTCGCCCCCGCAGTAGAAGCGGAGTTCGCGGAGCTTGCGGTCAAGCTGCCGTGTGTACGGCTCGCCGAGCAGGGGGCCGCGCTCTTCGAGCAGGTCCAAGTGCATGAGTGCTTGCGCCCAGCGTCCATCGTCGAGCGAGGCCAGCCACTGTGCGACCTCTGGTTCCAGTTCCACGGTACCCCAGCCCATAGCGCAGATGCTATGGCCGTGCGGCCGTGCCGGATCCTTTCTGCTGCGTGGGGATCACCCGGGGGAGTGAAGGTTTCGGCGGCGCGGGCGCGGGAGACCTCAGCGGTACCAGCCAGGCGATCAGGAGAAGCGCTGCGCCGACGAAGAAGGTTGTGCGCAGCGTCGTCGCGTGGGCGAGCAGACCGGCCGTGGCGGCGCCGAATGCTCCGGCACCGGCGGCCAGCATCTGGTAGGCCATGGTGACCCGGCCGAGCAGCGCGTTCGGGACCAGGTTCTGGCGCAGCGTCACGGCTGTCGTGTTCCACGCGATGTTCGCCAGGCCGTAGCCCGCGACCGCGGCGCCCGCCGTCAGACCGTTCCTGGCCAGGCCAGCGCCGACCGCGGCGGCCACCACACCGAGGAGGCTGATCCGCAGCAGCCGCGGCGCGCCGATCCTGGCGGCGAGGCGGGGTGCGAGAAGCGCGCCCGAGACGCCGCCGATGGCGAAGGACGCGGTCAGCAGTGCGTAGCCGAGCCCGCTGAGGCCGAGGGTGTGCCGGGCGTAGAGGACCAGGATGGCGATCAGGCCGATGCCGACCAGGTTTCCGACTGCGGCCACCAGGCAGAGATTGCGCAGCAGGGGATGGCGGGCCAACCAGCGGACCCCCTCGGCGATGTCGCCCCGCAGACCGTGTGGTCGCTCCACCGGCGAGCCGGCTTCCGGTCGGTAGCCGCCACGCAGCAGGAAGACGAGTGTCGCGGCGATCGCGAAGGACCCGGCGTCGACGGCGAAGGGCAGTGCGGCGGCGAGTCCGAAGAGCACCGCAGCCAGCGGCGAGCCGAGCAGCGTGTCCGTGATCAGCGCGCTCGCCTGGAGCCGCCCGTTCGCCCTGCCCCGCAGGTCGGCGGCAACCAGGTCCGGCACCAGCCCGTTCCAGGCGGCGGCGTAGGCGGTCTCGCCGCAGCCCAGCAGGAAGCCGGTCCCCGCGAGCAGCGGAACGGAGACCGCGTGGAGTGCCACGGCGAGGGCGATCCCCGCCGCGATCAGGGTGCGCGCGGCGTCGGCGATCCACAGGATCCGCCGCCGGTCGAGCCGGTCGGCGAGAACGCCTGCGGGCAGCGCAGTCAGCAGCCAGGGCAGCTGTTCCGCGAAGGCGACCAGGGCGACCTGTCGCGGATCGCTCGTCAGGCTGGCCGCGAGCAATGGCAGCGCGATGAAGCGGACGCCGTCGCCGAGGCTGGATACGGTGACTGCGGCCCAGACGAGGCCGAAGCGGGAACCAAACATGAACTAGAATCTGGTTCAGGTTTCCTTCTTTGTCAAGAGGACGGTGGGCGTGGTGGCGGGTGAGGTTCGGGAGCCGCAGCAGGCGCGGAGCCGGGAGAAGTACGCCCGGATCCTGGCGACGACGGCGCGACTGCTGGAGACCACGCCCTACGACGAGTTGGGCACCAAGCTGATCGCGGCGGAGGCGGGGGTCTCGGTCGGCGTGCTGTACCGCTTCTTCCCGGACAAGGAGGCGATCGTCGATTCCTTGGTCCGCGGCTGGCTCGACCGCGACCTCGCGATCGTCGCCGAGGCGACCTCGGCCCCCGTGCCGTCGAAACCGCGCGAGCTCGTCGAGCGGCTGCTGGCGGCCTACGCGGAGCGCTTTCGCGCCGAGCCGGGATACCGAAAGGTCTGGTTCGAGGGTCCGTGGGTGGCGGGGCCGGCCGGGAGGGAGACGAACCGGTTCATCGCCGAGCGGATCCACGCCGTGCTCGTCGCCGAGTACGGTGTGCCGGATGACGAGAGCCGCCGCCGCCGGTCCTGGCTGGCGGTCGAGACAGGCTCGTACCTGCTGGGCCTCGCCTTCCGCGAGGATCCGGAGGGGGATCCGGTGCTGTTGCGTGAGGCCGTGCGGATGATCGAGGTCTACCTGCTCGCTCCGGAGGACTGAGCGGCGGTCAGCGGCCCAGGATCGGCGCCCCGGGATCAACGCCCCAGGATCAGCGTGCCCGAGGAGCAGAACCAGCCGCCCGTGCCGCTGACCAGTGCGAGCTCCGGTTCGCCGGGGACCTGACGGTCGGCCGTGTGGCCGCGGCGCAGCTGGCGGACCGCCTCGACGATCAGGAAGAGCCCGCGCATGCCGGGGTGGCAGGCGGAGAGGCCGCCGCCGTCCGTGTTGGTCGGCAGTTCGCCGTCGCGGAGGAGGCGGCCCGCCTTGGCGTCGACGAAGGCGCCGCCCTCGCCCTTCGCGCAGAAGCCCAGGTCCTCCAGGGCGACCAGCGGCATGTAGGTGAAGGCGTCGTAGAGCTGGGCCATGTCGATGTCCGCAGGGGTGACCCCGGCCCGCTGGTAGGCCAGCCGGCCTGAGGTCGCGGCGGGGGAGACGGTGAAGTCCTCCCACTCCGACATCAGGCTGTGGCTCAGGTATTCGCCCGTGCCCAGCACCCAGACCGGGTCCCGCGCCGTGTCCGGGACATAGTCCTCCGCCGCCAGCAGCACCGCGCAGCCGCCGTCCGAGCGGATGCAGCAGTGCAGCTTGGTGAAGGGGTCGGCCATCATCGGGCCGGCCAGCACCTCGTCCACGGTGATCGGCTCGCGGTACATCGCGTCCGGGTTGCTCGCGGCATTCGCCCGCGCCTGGACCGCGACGCCGGCCAGCTGCTCCAGCGTGGTGCCGTACTCGTTCATGTGGCGGCGGGCCGCCATCGCGTACTTGGCGATCAGCGTGTGCCCGTAGGGCGCCTCGAACTGGAGCGGGCCGCGCGCGCCGAGGGCGATGCCCGCCGTGCGGCGGCGCGCCTTGAGGTCGGCGCGAGCGGTGGAGCCGTAGACCAGCAGCACCGCGTTGGCATGGCCGGCTGCGATCGCGTCGACCGCGTGCGCGGCCATGACCTCCCAGGTGGAGCCGCCGACGGAGGTCGAGTCCGTCCAGGTGGGCCGCAGGCCCAGGTACTCCGAGACCTCCACCGGTGCGAGGATGCCGAGCCCCGCCGAGGCGACGCCGTCGATGACGTCCTTGGACAGCCCCGAGTCGGCGAGCGCGCGGCGCGCGGCCTGCGCGTGGAGCTGGAACGGCGTCGCCTCGTCCACCCGTCCGCAGTCGCTGAGCGCGACGCCGACGACGGCCACCCGGCGGCGGCGCGACGCGTCGTCGGGGACCGGGTGACGCAGACGGCCGACCGTGTCGGAACCCGGAGTACCAGCAGCAGTCATAAATCTGACGGTACATCAGATTTGCCCCGCGCGCCCCTGTGCGTCGTCTCCGCCGCCTCCTAGTATGACGAACCGTCAGCTGTTGCGAAGCCACTGCACCGTGCGAAGGCCAGGAGGCGGCATGGATCCCGCGCTCACCCAGGAACAGGACGAGATCGCCCGCGCGCTGCGCGACGCGCTCGCCAAGCAGGCGGGACCGGACGAGGTCCGGGCAGCGGCGGCCTCGGCCGCCGGCTACGACCCTGAGCTGTGGCGACGCCTCGCCGAGCAGCTCGGACTGGCCGGGCTCTCCCTGCCCGAGTGCCACGGCGGCACCGGACTCGGTCCGGTCGAGCTGGCGCTCGCCTGCCAGGAGGCCGGGCGTGTGCTGCTGCCCTCGCCGCTGCTGGCCAGCTCGGTACTGGCGGCCGGGGCGATCACCGCCTGCGGCAGCGCGGCACAGCGCGAGGAACTGCTGCCCCCGCTCGCCTCCGGTGCGCGCACCGCCGCCCTGGTCCTGCCCGGTACCCCCGCCGTCGCACTCGGGTTGGTGCCCGCCGCGGACCCCGGCCTCCCGCCGGGCGACGTCCCCGCGGGTGGCGGCCGCGCCGGAGGGATCCAGGCCAAGCCCGCCGCGGACGGGCTCTGGTCCCTCTACGGCGAGGCCGAGTACGCGCTGGACGGCGCCCGCGCCGACCTGCTGGTCGCGGCCGCGCACGCGGGCGGCTTCCCGCGCAGCCGCACGGTGCTCCTCGTCCTCGACGGCGCAGCCCCCGGGGTGCACCGCGAGCGCAGCGCGGGCATCGACCAGACCCGCAGCGTCGGTCGCGTCGAACTGCGGGACGTGCTCGCGCGCCCCCTCGGCGACCCGACGCTGGACGCCGGCCCCGCGCTGGCCAGGCTGGGCCGGGGAGCCGCGGTCGCCCTCGCGGCGGAGGCGGTCGGCGCGGCGGCGCAGACGCTGGCACGAACGGTGGAGTACGTGCAGGTCAGGCAACAGTTCGGCCGGGCGATCGGGTCCTTCCAGGCGGTCAAGCACCGGCTGGCCGACGTCTACGTGGCGGTGGAGACGGCCCGTTCCGCGACGCTCTACGCCGCCTGGTCGGCCACGGTGGACCCCGACCAGCCCGTCCCGGCGCTGCTGGCACTGGCCCACGCGCTCACCGCCCAGCGGTCGGCGGCAGCGGAGGCGATCCAGCTGCACGGCGGCATCGCGATCACCTGGGAACACGACGCCCACCTGTACTTCAAGCGCGCGGCGGCGGACGAACTGCTCTTCGGCCCCCCGCATCTGCTGCGCGCGAAGGCGGCGGAGCTGGCGGGCGTGCTGACCGGATCGGTGACGGCGGGCGTGGAGGAGAAGCGATGAAGGTCATGGAGAGCGTGATGCAGAAGGTCTCGTCGACGCCGACCTTCGCGAAGATCGCACCGAGGATCGTGCCCCGGCTGGACAAGGCGGTGCATCGTCTCAGCGGCGGGAAGTTCATGCTGAGTCAGTGGATGCTGCCGTCGCTGTTCCTGACGACGACGGGCCGCAAGAGCGGCGAACCGCGGACCACCCCGCTGGCCTGCCTGCCGCAGGGGGAGGCCTTCCTGGTCATCGGCAGCAACTTCGGCCGCACCTCCCACCCGGCCTGGACGGGCAACCTGCTCGCCGACGCGGAGGCGACCGTGGACCACCGCGGCAAGGTCCGGAGCATGCGCGGGCGTCTGCTGTCGGGCGAGGAACGGGCGGACGCGTGGGCCGCGCTCCTGCGGATGTGGCCCCCGTACGCGACGTACCAGGCCCGGGTGGACCGGGAGATCCGGATCTTCAGACTGGAACCGAGGAGTTAGTGGCAACACCTGGGGGCGCGAGGCTCTGCTTGATCAACTGCGTGCGCGACAAGCCACCCTGTTCGGATGGTCCTCAACGCGCAGGGCCATCCGCACACGGTGGTTTCTCGCGCACGCAGTTGATCAAGCAGAGCCTCGCGCCCCCAGATAGTGCAACAAAAGGAGGGCGACACCCGTCGGGTCATGAGACGGATGCCGCCCTGGCGGGACGGAGCGCGGAGGCGCTGGGCGTACCTCCCCCGAGGCACAGCCCGCGTTCAGGCCGGCGGACAGGCGACCGGGCCCGCGGCTCCGTAAGTGGGGGTGAAGCTGAAGCCGGAGGCTACTTCGGCGGCTTCTTGCCGGTCATGCCGAGGTAGACCAGCAGGGCCAGGTTGGGTCCGAGTTCCTTGGCCTTGACGCCCCAGGAGTCGAAGCCCTTCTGGTGCTCCGCGACGGCGGCCAGCATGGCCACCAGGGAGCCGGCGATGGCCGGTGCGCTGACCGACTTGTCCGCCTTGCCAGAGGCCTGCATGGCCTTCAGGGAGTCCGTGAGTGAGTTGGTCACGGCGTTGAGGATCTTCATGCGGATCTTGAAGAACCGCTTGTCCCCTTCCGCCGCGCCCAGCGTCACGACACGGAGGATGGCCTCGTTGTCGCGCCAGAACGAGAGGAAGCCGTCGACCAGCTCCTCTGCCGTCTGGTAGCCGGCTTTGCCGACCCACGACTTGTCGGCGACGAGGTCCTTGAGACCGGCGCCGTCCTTGGCCATGTCATCCGCGATCTCGAGGACAGCGCCCTCGACGTCGGGGAAGTACTGGTAGAAGGTTGCGGGGGAGGTACCCGCCATCCGGGCGACGTCGATGACCTTGACGTCCCGGTAGGGCGACGTGCCGAGCATTTCGCGGAGGCAGTCGAGCAGCTTCTGCCGCGTCGCCTGCCCGCGCCGCCCGGCGACACGCCCATCGACGGTGCGAACTTGTCCTGTCATGCCGTCAGTTTACCGTGGCATGATCGGGGCGCTATTCGGCGGGAAATGTGAATGCTCCGTCAGGCTGACAGGCCCTCTGCTGCGCCCTGTTTCAGGTCGCCGTCGGCCCCTCCAGCCAGGCCCCGCGGCTGAGCGGCAGTCCACTGCCGCCGTCCGGGCCGGTTCTGACGGCCAGGACCTGGTTCACGCCGATCCTGTTCTCCTCGAAGGCCAGCGCCGAAGCGGCCATGTAGAGCCGCCAGACCCGGGCCCTGCCCAGGCCCACCAGCTTCACCGCCTGGGTCCACTCCTCCTGCAGATTGGCCACCCAGCGCCGCAGCGTCAGCGCGTAGTGTTCGCGCAGCGACTCCACGTCGCGGACCTCGAAGCCGGCCTCCTCCAACAGGGTGACGGTGCTGCCCAGCGGGGCGAGCTCGCCGTCGGGAAAGACGTACGCCGCGATGAAGGGGCTGAGCCGGTAGCGCTCGCCGGGCATGTCCGGGCGGCGGGCGATCTGATGGTTGAGCAGCCGTCCGCCGGGACGCAGCAGCTCACGCAGGGTGGCGGCGTAGCGGCGGTACTGGGCCGAGCCCACGTGCTCGGCCATCCCGATGCTGGAGATCGCGTCGAACGGGCCGTCATCGACCTCGCGGTAGTCCTGCACCCGGACCGTCAGCCGGTCCGTCAGCCCGGCCTCGGCGATCCGCTCGCGCGCGCCGCGCGCCTGCTCGGTGGAGAGGGTGATCCCGACGCCGGTGACGCCGTAGTGGCGGGCGGCGTGCAGCAGCAGCGAGCCCCAGCCGCAGCCCACGTCGAGCAGCCTGGCCCCCTCGCCGAGCAGGTGCAGGCCCAGCTTGCGGCAGACCAGGTCCAGCTTGGCCTCCTGCGCGGCCTCCAGCGTCGTCGTCCCCGGGGGCCAGTAGGCGCAGGAGTAGACGAGGGAGGGGCCGAGTACCAGCCGGTAGAAGTCGTTGCCCACGTCGTAGTGGTGACTGATCGCCGCCCGGTCGCGGCGCAGCGTGTGCACCGAGCCGCGCGGGCGGCGCGCCTCCTCCGGCGGGATCGGCGGGCGCGGGCCGAACACGCCCAGCCGGGCGGCGGTGCCGACCAGGCGGCGTCCCTGCGGCCCGACCAGCGTCCGTGGGCTCGGGCGCAGCGAGAGCTCGGGGCGGGCCTCGGAGAGCCGGCCGAGGCGACGCAGCAGCTCGTAGAACTCGGCGTCGTCGTCCGGGGTGCCATCTCTGCCGAACAGCGCGGTCTCGCCGGGCAGCGCAGTCTCGCCGGACAACGCAGTCTCGCCGGGCAGTGCGATGTCGCCGGAGACGTAGGCACGGGCCAGGCCCAGCTCGTTCGGGGCCCAGAGCAGGTGGCGCAGGGCGCGGCGGTTGGCCAGCGCCAGGACGGGCGCCTCGGGCGGGCCCGCCTCCGCGTTGTCCCAGGTGCGGACGCGGAACGGCGGCTCCGCACCGAGCAGCTCCGTCAGCAGCGTGCGAAGGGCCTGGGCACTGTCGCTCATCACGGCTCCTCGGAGGTCGCCGGGTGTCAGGTACGAGGTGTCAGTGGGGGATGCTCTGCTCACAATTTAGGACGCGTCAGCTCGAGTCGGGGGGATTCCCGCGCATTCTGCTGCGCGTCGCCGAAGTCGACCGGCGACGAAGGTGCGGCGGACGTGCGGCGGACATGTGGAGAGACCGGCGCGGTTTCGTTGCCGGGTTGTGGCTGATGTCCCGCGCGATGCGTTGGCCTGTGGGGTGCTCCGGCATGGACAATCAGAGCTGCGCCTCCCTGCGGGGGGCGTTTGTGACCCAACGGGGAGGTGCTGAGGACGTGGACCAGCTGACGGCGCACGATCCCAGGCGGATCGGGCCCTTCGAGGTGCTGGGCCGGCTCGGCGCGGGCGGGATGGGCTTGGTCTACCTGGCGCGCTCCGCGGCGGGGCGCCGGGTCGCGATCAAGACGGTGCGGGCGGAGCTGGCCGAGGACCAGCTGTTCCGGGTGCGCTTCGCCCGCGAGATCGCGGCGGCGCGGACGGTGAGCGGCTTCTACACGGCCGCCGTGGTCGACGCGGACGCGGACGCGGCGGTGCCGTGGCTGGCCACCGCCTACATCCCGGCGCCCTCGCTGGAGGACCTGGTCACCGACTGCGGCCCGCTGCCGGTCGGCACGGTGCGCTGGCTGGTCGCCGGGATCGCGGAGGCGCTGCAGTCGATCCATGCGGCGGGTCTGGTGCACCGGGACCTGAAGCCGTCGAACGTGCTGGTCACCGAGGACGGCCCGCGCGTGATCGACTTCGGCATCGCGGCGGGCGTCTCGCACACCCGCCTGACCATGACGAACGTGGCCGTGGGCACCCCGGCCTACATGTCGCCCGAGCAGGCGCGGGACAGCCGCGGCGTGAAGGGCGCCTCGGACGTCTTCTCGCTCGGCTCGCTGCTGGTCTACTCGGCGACGGGCCACGCGCCCTACCACGGGGCGAACCCGGTCGAGACGGTCTTCATGCTGCTGCGTGAGAACCCGGACCTCTCCGGCCTGCCGGAGGAGCTGGCACCGCTGGTCAAGGCCTGCATGCGGCCCGCGCCCGAGCGCCGGCCCTCGCCCGCCCAGATCGCGGCGGAGCTCGGCCCCCACCTCTACGCATCCGGCGACGGAGGCGAGAGCGACTCCGGCGAGTGGCTGCCGCCGTCGGCGCTCGCCCTGATCGACGCGAAGCGCGGCCGCCGCACCCCGCCGCCCCCGCCGTCGGCTCCGCCGGTCGTGCGGCAGGAGGAGGCGCGGACGGCCTCGCCGGCGATGGTGCGGCTGCCCGGCGTCGACGCGCCGATCGGGCCCGGGGTGCGGGTTCCGGTCGGCCGGCCGGCCGAGCCGGTGACCCCGCCGACGACCGGCTGGGTCCGCCGCGGCGCGCACGCGGCGCCGGTCGCGTCCATGGCGCCGATTGCGCCGCCTATTGCACCGCCAGTCGCTCAGCCGGCTGCCCAGCCCGTTGCTCAGCTGGTGGTGCCCTCGCCGGCGACGAGCCCGGAGGCGCCGTGGCGGCCGTGGCGGTTCCGGATGTCGCACGACGTCTGGGGCTCGCCCCTGGTCGCGGACGGCGTCCTCTACGTCACCAGCTTCGAGGTCCACGCCCTCGACATCGCCAGCGGTCGGCGTCGGTTCCGTACCGGCGACGTCGCCTGGGCACTGGCCGTCGCGGACGGTCGGGTGCACGCCGCCGACGGCCCGAACCTGTTCACGCTCCAGGCGACCGACGGCGCCGAGCGCTGGCGCGTCTCGGTCGACGCCTGGGTCTACGCCCTGGACGCTGCGGGCGGCGCGGTCGTCGCGGGGACCCGTGGCGGCGGAGTGCAGGTGCGCTCCGCGATCGACGGCAGCGAGATGTGGCAGGCGAAGGACGCTCAGCAGGACTACGAGAACGCGGCCTCCGGGCCGTGCGTGATCGGCGACACGGTCTACTACTACGGCGGCGGTCGGCTCCGCTCGGTCGAGTTGACGACCGGGCAGCTCCAGTGGACGGTCCCGCTGGGTGAGGACGTTCCGTCACGTCCGGTGCCGCACCGGGGTGTGCTGTATGTCTGCAACGGCACACGGGTCCTCGCGCTGGACGAGGCGACAGGCGTCGAGCGGTGGCGCTTCGACGCGCCGGTCGTGCTGTTCACCCCGCCGGCGGTGAGTGACGACGGCGTCTTCGTCGCCGACTACCTCGGCACGGTCTTCGCGCTCGACCCCGCCACGGGCGCGGTGCGCTGGCACGCGCGGACGGGCGGCCGCCAGGGCGCGGACCCGGTGGTGCTGGCCGCGGACACGGTGCTGGTCAGCAGCGGCGACACGGTCTTCGCCTTCGGCGTGCGCGGTGGCTCGGAACGCTGGCGCTACACCACCCGTGGCGAGCTGACCGGCGTCCCCGCGTCGGCGGGCGGCCTCGTCCACGTCGGCAGCCGCGACCACTCCCTGCACACGCTCGACCTGGCGACAGGCCGACTCCGCTGGAAGCTGGACACCGGCGGCGAGATCACCGGCTCCCCGGTGGCGGCTGACGGCCGCGTCTTCGCCTGCAGCAAGGACCACTGCGTCTACGCCCTCGACGCCGCGCGGGGCACGGCCACCAACCGCGACTGAGCGCTCTCGCGCCTACGGGCAGTTGCACTACCTGGGGGCGCGAGGAACTGCGCGACAAGCCACCCACGGAGCTGGTAGGCCGAACGCGCAGGGCCATCCGCACAGGGTGGTTTCTCGCGCACGCAGTTGATCAAGCAGGGCCCCGCGCCCCTGGAGGGTGCAACTACCTGCGGGAGCGCCACGCGGACCAGGCGGAGGTGATCATGTCGGAGACGTCGAAGCGGGCCTTCCAGCCCAGTTCGCGGGCGATGCGGTCGGCCGAGGCGACCACCCGGGCCGGGTCGCCCGCTCGGCGGGGCGTGACCACGCCCGTCGCGTCCAGGCCGGTGACCTCGCTGATGGCGTCCAGGATTTCGCGGACGGAGACGCCCTCGCCGCGGCCGATGTTCAGGACCAGGTCCGTCGAACCGTCCGCCGCGTCCGTCAACCGCCGCACCGCGGCGACATGCGCTTCCGCCACGTCCGCGACATGGATGTAGTCGCGCACGCAGGTGCCGTCCGGTGTCGGGTAGTCGTCGCCGAAGATGCGCGGCGGCTCTCCCGCGTCCAGGCGCTCGAAGACCATCGGGATCAGGTTGAAGACGCCGGGGTCGCCCAGCTCGGCCGTCGCCGCGCCCGCGACGTTGAAGTAACGGAGCGACACCGTGCCGATGCCGTGAGCCCGGCCGACCGCCCGGACCAGCCACTCGCCGACCAGCTTCGTCTCCCCGTACGGGCTCATCGGCTCGCACGGGGTGTCCTCGGTGACCAGCTCCACGTCCGGCATGCCGTAGACCGCCGCCGAGGAGGAGAACAGGAAGCTTCGGACGCCGGCCTCCGCCGCCGCCTCGAGGACCACGCGCAGGCCCTCGACGTTCTCCCGGTAGTACCGGAGCGGCTCCTGCACCGACTCGCCGACCTGCTTCTTCGCCGCGATGTGCAGCACGCCGGTCACGGCGTGCTCGCGCAGCGTCGCGTCCAGCAGGGGTCGCTCCAGCGTCGAGCCGGTGATCAGCGGCACGCCCGCGGGCAGGCGGGCGGCGTCGCCCGTACTGAGGTCGTCGAGAACGACCACGTCGTGGCCGGACGCCACCATCGCGCGGACGACGTGAGCTCCGATGTAGCCGGCACCACCGGTGACAAGCCAGGTCATGCAGCCACTCTAGCGAGCCCGACGCGCGCCTCAGGGCGCGCTGTGCAGGGTCACCCCTGGCGTGAGCGCGCCCGCAGCCGCAGTCGCCACGGCACGACCGCCGACTCCAGCTGGACCGCGAAGCTCATCTTGGACTCGCCCGCGCGCCGCTCCTCGAAGCGGATCGGGACCTCCATCGCGCTGAACCCGGCGTGCACGGCCCGGAACTTGAGCTCGACCTGGAAGCTGTAGCCGGCGCTCTCGAGGGAGTCGAGGTTGACCGCGCGCAGCGTCTCCGCGCTCCACAGGTTGAAGCCCGCGGTGATGTCGCGCACCCGCGTCGAGAGGATCATGCCCGCGTAGGCGTTGGCCCAGCGGGAGAGGAGGCGGCGGTGCCAGCCCCACTCCTCCGCCAGCTCGCCGCCGGGGACGTAGCGGCTGCCGACGACGAGGCCGGCGCCGGTCGCCAGCGCGGTGCCCAGCATCTGCGGGATCGCCCCGGCCGGGTGGCTGCCGTCGGCGTCCATCTGGATGACGTAGCGGGCGCCCTCCTCCACGGCCAGCGACATGCCGGCGGCGTAGGCCTTGCCCAGGCCTTCCTTGCCCTTGCGGTGCAGCACGCTGATCCGCGGCTTACCGTCGAGCAGGTGGGCCAGCGCCAGCTTCTCGGCGAGTTCGCCGGTGCCGTCGGGGCTGCTGTCGTCGACGATCTTGAGGTGAAGACCGGGCAGATCCAGGGCCATCACCTGGTCGACCGTCGCTTCGAGACTGCCGATCTCGTTGTACGTCGGCATGACGACGGTGACCGGGGTCTGCGCCCAGTCCTCGGGCAGAGTGGCGGGCTTGGTCACTGTGGCTCCTGCTGGTCCTGAATCCGGCCGGTTCGACCGCGCGGGGGACAAGGGCACGGACGACGTTGCACTTTATTCGATGGAAGCAGACAGGTGGGCCGCGGGGAGCCAAGTTCACCACGAGGAAACGCACTGTTCTCGCCCAGAATGCACCGCAGTGGCTTCACCCGGATGGACGAGGGTTCCCGTGGCCCCCGGTTGACCTGTTCCGGTCTGCGCCGGCCAGTCACCGGCTCGGTCAGCCACCGACTCGGTCAGCCAGTGCCGCAGTCAGCCACTGCACAGAGCCCAGCGGACGACGGTGACGTCCGGGGTCAGTGCCTGGAAGACCGCCTGGACCGGCGCCCCGATCCGCAGCCGCTGCGGCGGCACCGCGTTCCACGGCGCGTTCGGCCGCCGGGGGGAGGCCGTCAGCGTGCCGACCAGGCGGATCTTCGGGTCCTCGTCCAGTTCCACCACGGCGACCGGATAGGGCGCGCGCTCCGCGTACGCGGGCAGCAGCGGCGGGTGGGCCACCACGAAGGACCAGAGCCGCCCGCGTCCAGACATCTGCCGCCACTCGTCGGCGAAGCTGCCGCAGTGCGGGCAGCAGGGGCGGGGCGGGAAGCGCAGCCGGCCGCAGTCCGCGCAGGCCTGGACGCGCAGTTCGCCGCGGCGGGTGTACTCCCAGAAGGGTTCGCCGTCGTCGTCGGGCCACGGCAGCAGCAGTCCGTCCGCGGTCATGGTGTCCATCGGCATTGCCTCCTCGGGCTTCGGGTGCCGGGCTTCGGGTGCCGGGGTCAGGCGCGCAGCAGCAGGGCCGAGGTGGGTACGCCCTCGCCTGCGGTGACCAGGCAGGTCGCGGCGTCCGGCACCTGCGCGGTGGAGGCGCCGCGCAGCTGCTTGACGCCCTCGTTGATCAGGTTGAAGCCGTGTACGTAGCCCTCGGAGAGCCCGCCGCCGCCGGTGTTGACGGGCAGGCGGCCGCCCAGCTCCAGCGCGCCGCCCTCGGTGAAGGCCGCGCCCTCGCCGCGCCCGCAGAAGCCGTAGCCCTCCAGCGAGAGCGGGATCAGCGGGGTGAAGGCGTCGTAGATCTGCGCGACGTCCACGTCCTCCGGTCCGAAGTCCGCGGTCTTCCACAGCTGGCGCGCGGCGGCCCAGGAGGGGCCGGTCAGCGGGTCGTCGTTCCAGTAGTTGACCATCCCGTGGTGCTGGGACGGCAGACCCTGGGCGACGGAATGGAGGTAGACGGGTTTGCGGCGGCAGTCGCGGGCGCGCTCGGCGCTGACCACGACGCAGGCGAGCGCGCCGTCCGTCTCCAGACAGTTGTCGTAGAGGCAGAGCGGCTCGCTGATCCAGCGCGCGTCCATGTACATCTCGCGGGTCAGCGGCCGGTCGTACATGATCGCGTCCGGGTTCTGGTTGGCCCGGTTGCGGCAGGCGAGGGCGACGTTGAAGAGGTGGTCGCGGGTGGCGCCGTGCTCGTGCATGTAGCGGCGGGCCAGCATGCCGATCTCGTCCGCCGGGCGCAGCAGGCCGAACGGGCGGGTCCACTGGGCCGGGGTCGGCAGCTGCTGCGCGGTGTTGGTCCACGGCCGCTTGCCGCTCCCGCGCTTGCGGCTGCGCCAGGCGACGCCGACGCTCGCCTGCCCGCTCGCCACAGCCATCGCCAGATGCGCCACCGTCGCGCAGGAGCCGCCGCCGCCGAAGCCGGTCCGGGAGAAGAAGGTGATGTCGCCCGCGCCGATCGCCTTGGCCAGCTCCACCTCGTCGGTCTCCTCCATGGTGAAGGAGGCGAGGGCGTCGACCTCGCGCGGCTCGATACCGGCGTCGTCGAGGGCGGCCAGGACGGCGCGGCAGGCGAGGGCCTTCTCCGATTCCTCCAGGTGCTTGGCGAAGCGGGTCTGGCCGATGCCGACGATGGCCGTGCGGTCCTTGAGCATGGCGTCTCCCCATCCGAGGCCGGGGCGTGCGAGCAGGCGGCCAAGATTATCTGACGTGCCGTCAGAATATGCGCCACGGGCCCTTCCGGGAAGGCTGGGGCCAGCCTAATCTGACACTCAGTCATATGCGAGGTCGGGCCGTCGGAAGGGTCGGGGAGATGCGGGCAGACCTGGAGTGGGGCACGATCGCCAAGCTGGTCCAAGAGGCGGGCGCACGCTTCGCGGACCGCGAGGCGGTGGTCGGCCCGCGCACCCGGATCAGCTACGAGCAGCTCGCGCAGCGGGTGCGGCGCGCCGCGGCGGGCGTGATGGCGGCGGGCGTCCGGCCCGGCGACCGCGTCGGGATCTGGGCGCCGAACGCGCCGGACTACGTGGTGGCCGCGCTCGGCGCGGTGAGCGCGGGTGCGGTGCTGGTACCGCTGAACACCCGGCTCAAGGGCGGCGAGGCGGCGGAGCTGCTGCGCAGGACCCGGGCTTCACTGCTCTTCGTCACGGCGAACTTCCTCGGCGTCAGCTACATCTCCGCCCTCAAGGCCGCCGGCCCGCTGCCGGAGCTGCGGGCGACGGTAGTGCTGGGCGAGACCGAGGCGGTGGCGGAGGGGCTGCTGTCCTGGCGCGGCTTCCTCGCGGCGGGCGCGGACGTGCCGGAGCGCGCGGTGCTGGACCGGATCGCGGCCGTGCGGCCGGAGGACCCGGCGGACATCATGTTCACCTCCGGCACGACCGGCCTGCCGAAGGGCGCGGTCACCACGCACGCACAGACCCTGCGCGCCTTCGGCACCTGGGCCGACCTGGCGGGCCTCGCGGAGGGGGACCGCTACCTGGTGATCAACCCCTTCACCCACACCTTCGGCTGGAAGGCGGGCATCCTCGCCGCGCTGATGCGCGGCGCGACGATCCTGCCGCAGCCGGTCTTCGACCCCGAGGCGGTGCTGGCCAAGATCTCCACGGAACGCGTCACCGTGCTGCCCGGCGCCCCGACGGTCTACCAATCACTGCTGGACCACCCGTCCCGGGACCAGCACGACCTCTCCTCACTGCGGCTGGCCGTCACCGGCGCGGCGGTGGTCCCGCTGGAACTGGTCCACCGCGTCCGCGACGAGCTGGGCTTCGCCACGGTCCTGACGGCCTACGGCCTGACGGAGTCCTGCGGCATGGTCACCATGTGCCGCCGGGGCGACGAGCCCGACACGGTGGCGGCGACGTCGGGCCGGGCCATCCCCGGGGTCGAGGTACGGGTGCGCGACGCGGACGGCAAGGACCAGCCCCCGGGCATGCCGGGCGAGGTCCAGGTCCGCGGCTACACGGTGATGCGCGAGTACTTCGAGGACCCGGCGGCGACAACGGACACCTTCACGGACGACGGCTGGCTCCGCACGGGCGACGTGGGCGTCCTGGACGCGGACGGCAACCTGCGGATCACCGACCGGCTCAAGGACATGTACACCGTGGGCGGCTTCAACGCCTACCCGGCGGAGATCGAACGCGTCCTGGCCCGCCACCCGCTGGTCGCGGACTCCGCGGTGATCGGCGTCCCCGACCCCCGCCTCGGCGAGGTCGGCCGCGCCTTCGTCGTCCCCCGGGCGACACCGGCGGACGACGCGGCGGAGGAGCTGATCGCCTGGTGCCGCAGGGAGATGGCGAACTACAAGGTGCCGCGCGAGGTGGTGTTCGTGCCGGACCTGCCGAGGAACGCCCTCGGCAAGGTCCTGAAGGCCGAACTCAGGAGCCGGTAGGGCGTGAAGTCTCTGCAGTCGAGGGAGTTGTACCTCCGGGGGCGCGAGGAACTGCGCGAGAAGCCACCGACGAGCGGATGGCCCTGCGCGTTGAGGACCATCCGCATGCCGGTGGCTTGCCGCGCAGTTCCTCGCGCCCCCGGAGGTCCGAAGGGCCCTAGTCCGCGCCTAAGCACGTCACAGCCCCGGCACAGCGCCACAGCGAAAAGTGCTCGGCATGAGCCATTCGTCCGCGCTGGCGGCACAGCCCGCCCCTCCCGCAGCAGGCCGGGACGGCACCGGCACCCGCACCAAGCTGGTCGAGGTGGTCGTCCCCGTCTACAACGAGGAGCACGTCCTCGCCCACAGCGTCCGCACCCTGCACGCGTACCTACGGGAGAACTTCCCCTACCGCTTCCGGATCACCGTCGCCGACAACGCCAGCATCGACGGCACCTGGCAGGTGGCCAGCGAGCTCGCCGCCGAGCTCGCCGAGGTCCGCGCCGTCCATCTGGACCAGAAGGGGCGCGGCCGCGCCCTGCGCCACGTCTGGGGTGCCAGCGACGCCGACGTCGTGAGCTACATGGACGTGGACCTCTCCACCGACCTGGACGCCTTCCTCCCGCTCGTCGCGCCGCTGCTGTCCGGGCACAGCGACCTCGCGATCGGCAGCCGACTGCACCGCGGCTCCGCCGTCGTGCGCGGGCCCAAGCGGGAGATCATCTCCCGCACCTACAACTTCCTGCTCCGGGCGACCCTCGCCGCCAAGTTCTCCGACGCCCAGTGCGGCTTCAAGGCTGCCCGCACCGAGGTGGCCAAGGCGCTGCTCGCCGAGGTCGAGGACGAGACCTGGTTCTTCGACACCGAGCTGCTGCTGCTCGCCGAGCGCAGCGGCCTGCGGATCCACGAGGTCCCCGTCGACTGGACCGACGACCCTGACAGCCGTGTCGACATCGTCCGGACGGTCAAGGACGACCTGAAGGGCATGTGGCGGGTCGGCCGGAAGGCCGTCTTCGGGGCGACCAGACTGCCCGTCCCGCCGCGTGTACGGCAGGCGCAGCTGCCCAACGGGATGCGCTGGCAGCTGGCCAGTTTCGCCGTGGTCGGAGTGCTGAGCACGCTCGCCTACCTGCTGCTCTACCTGGCGCTGCGGCAGACCGTGCCGGCCGAACTGGCCAACGCGTTCGCGCTGTTGCTGACCGCCATCGCGAACACCGCGGCCAACCGGCGCTTCACCTTCGGCGTCACCGGCCCGCGCGACGCGCTCAAGCACCAGGTCGAGGGCGGCATCGCCTTCCTGATCGGGCTGGTGCTCAGCACGCTCGCCCTCGCCGTGGCCGGCGTGGTCGCGCCGGGGGCCTCGCACGCCGCCGAGCTCGGCTGGCTGGTCGGCGCGAACGCGCTCGCGACGGTCGTGCGCTTCGTGTTGCTGCGGGCCTGGGTGTTCAACCCCAAGCGTGCGGCCCGGCACACGCGGCAGGCCGAACTTTCCCACTTGAACCAGGAGTTGCACCGGTGAGTGCCCATATCGAAGCCCCGGTGGACACGTCCGCCGTCCGGCCCGGCCGCACCAAGGCCGCACGCCCCCGCTCAGCGCGTTGGGTCAGACCCGCTTACTGGGGGAGTCTGCTGCTCGCGGCCCTGGTCTACTGCTACGGCCTGGGTCAGAACGGGAACGCCAACTCCTACTACGCGGCGGCGGTCCTGAGCGGGACCAAGAGCTGGTCCGCGATGTTCTACGGCTCGTTGGACGCGGGCAACTTCATCACCGTCGACAAGCCGCCCTTCGCACTCTGGCTGATGGAGATCTCCTCCCGGATCTTCGGGTTCGGCAGTTGGCAGATGCTGCTGCCGATCGCGCTCTGCGGCGTGGCGTCCGTCGCCGTGCTCTACAGCGCGGTGCGGCGCAGCTTCGGCGCGGTCGCGGCGACGGTGGCGGCCGTGGTGATGGCGATCACGCCGATCACCGTGGCGATCAACCGTGACAACAACCCCGATCCGGTCCTGGTGCTGCTGACCGTCTCGGCGGCCTGGTTCTGCCTGGAGGCGATCCGGCGCGGCACGCTCTGGCAGCTGGTGGTCAGCGCGGTGCTGGTCGGCTTCGCGTTCAACACCAAGATGCTGCAGGCGTACATGGTGCTGCCGGCGCTCTTCCTGGCCTACGTCTGGGCGGCGCGCGGGGGTTGGCTGCGACGGGTGCGGAACCTGCTGGTCGCTGCGATGGCGCTGGTGGTGTCCAGCGCCTGGTGGATGCTGATCGTCGACTCGACCAAGAACCATCCCTTCATCGGGTCCAGCACGGACGGCACGGTGTGGAACCTGGTCATCGGCTACAACGGACTGCAGCGGGTGCTCGGCGCGGGCGGGGCCTCGGGCGGCTCGGCCGCCGGAAGGTTCGCCGGTGCGGGTGCCAACTTCGGTGGGACCTCTGGCGCTGGACGACTCTTCAACTCCATCCTCGGCGGCCAGATCTCCTGGCTGATCCCGTTCGCGCTCATCGCGCTCGTGGGCGCGCTGGTGCTGCGCGGACGTAGGCCCCGGATCGACATGCAGCGGGCCTCGCTGCTGCTCTGGGGCGGCTGGCTGCTGACGCACTACGTCGTCTTCAGCTTCGCGTCCGGGACCTTCCACCCCTACTACACGACGATGCTCGCGCCGGCCATCGCCGCGCTGACCGGCGCGGGCGGCACGATGCTGCTGCGCGCCCTGCGCTCGCGCTCGCGCCGGGCGGTCTGGGCCGCCGTGCTGCCGGTGGGCGTGGTGGTCTCGGCGGTGTGGGCGGTGGTGCTGCTGCGGCGGACCTCGACGTTCGCGCCGTGGCTCTGGCCGACGATCGCCGTGCTGGCGGCGGCGGGCGTCGTGGCCCTGCTGGTCGCGCGCTTCGGTGCGAGCGCGGCCCTGGCCGCCGTGCGCGGACGGCTGCTCGCCGTCGGCGCGGTGGCGGCGGCGCTCGCACTGGTCGCCGGACCGGCCGCCTACGCGGCGGACACGATGACGTCCGGCGCGGTCCAGGGCGTCAACCCGACGGGCGGCCCGTCGACCGGGGGCGGCTTCGGCGGCGGCATGCCGGGCGGTTTCGGCGGGCGCGACGGCTTCCCCGGCGGCGGCCGGGGCGAGCGGCCTGCGGGCGGCTTCGGAGGCGGGTTCCCAGGCGGGACCGCGCCGGGCGGCGCGGGCGGTGCGGCTGCGGGCGGTGCCGCGGGTGGTGCGGCTGCGGGCGGTGCGGCAGGTGGTGGTGCGGCGGCCGGGAGCGCGGACGGTGGGGCCAGGCGGGCCGGCGGCTTCGGCGGTGGGATGGGCGGCAGCGTCAGCTCGGCGCTCCTCTCCTACCTGGAGAAGAACCAGGGGAACGCGACCTGGATGGTCGCCGTCTCCAGCGCGCAGTCGGCGGCGGAGATGATCCTGCAGTCCGGCGGCAGGCCCGTGATCGGCATGGGCGGGTTCACGGGCTCCGACCCGGCGATGTCCGTGGCCAAGATCAAGTCCTACGTCGCTTCGGGACAGCTCCGCTACGTCCTGGTCGGTGGCGGGGGCGGCCCCGGCGGCGGTCAGGCCAACAGTGAGGCGACCGCCTACGTGACGTCGACCTGCACGGTGGTCAAGGCATCCGAGTACGGCGCCACCACCTCGGCCTCGACGACCAGTACAGACTCGTCCTCGCAGGTTCTCTACGACTGCAAGGCATAGCGAGAGCGGGAAGAAGGTCGGCGGGGCGCGGGCTCAGAGCTACATCGAGTCCGCGCTCCGCCGTTGTACGCGCTGCGCCGCGCGTGGGAGGAGGCGGCGCAACTCCGCGTCGCGCATGCCCGGCCGCCAGGTGTCCACGGCCGCCGTCACCGCGCAGAGTGTGAAGCCGGCGAGCAGCCAGCCCGCCAGCACGTCGCTCGGCCAGTGCACGCCGAGGGCGAGCCGGGTCCAGCCGACCAGCACGACGAGGAAGGCCGCGGTTCCGGCCGCGAGTGCCCGTGCGGCGCGGCGGTGGAGCCGGGGCCAGACCACGGCGACCAGGAGCGGGATGATCACCGCCGCGGTCATCGCGTGACCGGAGGGGAAGGCCCAGTCCGTCGCTGTGGACACCGGATGCGGCAGCGCCGGTCGGGGCCGGGCGACCGCCTGCTTCACCCCGACCTCCAGTGCCCCCTGGACCAACCCACAGCTCGCGGCCCAGACTGCGGCGATCCGCGCCCCGCGCCACCAGAGCCAGACGACGACCACCCCCAGCGCCACCCGGAGCACCAGCGGGGACAGGACCGAGGTGACCGTGCGCATCGAGCCGGTCCAGGCGGCGTGGCGCAGCGCGGTGGCGTGCAGGCGCAGGTCGAAGGAGAGGTCGAAGCGCAGCAGCGCGTGCCAGGGCGCCTCGACGAGCGCGAGGAGGATCCCGAAGAGCAGGAGGGACACAGCCGCTCCTGCCCACAGCCGCCAGAGCCGCACGTACGTCTCCTCCTGGCGCGCAGGCCTTTGACCAGTGCGCTGTCCGTTCGACCGGTGCCAAGTTCGCCGAGCGGGGAACTAAGGCCAGGCGGACAATCGTCCCAGAGAGTGACAGATCCGGACGCCCGCCCCACTGTGACCGAGCGATGACGCTCCGCCGACGATCGGGGTGAAACCGGACAGCATACTGCTACGGGCGAAGAAAATCACCGCTTCGGGAATGATTCCTGGAAACTCCTCGTTGAGTCGTTACGTAAGCAGTTCCCAGACACGGGCCAGCCAGGCCCGTCAGGTAACCCGAGGGAGTACGTATGGCCACCCGTGCCGTCGTCCGCGACAAGGCCGATCGGATGCGTTCCGCGCGTCCGACCGCTGGTGAGGCCGACCGAGACCTCGTCGGTATGTACCTGGACGAGATCGCGCGAACCCCGCTGCTCGACGCGGCGCAGGAGGTCGAGCTGTCGACCCGGATCGAGGCGGGCGTCTTCGCCGAGCATCTGCTCGAAGAGGGCGGCACCGTCGGCGGGGCGACCGAGGAGGAGCTCCACGCGATAGCCGCTGACGGTCGGCGCGCCAAGGACGTCTTCATCCGTTCGAACCTCCGCCTCGTGGTCGCGGTGGCCCGCAGGTACCCTCGCAGCGGCCTGCCGCTGCTGGATCTGATCCAGGAGGGCAACGCGGGTCTGGTCCGTGCCGTCGAGAAGTTCGACTTCGGCAAGGGCTTCAAGTTCTCCACCTACGCGACCTGGTGGATCCGCCAGGCGATCACCCGGTCCATCGCGGACCAGTCGCGCACCATCCGGCTGCCCGTCCACCTGGTCGAGGAGCTGGGCCGGATCCGGCGCGTCCAGCGCGAGAAGTCCAAGGAGCTGGGCCGCGAGGTCGCGCCCTCCGAGGTCGCGGCCGAGCTGGACACGACCGAGGAGCGGATCAAGGACGTCCTCGACTGGGCCCGAGACCCGGTCAGCCTCAACATGACCGTCGACGACGACGGCGAGACCCAGTTCGGCGACCTCGTCGAGGACACCGGAGCCACCTCGCCCGAGGACGCGGTGCTGGTGATGCTCCGCCGCGAGGAGCTCGACAAGCTCATCGACCGGCTGGACGATCGCACGGCATCGATCATCCGCTCCCGCTACGGCATCGAGGACGGCCGCGAACGCACGCTCACCGAGGTCGGCAAGCAGCACGGGCTGACCCGTGAGCGGATCCGCCAGATCGAGAAGCACGCGCTGGCCGAGCTTCGGAAGATCGCCGACCACGCCGGCTTCGAGGCCGCGTAAGGCTTACCGCCAGAGGTTGGGCCACCCCGAGAGAGCCCCCGTTGCACCGAACAGGTGCTGCGGGGGCTCTTTTGGCAGCGCTTGTCCTGCAATGATCCTTTTTGTCTGTCTACGCTCGCCGCAAGCGGTCGCGACGAGGGGATACCGGTGGACAGAAGAAAGCTGCGGCAGCGCGCTGCTCTGGTGGCGGCCCTGGTCTCGCTCGCGCTGGTCGTGGCCATTGTGCTGGGCAGCCGGGGGCTGCGGGACTTCGACTCCGCCCTGTTGCCCTACGCCGTCGCCACCGTCTTCCTCGCCTTCGGCGTCACCTACCGGTACACGATGTGGGTCAGTGAGCCGGCCGCCTGGCGGATGTTCCGCAAGGGGCTGCGCGCCGCGTTCTCGATGGAGAACTTCCGCCGCGCCCCGACCGCGCTGCCCCGGATGGCGACGACCTACCTCGGCTTCCAGAAGTTCCTCGGCGCCCGTTCGCACGCGCGCTGGGCGGCACACCAGCTGATGTTCTGGGGCTGCCTGCTCGCGGCCGCGATCACCTTCCCGCTGACCTGGGGCTGGTTCACCTTCACCGCCTCCAGCGCCACCGGGCCCGGATACGAGATGCGGATCTGGGGCTTCAAGGTCCTCGGTTTCACCTCCAGCAGCGTGATCGGGTGGGCCATGTTCCACGGCCTGGACCTGGCGGCCGTTCTGGTGATCGGCGGGGTCGGCTACTTCCTGTGGCGGCGCTACCACGACCGCGCGGCGACCACGGGTCAGCGCTTCGCCTACGACTTCCTGCCGCTGCTGGCGCTGCTCACCGTCTCGGTGACCGGCCTGCTGCTGACCTTCTCCGAGATCTTCCTGCACGGCGGCGGCTACGAGTTCCTCGCCGTGCTGCACATGGTCTCGGTCGTCTTCACGCTGGTCTACCTGCCCTTCGGCAAGTTCTTCCACATCGTGCAGCGCCCGGCAGCGGTCGGCATGCAGCTGTTCAAGTTCACCTCACGCGACGCCGGCCAGGAGCTGTTCACCTGCCGGCGCTGCGGCACCGAGATCGACACCGTCCCGGCCGTGGAGAACCTTCGCGGCACCATGCGCGACATGGGACTCGGCTTCGACGAGTGGGCCGAGTACTGCCCGCGCTGCAAGCGCGTCCTGCGCGGCGGCGCCTACCTGACCGATGTGAAGCGGGGGTTCAAGTGACCGGCGTGGATGCTGCGTTCAACTGGACGGTGCCACAGGACGTGCCACTCGATCCGTCCGTCGCGCCGCCCGGCACCCGCAACTTCCGCGACGCGGGCGGTCTGCCCGCCGATCGCTGGCGGGCCGACCAGACGAAGCAGACGCTGGTGCCGACGCACTGCTGCTTCTGCGGCGTGCAGTGCGGGATGTACCTGAGGGTCGACGAGCACGGCAAGGTGTTCGGTGTCGAGCCGCGCAACCACGACATCAACCGCAGCCGGCTCTGCCCCAAGGGCCTCAACGCCTACCAGCAGGTCAACCACCCGGACCGGCTCACCGCTCCGCTGATCCGGCGCAGCCGGGACGAGGAGTTCCGTGAGGCGAGCTGGGAGGAGGCGCTGGACTTCACCGTCGCCGAGATCCGCCGGATCCAGGCGGAGTACGGACGTGACGCCTTCGGCATGCTCGGCGGGGCCAGTCTCTTCTCGGAGAAGACCTATCTGGTCGGCAAGTTCGCCCGGGTCGCCCTCAAGACCCGGCACGTCGACTACAACGGCCGCCTCTGCATGGTGAGCGCCGCCGGCGCCAACAAGCTCGCCTTCGGCATCGACCGCGCCGGCAACCCCTTCCGCGACATCCTGCAGACGGACTGCCTGCTCATCGCGGGCTCCAACGTCGGCGAGTGCTTCCCGGTGATGACCCAGTACCTGTGGGGCGCGCGGGACCGGGGCGCGACGCTGGTCGTCGTCGACCCGCGCGAGACCGCGATCGCGCGAACCGCGGACGTGCACGTCGCCCTTCGCTCGGGCACCGACTCGGCGTTCTTCAACGCGGTGCTGCACATGGTGATCAAGGAGGGCCTGGTCGACGAGGAGTTCGTCGCCGCCCACACCACCGGCTGGGAGGAAGTGCAGGCGACCGTCGCCTCCTACACGCCCGAGCGCGCCGCAGAGATCTGCGGCATCCCTGCCGAGCAGGTCGTCCAGGTGGCCCGGATGTTCGGCGGTGCGGAGAAGGCGATGGCCTGGCACGCCCGTGGGATCGAGCACCACACCCAGGGCGTCGAGAACTGCCTCTCCGTCATCAACCTGTGCGCGGCGACCGGCCAGCTCGGCCGACCGGGTGCCGGCTACGGCACCATCACCGGCCAGGGCAACGGCCAGGGCGGGCGCGAGCACGGCCAGAAGTCGGACATGCTCCCCGGCGGCCGCTCCATCGCGGACCCGGCCGCGCGTGCCTTCATCTCGGAGTTCTGGGGCATCCAGGAGTCGGAACTGCCCCAGGCCGGGACCTCCATGATGGAGATGGTCTGGCAGATGCAGCGCGAGGAGATCCGCGGGCTGCTCGGCGTCTGCAACAACCCCTTCGTCTCGCTGCCCCACTACGCCACGGTCAAGGACGGCTACGACCGGCTGCAGTTCCATGCCCAGTTCGACTTCTTCCTCTCCGAGACGGCGGCCAACGCGCACGTGGTCTTCCCGGTGACGACCTGGGCCGAGGACGAGGGCGTCATGGCCAACGCCGAGGCCCGCGTGGTCAAGCACAACAAGGCGCAGGAGCCGCCGCCCGGGGTGCGCACCGACACCTGGGTGATGTGCGAGCTGGCGAAGCGGCTGGGGGAGGGGGACAAGTTCGCCTTCCCTGGCGCCCGCGAGGTCTTCGACGAACTGCGGGCCGCCTCCCGAGGGTCCGTCAACGACTACTACGGCATCACCTACGAGCGGCTGGATCAGACCGGCGGCATCGCGTGGCCCTGCCCCGAGCTGGACCACCCCGGCACGCCGCGCCTCTTCGAGGGCGGCAAGACCTACCACGCCGATGGCAAGGTCCACCTGCAGGTCGTCGAGTGGCACCCGCCCGCCGACGCCTTCGACGAGGCCTACCCGATGCGGCTGACCACCGGCCGGACCGTGGCGCACTACCTCTCGGGCAACCAGACGCGTCGGCTCGGCGCACTGGTCGAACAGACGCCGCGCCCGTGGGTCGAGGTGCACCCCTCGCACGGCTTCCGCACCGGTGACCCGGTCCGGGTCGTCACCCGGCGCGGCAGCGAGGTCTTCCCCGCCCTGGTCACCGAAGCCATCCGGCCGGACCACGTCTTCGTGCCCTACCACTGGCCGGTGCCGACCGCCGCCAACGCACTCACCATCGACGCCCTGGACCCGCGCTCGAAGATCCCCGAGTACAAGGTCTGCGCCTGCAGGATCGAGCGCGCCCAGCACGTGGACGAGGTGCCGGCGCCGCCCACGCCGCCGGGTCGCCCCGCCTACCCGGAGGCCCAGGCCTCGCGGACCACCACCCGACCGCCGTCCTCCCCGCAGGGGCGCGGCACCGGCGAAGGGAGCTGAGGCCGCGATGATGGGCCGGACCCTTTTCATCGACCCGGGACGCTGCATCGGCTGTCAGGCTTGCGTCTCCGGCTGCCGGGAGTGCGATTCGCACCGCGGCAAGTCGATGATCCACCTCGACTACCCGGACGAGGGCCACAGCGTCGCCTCGCTGCCGACGGTCTGCATGCACTGCGAGGACCCGGTCGCGCCCTGCGCCGAGGTCTGCCCGGCGGATGCGATCCTGATCAGCCCGGACGGGGTGGTCCACGAGGCCGACCCGACCCGCTGCATCGGCTGCTCGAACTGCGTCAACGCCTGCCCCTTCGGCGTCCCCAAGATCGACCTGGAGGCGAAGCTCCAGCTCAAGTGCAATCTCTGCTACGACCGCACCGAGCTGGGCCTGGCCCCGATGTGCGCGACGGTCTGTCCGACGGGCGCGCTCTTCTACGGAACCCTGGAGGAGCTCCAGGCCGAGCGGCCCGGCGTCTCCGTGTCCAGCTGGTTCGAGTTCGGCGACACCAGCATCAGCACCGGCGTCGGCATGATCGTCCCCTGGGACCGCGGCGAGCGCCCGGTCCCCGGCGGCCTGCCGCTGGTGGCGATCAACGGACGCGACGTCGGCGGCAGCAGCGCCGCCAGCGGCGGCCTCCCCGGCGGAGGTGCGGCGTGACCGACCGGCAAGGGACGGGTCCGCAAGGGACGGGCCCTCAAGAGACGGGCCCGCAGGGGGCCGAGGAGCAGGACCGGCTCCGGGACCGGCTCAGCGCCGACTCGCTGACCAGTCGTCGGGACTACCTGCGCGTCATGGCCACCGTGTCCGGAGGCCTGGCCGTGGGCTCCGTCGCCGTCGCCGCCGGGGTGCTGCCCCGGCACGGCGACGCGAAGGCGGCGGAGGTGGTCCCGCTCCGGGTCGCCGACGACCTGCCCAAGGGTCGGGCGGTGACCTTCAACTACCCGACCGAGCACGACCGGGCCATCGCCATCCGGCTCCAGGACGGCACGCTGGTGGGCTACTCCACCGTCTGCACCCACCTCGCCTGCGGAGTGCTGTGGCGGGAGGAGCGGGGAGACGAGGGGCAGCTGTACTGCCCCTGCCACGAGGGTGCCTTCGAGCCGCGCAACGGCGCGGTGGTACAGGGTCCGCCACCGAGGGGCCTGCCCAAGGTGCTGATGCTGGAGCAGGTCGACGGCTCCGTCTGGGCCGTGGGCACCGCCTACTCCGACGAGAGCCCCGTGCATGCGGCCTGCCGTCAGCTGAACGCCAAGGACGCGAAGCTCGGGCAGGTCGCCTGCCCCAAGACGGTGAGGGACTGACCCGAAATGCCGCATCCCGCCGACCAGCCCCAGCCCGAAGAAGCCCTCGCCACCGGCGCGGTGGACTGGAGCGCCCCGGGCAGTGCCCAGCCCCGGCTCAACCGGCCGGTGGCGGAGCGCTACCCGCAGATCCGGCCGACCAGCGGCCACGCGGACTCCCGTATCCGGCACAGCGGTCCCGGCCCGGGGGCGGGGACCGACCACGATCCCGAGCGCTCGGCGATGCTGAGCGGCCGGCTGATCGTGGTGCTGAGCATCGTCGTGGGCCAGCTCTGGGCCCTCGGCGTCGGTGTCGACGCCTGGATGCAGGGCCACACCTCGATCGCCTGGTGGTGCGCCGGATTCGAGGTCTTGTCCTTCCTGATCGCCCTGGCCGCCTGGCGGTTCGGGCCGACCGACCACTGAGCGCCGACCACTGAGCACCGACCACTGAACCGGGAGCGGGATTCGCGATGACGGTGACCACTTCTCGCCGGAAGGACAGCTACCGCCCTGGCTCGACCATCGGCGAGTGGCATCCGGAGGACCCGGCGTTCTGGCAGTCCACCGGTTCGAAGGTGGCCGCCCGCAATCTGTGGGTCTCGGTGCCGGCGCTGATGCTGGCCTTCGTGGTCTGGCAGGTCTGGTCGGTGACGGTGGTTCAGCTGAGCAAGGTGGGTTTCACCTTCTCCGAGTCGCAGAAGTTCTGGCTGACCGCGATCCCCGGGCTGACCGGCGGGATCGGGCGCCTCTTCTACACCTTCATCGGGCCGGTCGCGGGGGAGCGCCGCTGGACCGCGTTCAGCACGATCATCCTGGTCGGGCCGCTGCTCTGGCTGGGCTTCGCGGTGCAGCACCCTTCGACGCCGTACTGGGTGATGGCCGTGATCGCCGCGCTGTGCGGGATCGGCGGCGCCAACTTCTCGTCCTCGATGGCGAACATCGGCTTCTTCTATCCGAAGCAGATGAAGGGCAACGCGAACGGCATCAACGGCGGCCTCGGCAATCTGGGCGTCAGCGTCGTGCAGCTGCTCGCACCGCTGGTCATCACCGCGGGCATCCTCGGCGCCCCGGCCGGCGGCCCGCAGCACAAGAAGGCTGGGGGCGATGTGTGGCTGCAGAACAGCGCCTTCCTGTGGATCCCACTCCTGGTGATCATGGCGCTGTTGGCCTGGTTCCTGATGAACGACCTCAAGGTCGCGGCCGCCCCCTTCAGCCAGCAGAAGATCATCTTCCGGCGTAAGCACAACTGGCTGATGACGGTGCTCTATGTCGGCACCTTCGGATCGTTCATCGGCTTCGCCTCGGCCCTGCCGAACCTGATCAACAACACCTTCACCAGCTATTCGGCCACCACCTACGCCTGGGTCGGCCCGTTCCTCGGTGCCATGTTCCGTTGGGCGGGTGGCTGGATCTCCGACAAGGTCGGCGGCGCGCGCTGCACGATCATCTCGTTCATCGGCATGGCCGCTTCGCTGATCGTGGTGATCAACGCGGTGCCCTCGGGAGGGGACAAAGGCAACTTCTGGACCTTCTACATCGGGTTTCTATGCGCCTTTATCTTCTCGGGCATCGGCAACGGGTCGACGTTCCGGCAGATCCCGGTGATCTTCCTCAATCAGCACCGGGCGGCCGCTGCGGGTCGGGGCGAGGCCGCGTTGGCGGAGGCGCAGCACCAGGCCGAGATGGAGTCGGGGGCGGTGATCGGCTTCAGTGCCGCCATTGCGGCCTTCGGGTTCTTCTTCATCCCGGCGATGTTCGCGAGCTTCGCCGTCACGGCCTCGCTGTGGGTGTTCGTCGGGTACTACGCCCTCTGTCTGGGCGTGTGCTGGTGGTTCTACGCCCGCCCCGGTGCGGAGGCTCCCAGCTGAGCTGGCTGGCCTACCCTGGAGTGGTGAGTGGTAGCGAGAAGAAGAAGATCGTCTTCGACGACCCGATGAGTGGCCGCAGCCAGGACGACACGGATGCCGGCTGGGGCGACGAGCGGACCGGGCGCGGCGAGGGCTCGCGGGACAAGGACTGGTACCTGCGCGAGACCCCACCGCACCATGGGGAGAAGTAACGGGGGTCAGTGCCGGCGCGGGCCTCAGCCGCGCTGGGCGACGAGCAGATCGCGGATCTCGCTGAGGATGACCACCTCGTTGACCTCCGCCTCCTTGATGACCTCGACGGCCTCGTCCTTCTTGGACATGTAGCGCTTCATGAGGTGGTTCACCGGCAGCACGATCAGGAAGTAGACGACGGCTGCGGTGATGACGAAGCTGAGGACCGCGCCGAGTACGGTGCCCCACTGGATCAGGATGCCGTCGACCTTCCCCGTGGCCTTGTCCAGCTGGCAGGTGCCCTTCAGGCAGGACGTGTAGGCGTTGAGGTCCTGGGTGCCGAAGGCGCCGACAACCGGGTTGATGATCCCGTCGACGATCGAGTTGATGACCTTGGTGAACGCGGCGCCGATGACGACCGCGACTGCGAGATCCACGACGTTGCCGCGGAGCAGGAATGCCTTGAAGCCTTTCATGGTCAACGGAAGTTACGGCAGAAGCCCGGGGCTCGGGGCACGCGGAAATTCACCCGTGCGGGGGTGTCGTGGCCGGGGGCACCGGCGCGACCTGAGCAAACGTCCCCGCTTCGGTATGGGGGCGTGCGCCCGCAGCCGCTCCCTTTTCACTCGAACCGGGGATCTGCCGGAGTGACCCGACGGCCAGCGTCGTCGCCGCGACGATCAATCCGGCCGCGATCGGCCCGGGACGGCGCCGCACCGGCGTCGGTAGCCGATGTCGGCCGCCGCCCGCGCGGATGGGAGGGAAGGCGGCGATGCAGTACGTGGGCGGGATGGAGAGGGACACCGGATACCTCCAGGACGGGATCGGGCCGGGACGGGACTGGGCGGAGCGGGCGGGGCGTCGGCGGTGATTCGCCGTGGCCCAACCCTGCTCCCACGTCACGACGCGATCCAGCGGCGTCCCCACAACCTGTGGAAAACCCGGCCCTGTGGAAAACCTCGCCACCCGATCGGGTGAGGGGCCGCACCGAGAGAAGGTCCCAGGCCCCTGCTTGCGCCGGGGTGGCTCCTACTCCGACTCCAGGCCGGTCTCCAGGCCGTCCAGCGCGTGTGCGCAGATGCAGTCCCGGTCCTCGGTGGTCGGCAGCGCCGCCACCGTCTGGGCCAGCACGCCGCGCAGCCGGTCGATGTTGCGGCCGAACTCGGCCAGCACCTCCGCGTGGGTCACGCCCTGGCCCGTCTCCACGCCCGCGTCCAGGTCGGTGACCAGCGTCAGCGAGGTGTAGCAGAGGGCCAGCTCGCGGGCGAGCACGGCCTCCGGGTGGCCCGTCATGCCCACCACCGACCAGCCCTGCGAGCTGTACCAGCGCGACTCGGCGCGGGTGGAGAAGCGCGGGCCCTCGATCACCACGAGCGTGCCGCCGTCCACTGGCGGCCAGCCTGCCTCGTGCGCACCCTTCACCGCGACCGACCGCCCGCGCGGGCAGTAGGGGTCGGCGGCGGAGACATGGACGACCTCGGGGACGCGGCCGTCGGCACGTGTCAGACCGTCGTAGTAAGTCTGGATGCGTCCGGAGGTGCGGTCCACGAACTGGTCGGGGACGAGGAGCGTGCCGGGGCCGAACTGGGGGCGCAGCCCGCCCGTCGCGCAGGGGCCGAGCACCTGGCGGACGCCGAGCGCGCGCAGGGCCCACAGGTTGGCCCGGTAGTTGATCGCGTGCGGGGGGATCCGGTGCGCCCTCCCGTGCCGCGGCAGAAACGCCACGCGGCGCCCCGCGAACTCGCCCACGAGGAGCGAGTCGCTGGGAGCGCCGTACGGGGTGTCGACGACGACCTCGTCCAGGTCGTCCACGAGCGCGTAGAGCCCCGTGCCGCCGATGATGCCGATCTCGGCCCTGCCCGCTGCAGCTGACTGGTCTGTCATGCGCCGCAGCGTAGCCGCGCGGGTCGGCTCAGGCGGCGGAACCGGCCGAGCCGGACGAGGAGGAACTGGAAGAACTCGACGAAGACGTCGAGGAGGACGTCGACGAAGAGGAGCCGGACGACGCGGCCGGAGCGCTCGCCGACGAGGACGAGACGCTGCTGCTGGACGACGAGCGGCTGTCCGTCCGGTAGAAGCCGGATCCCTTGAAGACCACGCCCACCGCGGAGAAGATCTTGCGCAGCTTGCCGCCGCACTCGGGGCACTCGGTCAGCGCGGCGTCGCTGAACTTCTGCACGGCTTCGAGGCCGCTGCCGCACTGGGTGCACTGGTACTGGTACGTCGGCACTGGTTTTCCTCCTGGCACTCTAAGGCTATGAGTGCTAACGATCCTCAATGATGCGGTATTCCGGGTCGATAAGTCCACTGATCGTGATGTGAGCCTCAGTACCCAGGCAGCGCTCGCCCCCACGTTCCGGCTCAGTACTCGCCGCGGGTGCCGCTGAGCCAGCCCGCCAGCTTGCCGCCCCGGTCGACCGCGCGCAAGCGGCGTTCGGTCCGGTCGCGCACCGCATCGGTGGTGACCACGAGCAGGTCGTCCGCGTGCCGCAGCACCGTTGCCGGGCCCGGCACGAAGCTCGTCCCCTCGCGGACGACCAGGGTCACCGCCGCGCCCTTGGGCAGGCGCAGCTCGCTCACCTCGACGCCGGCGAGGCGTGACTCCGGGCCGATCGAGACCGAGAGCAGGTGCCCGTGCAGCCGCTCCAGCGGAGCGGACTCGACCTCCAGGTCGTCGGCGTGCGCGGAGTCCGAGATCCGCAGGCGCTTCGCGACCCAGGGCAGGGTCGGGCCCTGGATCAAGGTGAAGACGACGACGAGCAGGAAGACCGTGTTGAAGAGCTGGTCCGCGCCCGGCACGGCGTGCACCACCGGGATGGTGGCCAGCACGATCGGCACGGCGCCGCGCAGGCCGGCCCAGCTCAGCAGCGCCTGCTCGCGCCAGCGCACCCGGAACGGCGTCAGGGTCAGCAGCACCGAGGCTGGGCGGGCGACCAGCACCAGCACCAGCCCGACGACCAGCGCCGGCACCACCGAGTCCGCCATCGTGTGCGGGTTCACCAGCAGGCCGAGCATGACGAACATGCTGATCTGCGCGATCCAGGCCAGGCCCTCGGCGAAGCCGCGGGTCGCCGGGCCGTGCGGCAACCGCGCGTTGCCCAGCACCAGCGCGCAGATGTAGACGGCCAGAAAGCCGGAGCCGTGCAGCAGCGCGCCGCCCGCGTAGGCGAGCAGCGTCAGTGCGACGACGGCGATCGGGTAGAGGCCGGAGGAGGGGAGCGCGACGTGGCGCAGCGTCAGCGCGCCGAGCCGGCCGACGGCCACACCCACCGCGAGCCCGATCGCCAGCTCCACCACCACCGTCCCGGCCAGCACCCACCAGGAGCTGATCGGCCCCGAGGTCGCGAAGGCGACGACCAGGATGACCACGGGCGCGTCGTTGAAGCCGGACTCCGCCTCCAGCAGCCCGCTCAGCCGCGCCGGCAGGGGCACGCGGCGCAGCACGGAGAAGACCGCCGCCGCGTCCGTGGACGAGACGATCGCGCCGAGCAGCAGGGCGATCCGCCAGCTCACCCCCGTCAGCAGGTGCGCGCCGACGGCCACGACACCGACGCTGATCGCGGTGCCGAAGGTGGCCAGCACCGCGGCGGCCGGGACGGAGGGTCTGATGTCGTGCCAGCGGGTGCCGAGACCGCCCTCCGCGAGGATCACCACCAGCGCGGCATAGCCGAGCACCTGCGTGAGCATGGCGTTGTCGAAGGTGATGCCGGCGATGCCGTCATGCCCGAGCAGCACCCCGATGCCCAGGTACAACAGCAGGCTGGGGAGCCCGCTGCGGGAGGAGAGCCGGACCGCCGCGACGGCCACCAGCAACACCAGGGAGAACAGCAGGAGGAGCAGGTCGAGCCGGTGGACGGACACGCAGGGGCACCTCGCACAGCAGAATCGTTGCTTCCACTTCTCTGGGGCAAGATTTTACCGTTGTGGCGGGTGCGCACTCGCGTTCGTCCACAGGCTGGGCACGCTGCACCGGTGACCCCTGGTCATCGGCCGGGCACCGACGACGCCTCGGCCGCGCGCAACCGCTTCCGCTTCGGGTGTTAGCGTCAGCACCGCCGCTTAGCGCGGTACGTCGCGGTACAGTCACTGCCCCTCACAAGGACCCTGATGCCCCGCTCCAAGAAGTTCCGTCGTCTGCGCCTGCTGGTGGTGCTGGTCGTGCTGCTGCTGGTGGCCGGCGTCGCCCTCGGCGGCTGGTACGGCGTGCGCCAGGCGCACGCCTCCTACCCGCAGACCACCGGCAGCATCCACCTGCAGGGCCTCTCCGGCCCGGTCGACGTGATCCGGGACGACAAGGGCATCCCGCAGGTCTACGCCGCCAGCGCCGAGGACCTGTTCATGGCCCAGGGCTATGTGCAGGCGCAGGACCGCTTCTGGCAGATGGACGTGGACCGGCACATCACCTCCGGCACGCTCGCCTCGATGTTCGGCTCGGGGCAGGTGCAGACCGACGCCTTCATCCGCACCATGAACTGGCACGGCGTGGCGCAGGACGAGTGGGACCACCAGCTCTCGCCCGCGACGAAGAAGTACCTGCAGGCCTACAGCGACGGCGTCAACGCCTGGCTGAAGGAGCACCCGGGCGGCGCCGGCGCCTCGCTGGAGTACGCGCTGCTCGGCGCGGCCTACGGCGGCTACAAGCCCGCCGAGTGGACGCCGGTCGACTCGGTCTCCTGGCTCAAGGCGATGGCCTGGGACCTGAGCGGCAACATGCAGCAGGAGGTCGACCGCTCGCTGCTCGCCGGGACCTTCACCACCGACCAGATCGCGCAGCTGTACCCGGAGTACCCGTATGCGAAGAACGGGACGATCCTGGCGAAGACCGGCACTGTCGGCAAGGACGGCAAGTACGTGCCGGCCGACGGCCTGAAGGCCCCGACCGGTGCGACCCCTGGCGGGTCCGGGACTTCTTCTGGGACTTCCGGTGCGTCCGGCGCGGCCGGTTCCGGCACCGGGTCCACGACGAACCCCGCCTCCTACCAGACGGCCGGTGGTCGACCCGCCGCGCAGGGCGCCCAGCAGGCCGCGCAGGCCCTGGCGGCCAACCTCTCCGTGCTGCCGACCATGCTCGGCCGCCCCGGCGCGGCCGGTATCGGCTCCAACTCCTGGGTCGTCGACGGCAAGCACACCACCACCGGAAAGCCGCTGCTGGCCAACGACCCGCACCTCGCGCCCGGGATCCCGTCCATCTGGTACCAGATGGGCCTGCACTGCAACACCGTCAGCGCGCAGTGCCCGTTCGACGTCACCGGCTTCACCTTCCCCGGCATGCCCGGCGTGATCATCGGTCACAACCAGAACATCTCCTGGGGCTTCACCAATCTCGGCGCCGACGTCCAGGACCTCTACCTGGAGCAGGTCAACAGCGACGGCACCTACCTCTACGACGGCAAGCCCGTGGCGTTCGACTCCCACCAGGAGATCATCCAGGTGGCCGGCGGCGCGGCCCAGACCATCACCGTGCGGCGCACCACGGACGGCATGCCGATCATCTCGGACCACAGCACGGAGGAGCAGACCGTCGGCCGCAGCGCGCCGGCCGACGGCACGGCCCCGCCGCGCGGCGGCGGCTACGCGATCGCGCTCAAATGGACCGCGCTGATGCCGAACAAGACCATGGACGCGGTCTTCGAGCTCGACAAGGCGACAAGCTTCACCGAGTTCCGGGGCGCAGCGGAGCACTTCGCCGTCCCGGCGCAGAACCTGATCTACGCGGACACCAGCGGCCACATCGGCTACCAGATGCCGGGCCAGATCCCGATCCGCCAGAAGGTCGGCGGCACGGCGAGCGACGGCACCTACCCGCAGCCGGGCTGGGACTCCCGCTACAAGTGGGAGTCGAAGTTCGTCGACTTCAAGGCGCTGCCCTGGGTCGAGGACCCGGCGAGCGGCTACATCGTGACGGCGAACCAGGCCGCGGTGGACCCGAACGTCTACCCGTACCTGATCACCAAGGACTGGGACTACGGCAGCCGCGCCGCCCAGATCACCACGCTGATCAAGGGCAAGCTCAGCGGCGGCGGCAAGATCTCGCCGGACGACATGGCCTCCATCCAGCTGGACGACACCAGCGTTTTCGCCCAGACACTGGTGCCGTACCTGCTCAAGATCCAGCTGAACGACCCCTACTACAGGGACGCACAGGACCTGCTCCGCGGCTGGAACTTCCAGCAGGACGCGGGGTCGGCGGCGGCGGCGTACTACAACGCCGTCTGGTCGAACCTGCTCCACCTCGCGCTGGACGCGAAGTTCCCCGCTGAGGTGCGCAGTACGACCGACTGCATCATGGTCGTCCCGGCCGACAAGGCCGGCATCCCGGCGGACGACGTGAACGGCAAGCCCAAGCGGGTCCGCAGCTGTGGCCTGCGGGACGGCGCGACCGCGCAGCCGGACGGCAACGACCAGTGGACGACGGTCGTGGGCTCGCTGCTGGACCAGCCGAGCAGCCCGTGGTGGACCTGGACCGACGGCCTCGGCCAGCAGCAGGCCCAGGGTCGGGACAGCCTGCTGAAAGCGGCCATGGTCGACGCCCGCAAGCAGCTGACCTCGCTGATGGGCAAGGACATCAGCGGTTGGAGCTGGGGCCGGATTCACACGCTCGACCTCAAGGAGCGCACCCTCGGCACGGACGATTCGTCCATCGCCTCCAGCGCGGTCCACTGGCTGCTCAACCGCGGCCCGTACAAGCTCAACGGCGGCAGCGCCGCGGTGGACGCTGCGAGCTGGGACTCGGCGAACGGTTTCACCGTCGACGAGGCACCGTCGATGCGGATGATCGTCAACCTGGCGGACTTCGACGGCTCCCGCTGGATCAACATCGGCGGAGCCTCGGGGCACGCGTTCAGCCCGCATTACGACGACCAGACCCCGCTGTGGGCCTCCGGTCAGATGCTCAGCTGGGCGTACGACCGCAAGACGGTCGAAGCCGCGGCCAAGGACAAGCTCTCGCTGACGCCCTGACGCCCTGACGCCCTGACGCCCTGACGCCCTGACGCCCTGAGCCGCCGCCCCCGCGCGGCAGGTCACGCGTTTCGCGGGAAGGTGATCGTCCGGGTGGGCGTCAGGGCCGCGTCCACGGGGCGGTCGTGTTGCTCCGTGGGCAGGCCGGGGACGAGCTCGGCGTCGAAGAGCAGCGTCGCAAGCCGCGCAGGGGAGGCCGCCGCGTCCAGGCGGGCCAGGACGCGGTCGTAGCTGCCGCCGCCACGCCCCAGCCGGAGGCCGTTCGCGGGGTCGACGGCCAGTCCGGGCAGCAGCACGACGTCCGCACCGCAGACGGCTCCCACGCCCAGCCGCGGTCCCGTCGGCTCCAACAGACCGAGCCGCGCGGGGGTGAGCTGCACGGCGCCCTCGTACCGGGCCCAGTCGAGGTCGTTGTCAGGCAGCAGCACCGGCAGCAGCACCTCGATCCCCTGGGCGCGCAGCGTGTCCAGCAGGGCCCGAGTGCCGGGTTCGGAGCCCATCGAGACGTAGCAGGCCACCGTCCGGGCGCCGACGGCGAGTACGAACGCCAGTGCTTCCGTGGCCAGCGCGTTCGCTGCGGCGTCCCGCTCGACGGGTGACATCGCCGCGCGCGCGGCGAGCAGCCGTGACCTCATCGCCTTCTTCTCGTTCACCATCGGATGGGACGGCCTTCCGTCTCGTAACCGGCCTGCACTGTGCGGAGGGACGATCATGCCGCCCGTCCTCGCGAACATCCTCGCTGCTCTCTGCCTGCCCGCGCTGCTCGCCGTCGGCGCGATGCTGCGCGGCCGGGCGCGGGTGCGGGCCGTCCTCGGGACGCAGGCCGCCGAGCTGGAGGAGCTGCGCGCCGGGCGGACCGAGCTGGAGCGGACCTCGTGCACGGACGCGCTGACCGGCGTCTGGAACTACCGCTACCTGCAGCTGGCCCTCGACCGGGAGATCGCGCGCTGCAACCGGCGCCCGGGGCAGCGGGTGCTCGCCGTCCTGCTGGTGGAGATCGACGGCTTCGCCGAGATCCGGCGCGAGCACGGCTACCAGCGCTCGGGCGCGGTGCTGCGCGATCTGGCCCAGCGGCTGGCGATGGAGGTGCGGGAGGAGGACGTCTTCGGCCGCTACGGCGGCGAGGAATTTCTCGTCCTGCTCCCGGACACGGACGAGGCGGGCGCCAGGACGGTCGCCGACCGACTGGCGTGGACGGTGCGCCGCCATCCGCTCGCGCTGCCCTCAGTGCCGGTGCTCACAGACGAGAGCGGCGCTCTCCCAGGGAACGGCCTCTCGGCCAGGATCGGTATGGGGCGGCTGCCCGCAGACGGTTCGCACGCGGCCCTCCTGCTGCGCGCGGCTGACAAGTCCTTGACGGCGGAGAGACACGCGGGCGACACATTGAGGAAGCTAGAGTCGTCCGTATGACAAAGGCTCGAATCCGCGAAATCTCCAAGGCGGTCATCCCCGCCGCTGGGCTCGGCACCCGCTTCCTGCCGGCCACCAAGGCGACTCCCAAGGAGATGTTGCCGGTGGTCGACAAGCCGGCGATCCAGTACGTCGTGGAGGAGGCCGCGTCCGCCGGTCTGACCGATGTCCTGATGATCACGGGCCGCAACAAGCGTCCGCTCGAGGACCACTTCGACCGCGCATACGAGCTCGAGGAGCAGCTCGCCCGCAAGGGCGACCAGGCCAAGCTGGACCGGGTCCGCGAGTCGAGCGAGCTCGCCACCATGCACTACGTCCGGCAGGGCGACCCGAAGGGCCTCGGCCACGCCGTGCTCTGCGCCGAGCCGCACGTCGCCGACCAGCCCTTCGCCGTCCTCCTCGGCGACGACCTGATCGACCCGCGTGACCCGCTGCTGGCGAAGATGATCGAGGTCCAGAGCGAGCTGGGCGGCAGCGTCGTCGCGCTGATCGAGGTCGACCCGGCGCTGGCCCACCTCTACGGCTGTGCCTCGATCCGTCCCGCGGAGTGGCACGGCACCCTGGGTGGCGACGAGGACATCGTCCGGATCACCGACCTCGTCGAGAAGCCCGCACCCGGCGAGGCCCCCAGCAACTTCGCGGTCATCGGCCGCTACGTGCTCGACCCGACCATCTTCGACGTGCTGCACGAGACGCCCCCCGGCAAGAACGGCGAGATTCAGCTGACCGACGCGCTGCGCGTGCTGGCCCAGCGCACGCCGGGCCGCGGCGGCCCGGTGCACGGCGTGATCTTCCGCGGCCGTCGCTACGACACGGGCGACAAGGGCGACTACCTGCGTGCCATCGTGCGTCTGGCCTGCGAGCGTGAGGACCTGGGGCCGGAGTTCCGCTCCTGGCTCAAGGACTTCGTCGGCAGCGGCGAGCTCGACGGCCCGGCGGCGACGCAGCCCTGAGCCGTTGCCTCACGGCACCGGACGGCGGGACGCTGACCGGCAGGGCACGCCACGACGCAGGAGGCAGACGCGGGACCTCGCGCAGCGATGGGACCGCGCAGCGACGCACCACCATGGGGGAGCGCACCATGACCGATCAGCAGCAGCACCAGCACGACCACGGGCAGAAGCTCGGTCACGGGCACGGCGCGGGACCGGCTGACGACCCGTGCGCGGTCGAGGTGACCAAGCCGGGTGGGCATCGGCTGTGGACCGTCGACGAGCACCTCGCCGACGTCCTCGCCGCCGTCGCCCCGCTGCCGCCGCTCGAACTGCAACTGCTGGAGGCACAGGGGTGCCTGACCGTCGAGGACATCGTCTCCACGGTCGCCCTGCCGCCGTTCGACAACAGCTCCATGGACGGCTACGCCGTGCGCGTCGCTGATCTCGACGGGGCGACCGCCGAGTACCCCTCCGTGCTGACCGTCGTCGGCGACGTCGCCGCGGGCGCGGCGGCGCTGCCGGTGATCGGTCCCGGCCAGTGCGCGAGGATCATGACGGGCGCGCCGATGCCGCCCGGCGCGGAGGCCGTCGTCCCGGTCGAGTGGACCGATGCCGGGACCGGCTCGGGCGAGGCAGCCACGACGATGTCGCCGCAGGCCGGGCAGCCGGTCGGGACCGGCGAGGTGCGGATCTTCCGGCCCGTCGAGCCCGGCGCCTTCGTCCGGAGGCGGGGGGACGACATCTCCGTCGGGCAGCCGCTGCTGCCTGCCGGCACCCGGCTCGGTCCGACCCAGATCGGCCTGCTCGCCGCGACCGGGCACGACATGGTTCGGGTCCGGCCCCGACCGCGCGTGGTCGTCCTGTCGACCGGCAGCGAGCTGGTCCAGCCGGGCATGCCGGTCGGTCCCGGTCAGATCTCGGACTCCAACAGCTTCGCGCTGACCGCGGCCGCACGGGACGCGGGCGCGATCGCCTACCGCGTCGGCGGCGTCCCCGACGATGCCGAGCGGCTGCGCGAGGTGATCGACGACCAGCTGATCCGCGCGGACCTCATCGTCACCAGCGGCGGCGTGAGCGTCGGCGCCTACGACGTGGTCAAGGAGGCGCTGGGCGAGCAGATCTCCTTCCGCAAGCTGCGCATGCAGCCGGGGAAGCCGCAGGGCTTCGGCGTGCTGGACGGGTCCAGCGGCCCGGTGCCGCTGCTGGCGCTGCCGGGCAACCCGGTGAGCGCCTACCTCTCCTTCGAGCTCTTCGTGCGGCCCGCGATCCGGGCCATGCTGGGCGCCGCCGACATCCACCGCCCGGTGGTGGCGGCCCGACTGACCGAGGGCCTCTCCTCTCCGGCCGGCCGCCGCCAGTTCGCGCGCGCCGCGTACGACCCTGAGGCCGGCACGGTGACGCCGGCCGGCGGCGCGGCCTCGCACCTGCTGGGCGCGTTGGCGCAGGCGAACGCACTGATCGTGGTGGAGGAGGAGGCGACGGAGGTCGCCGAGGGCGCGGAGGTCCGCACGATCCTGCTCGACCCCACGAGCTGACCGCCGACCGCCGCATCACGCCCGGCGCGTCCCGGCCGCAGCCGCACGCCCCGTGCGCCGAAGGCCCGGCGCCGGGCGGTCGTGGCGGCCGAAGAGACGTCTCGGCCGGGCAGCGATACCCTGGCGCCGCAGCCCGCCGTCACGATCGCAGGAGCGCAAGTGCACAGCACCAGCCCCGACCCGTCCGGGTCCGGCTTGACCCACGTCGACGCCTCGGGCGCGGCCCGCATGGTCGACGTCTCCGAGAAGGCCACGACCACGCGCACCGCGCGGGCGACCGGTCGTGTGCTGGTCTCGCCACGGGTCGTGGAGCTGCTTCGCGGCGACGGCGTGCCGAAGGGCGACGCGCTCTCCGTCGCCCGCATCGCCGGAATCATGGGTGCGAAGCGCACGCCGGAGCTGATCCCGCTCTGCCACCCGATCGCGGTCTCCGGCGTGACGGTCGACCTCGTCGTCGCGGACGACGCCGTCGAGATCAGCGCCACGGTCCGCACGGCGGACCGGACCGGCGTCGAGATGGAGGCGCTGACCGCCGTCGCCGTGGCCGGGCTGACCGTGATCGACATGGTCAAGGCCGTCGACAAGGGCGCCAGGATCGACGCCGTCCAGGTCGAGCAGAAGACAGGCGGCAAGAGCGGGGACTGGCGCCGCGAGGACCTGGACGAGCAGGGGGCGATCCGCTGATGCGCGCCTTCGTGCTCACCGTCTCGAACCGGGCCCACGCGGGGGTCTACGAGGACCGCGGCGGTCCGCTCGTGGCGTCCGGCCTGGCGGCGCTCGGCTGCATGGTCGTCGGCCCGGTCGTGGTGCCGGACGGGGATCCGGTGCTGACCGCGCTGCGGATGGCTGTCGCGGACGGTTACGACGTGGTGGTGACCACCGGCGGCACGGGCCTGACGCCGCTCGACCTCACCCCGGAGATGACCGCCCAGGTGATCACCAGGCCGGTGCCGGGCATCGCCGAAGCGATCCGCGCCTATGGGCGCGAGAACGGTGTGCCGACGGCGGCGCTCTCGCGCGGGCTCTCGGGGCTGGCCGGTCGGACCCTGATCGTGAACCTGCCGGGCTCGACGGGCGGGGTCAAGGACGGCCTGGCCGTGCTCGGCCCGATCCTGGCGCACGCGGTCGACCAGGTCGCGGGCGGCGACCACGCCCCGTCCGGCGGCCACTCTCCCTCCAGCGGCGACCAGCGCAGAGGGGGCCCGCACTGAACGCCTTCTGGCCGGTCGAGCTGAGCGAGGGGCCGATCGCGCTGCGCCCCATCCGGGTCCGCGACCAGCGGTCCTGGCAGGAGGTCAGCCGCCGCAACCGCGACTGGCTGCGGCGCTGGGAGGCCACCGTGCCGCCGCCGCGCCCCGGATTTCCGCCCGGACCGAGGCCGACATACCGTCAGATGGTGCGCTTTCTGCGCGCCGAGGCACATGCCGGACGAATGCTTCCCTTTGTCGTCACGTATGAGGGGCAGCTGGTCGGGCAGCTGACTGTGGGCGGAATCACGTGGGGGTCGATGTGCTCGGCGAATATCGGGTACTGGATCGACGAGTCATATGCGGGGCGGGGGATCATCCCGACGGTGGTCGCGCTTTCCGTGGACCATTGCTTCCAGTCCATGGGCCTGCACCGGATCGAGGTCTGCATCCGGCCGGAGAACCTGCCGAGCCGCCGAGTGGTGGAGAAGCTGGGCTTCCGCGAGGAGGGGCTGCGCCCCCGCTACCTGCACATCGACGGGGGCTGGCGGGACCACCTGGTCTTCGCGTTGACGGCCGACGAGGTGCCGGAGGGTTTGCTGGCACGTTGGCATGGGATTGAGAGCCATCACAAATAGGTCGATATGAACATGATTCAGCGACACACCGGTCGAAATAGCCGCCGGGCCGTCCCTCTCGCCCGTACGGTGTGAAGCGTGAGCAGTAGCGGCCTCATTTACGCGGTCATTGTTGGGGCCTGGGCCGCGTATCTGGTCCCCATGTGGCTCCGCCGTCAGGACGAGCTGAACGAGGCGCGTCCGACGGAAAAGTTCAGCACGGCGATCCGGCTGCTGTCGGGGCGCGCGGCCATGGAGCGGAAGATCTCCCGCCAGTTGGAGGAGACCCAGCCGCTGGCCCCGCCGACCCCCGTGCCGGCCGTGCCCGTTCCGCCTGCCCCGGCCTCTTCGCCCTCCTCGCCTCCCGCGTCGGCCTCAGCGGAGTCGCGCCGGCGTGCGGCCCTGCTCGCGCGCCGTCGGCGCATGGTCGTGGTCCTCTTCGCCGCGTTCACCGTGGGCATGATCGCCGCAGCGGTGGGCGGCATCGCGCTGCTCTGGATTCCGGCGGTCCCCGCGGTCCTCTTCTCCCTCTACATCGCACAGATGCGCCGCCAGGAGCGTCGCCGCTACGAGGTGAAGCTCGACAGCAGGCGCGCCAGCGAGGCGGCCCAGCGGGTCCGCCAGCAGGCGGCCGCCCGCCGCGCGCCGGCGCCCGCCCCGGCGTCCGCCGAGCCTCCGGCCGAGCAGACGACCTCGGGCACCGGCTCCCTGGCCGCGACGCACGCTGCCGAGGCGGAGCCGTGGTCCGACGACGACCGCCCGGACCACGCCTCCCCCGCTTCCGCGCACGCCGCCCCGGCCGACGACGCCTGGAGCCCGGTCCCGGTTCCGCTCCCGACGTACGTCACCGCCCCGGTGGCCCCCCGCGCCACCCTCGGCCTCGACCTCTCCTCCCCGAATACCTACTCCTCCGCCCGCCGCCCCACCCCAAAGCCGGCGACCCCTCGCCGCCCGGCCCCGAAGCCGGCGACCCCCCTCTTCGACCAGTTCGCCGAGGACACCCCCCGCGCCGCCAACGAGTAACCCGTGCGCAAGCACCCCTCCGGACCTGCTAGAGTTTCTTCTCGTTGGGGCTGTGGCGCAGTCCGGTAGCGCACCTCGTTCGCATCGAGGGGGTCAGGGGTTCGAATCCCCTCAGCTCCACCCAACGCAGATGCCCTGCCCGGGAGACCGGGCAGGGCATCTGTCGTTCCGCGCAGCAGTGACGTGACGTGGACCACGAGGCGGGGCCGGGAAACGATCAACCTCTCAGCTCAAGAGCCGCCGCCCGCTCCTCCGGCGCAACGACGCCGTCCAGGTCCATGCGCCGGGCATCCCCGGACGCCCCGTGCCAGTGGCTGAGTGCGCTCGGCAACCTGAGGGTCGGTGCCAGCGCCAGTGCCCGTTCTCGGGGCGAGCAAGGAAAACCCTTTGTCGCATGGCGTGTTCGATTCGTAGGCTGAAGTCACCACGAGGACGCCGACGGGCGGCTTCAATGGCCTGTAGCTCAGTTGGACAGAGCACCCGGCTACGAACCGGGAGGTGGCGGGTTCAAATCCTGCCAGGCCAACGGCGTCGTACCCCAACGGCAGAGGGATCCGGTTCAGGACCGGAACAGTGTGCGTTCGAATCGCACCGACGCTACGCGAGGCGCTGTGGCCCAATGGGTAGAGGCGGCGGTCTGAGGGACCGCACGGTGCAGGTTCGAATCCTGTCAGCGCTACGGAGAGATGGCCGAGTGGCAAGGCAGCGGCTTGCTGAGCCGTAGTCAGGGGCAACCCTGCGCGCGTTCGATCCGCGCTCTCTCCGCCCATGAGGCGTCTTGGGTGACAAGCTGAGTACCCGTACTCATGTACGGCGTCGATGGGGCCGTCACACTCTGCCGCATGACCAGCATTTCGCCCATCTGCCCCGACTGCGGCGCGCCCCTGGGTCCGGGTTGGCAGGCCCGATGCCCGCAGTGCGGGCTGCCGTTGGTTGGCCCGGACGCGGCCGCGCTCTGGCAGGTGACGATGGCGCTGCAGGCGATCGACCACCAGCGGTTGATGCTGGTGGCGCACCGGGAGGGGCTGCTCGCTCAGCTGCGTTCCCGACGCGACGCGCCGGAAGCGCCCGTGCCGGGCACGTCCGTGCCCGGCGGGCCCGGCCTACTGCCCGCGCCCGGGGTCGGGGCCGTGAGGGAGGTGTCCGGGCGGTCCGCGCAGACCGTGCTGCTGGTGCTGGGCGGCTTGTTGGTCAGCCTCGCCGCATTGGTGTTCACCGTCGTGAGCTGGGGCACCCTGGGTCTCGCTGCGCGCACCGCCATCCTCCTCGCGCTGACCGCCTGCGCGCTGAGCCTCCCGGTGGTGTTGCGTCGTCGGCGGCTGGCGGCCACCGCCGAGGTGTCCGCCGCCGTCGGGTTGGGGCTCGTCCTGCTGGACTGCTACGGCGCTCGGGCCGCCGGACTGGGCGGGTTCGACAGGATGAACCCCTCCGGCTACTGGGCCGTGGCCACCGCGCTGGTCAGCGTCGGCGCCCTGGTGTACGGCTGGGGGCTGCGGATGAAGTCCCCGCTCGTGGCGGGCTTCCTCCTGATCCGGCTGCCTGCGCTGCTGCTCGTCGCGGCGAGCGGCTCGGGACGCGTCGAGGCCTACGCGGCCGCCTTCGTCAGCGCGACGGTGGTCGACTGCGCGCTGCTTTCGGGTGTCCACAGGATCAGCGCGGCGCCTCAAGGTGATGCTGCGCGGGAGCGGCTCGGCGGAGTGGCGCTCTATCAGGTGGCCGCCACGTTCGCCGTCATCTGGGCGGTGATCGGGGGCTCTGTCGCCGGTGCCGGATCGATGACGGCCACTCATCTCACCCTCGTCGCCTGGGCAGCCGCCCCGCTCGGCACGCTGGCGGTGCTCGCGCTGGCCGTGTCCCTCCGGTACCCGGGCCTGCCGGACTCGGGTCGTCAGGTGGCAGCAGGCGGAGCGGCTGCGGCGCTGCTGCTGGCGGCTGCCGGCGTCTTCCGGGTGCTGCTGGCCGCACCCGCCTGGACGCCGCTGGCGTACGGCGCCCCGGCTGCCGCGCTCGTCCTGGCCGCCGCCGTGGCGTTGCGTCGCGGGAGCGGGCAACACCCCGTCCTCCTCGGGGCCGGCTGTGCGGCCGGGCTGGTGTTGGTGTTCACCTCGGTCGCCGACGTCCCCGAGCTCGTCCGCGCGATCCTCGCGCCGCTGGGTCGGGTCCGGGCCACTTGGGCCGGCACTCCCGTCCCGGGCTGGAGCTGGCACATTGCGCCCGCCGCGCTGACCGGACTCGGGCTGCTGGCCGCTGTTCTCACGATCTTCGCCGTGCTGGGGATGCCCAAGGTGCCTCGCGCCGTCCTCGAAGCGTGTGCCGCGTCGGCTGTCGTCCCGGCCCTCGCGTTGCTGCCGGTCGGCGTGGGCCTGCCGTACGGCCTGGCCGTCGCGGTCGCGCTGCTGATGGCCGCCCTCGCCACGGCGGCCGTCGTGCTGAGCCCGGCTCGCCTGTCCCGCCCTTCTCGCCCGGCCGTGCTGACGGTGCTGGCCGTCGCGACTGGGCTCGCGCTGCTCTGGGCCTCGGCCGACCGCGCCGCGAGCATCGCCGCACTGGCCGTCTGCGCCGTCTTCGGCGCCGGGCTCACCTGGCGCACGCCTGCCACGGCGCCACTCACTGCCGCCTGCACCGTGCTCGCGGTCGGTGTGGAGGCCGCGGCCGTCGGTGCCACGGCCGGCCTCTCGGTCCCGGCCACGGCGCTGGCGGTCCTCGGCGTCGCCGTCGCCTCGGCGCCGGCAGCCGCCCGCATCGCGCGAAGCGCCCGCCTCGCCCGGACCACCGCGGTCGACCTGGCCCACGTCTCCAGCGTCGTCGAGGGCACCGGCTACGGCCTGGCCGCCGTCGCGCTGCTGCTCACTCTTCCCTACCCGGGCCGCCTTGCCCTCGCCCTGACCGTCACCGGGGTCGCCGCCCTCGGCGTGGCCCTGCGCGCCGACCGTCGCAAGGCGGCCACGATCGCGGCGTCCTGCCTGTTCATCGGCGCCTCGTGGATCCGGTTGGCGCTCTGGGACGTGCACACGCCGGAGGCGTACACGATCGCTGTCGCCGCCCTCGCGCTGACGATCGGCCATCTTCGTCACCGGCGCGACCCGGCGGCCTCGTCGTCGGCCACCTACGGCCCCGGGTTGACCGTCGCGCTGCTGCCGAGCCTGCTGACGCTCTGGACCGACGGTCACTGGCTGCGTCCGCTCCTGCTCGGCCTCGCCGCGCTGCTCGCCGTCGTGCTGGGGGTTCGGTTCCGCCTTCGGGCGCCGCTGCTGATCGGCGGGGCCGTGCTCCTCCTCACCGGCGTGCACGAGCTGGCCCCGACAGTTCTCCAGGTCCTCGGACTGCTCCCGCGCTGGGTCCCGCTGGCCGCGGCCGGGCTCCTCCTGCTCCTGCTCGGCGCCCGCTATGAGCAGCGCCTGCGTGATGCCCGCCGCCTGCGTGACGGCCTGCGACGGCTTCAGTAGCCGGATCGGCGGCGTGGGTCGGGCAGGGACGGCATCCCTCAGGCCGGCGCGTTCAGGAAGGGCAGGACCGCGCCCGGCAGCAGTGGGGAGTTGAGCACGTCGTAGTGGGTCGTGCCGGGCAGGACGGCGAGGCGGGAGGCCGGGCGGGCGGAGCCGTCCCAGCCGGCGTCGCGGAGGCCACCGCCCAAGAGGGTGTAGAACTCCGCGACGTGGGCCAGGCTGAAGGAGTCGGCGTCGGCGAAGACGAGCAGGGTGGGCATGGCCAGGTCGCTGACCTCCTTGGACCAGTCGTAGTCCTCACGGAGCAACTCGGCGGTCTTGCCGACCAGGACGGGCCAGTCCTCGGGCCTCGGCGCCGTCGCGGCGTAGGTCCGGTAGATCGGGGACGGCTTCATCATTTCGGCCGTCTCGGCGCTCATCAACTCCATCTGGGCCAGCACGTCCGGCAGCCAGCCCGTGCGCCGGAACGGAACGGAGACCGTGACGAGCCGCCGCACCAGAGTCGGGTGCTGGATGGCGGTCCGCAGCGCGACCCCCGCGCCGAGCGAATAGCCCAACAGGTCGGCGTCGGCCAGGCCGAGGCGCTCGATCAGGGCGGCGACGTCGTCCGCCAGCAGGGCGGGGCGGAGCGGCCGGTCGATGTCGGCCGTCCGGCCGTGGCCCTGCAGATCGACCGCGATCACACGGCGTCCCGCGGAGAGCTCCGGCAGCAGCGGCGCGAACATCTCGCCCGAGCCGAGACCCCCGTGGAGCAGGATCAGCGGCGCGCCTGACCCGTGCTCCTCGTAGTACAGCGACAGACCGTTCACGTCCGCGTAGCTCATGGCAGCACCCTTCCGTCGGGGCCGCGGGGAGGCTGTTGAGGAGGGTGGGCGGCCCGACAGATCACAACGTAGATGGTGCCGCTGACAACTCGTCGGATACCACGGGCAGTGCCGACGGCAGCCCCCATTCGCTCCACGAGCCGTCGTATACCGCGAGCGCAGAGCCCCGGGCGTAGCCGGCGAGCGTCGCGCCGAGGGCGAGTACGCAGGCCGTGACACCGGAGCCACAGCTGAACAGGAGGCGCTCAGGCTGCGGGCTGAAGCGGTCGGCGAACAGGGCGCGCAGCTCGTCCGCCGGCCGGAAGCGGCCGGAGTCGTCCAGCAGGGCAGTGAAGGGGAGGCTGAACGCGCCGGGCATGTGGCCGCCGCGCAGCCCTGGACGGGGTTCCGGGGACGCGCCGGTGAAGCGGTCGTGGGCGCGGGCGTCGAGGACGGCGGCACCAGGGTCGCTCAGCGCGGCCAGGACGACGGCGCTGTCGACGATCAGCTCCGGCCTGGGCCCGGCCGTGAAGTCGCCCGGCCGAGCGACCTGCGCCGGCGCTTCCTGCTGCGGAAGTCCGGCCGCCGACCAGGCGGGCAGGCCGCCGTCGAGGACGGCGACCGCGTCGAAGCCCATCGCGCGCAGCATCCACCAGCCGCGTGCGCTGGAGTAGACACCCGCATTGTCGTAGACGACGACCGTGCCGGTCTCGTTCAGGCCGAGCTCACGCAGCTCGCGCTCGAACTGCTCGGGGCTCGGCATGGTGTGCGGGAGCGCGCTGTCGGGCGCCGACAGCGAGCCGTCGAGGTCGAACAGTTGGGCTCCCGGTATCGCGGGCACCGGGCGCCGGTGGCTGCCGACGCTCGCGTCGAGAACGAGCAGCCCCGGCTCGTCCAGCCGCTCCGCCAGCCAGTCGACGGTGACCAGGGGACCTGGCAGTGACAGTGCGCTCACGTCTTCCATTGCCTTTCTCGATCGAGCTACTCCCGGGCCGTGGGATGTCCGGACAGTACCGCGAGGGCATCGACCTCTACCCGGAACGCCGGATGCACCAACGCGCTGACCTGGACCAGCGAGCAGGCGGGCGGGCGGCTCGTGTCCACGAACTCGTCGCGCACCGAACGGAACGTCGGCAGGTCCGCGAGGTCGGTGAGGAAGACCGTCAGTTTGACGACGTGTTCCCAGTCCGCGCCCGACGCGGCGAGCGCGGCCGCGAGGTTGCGGAAGACCTGCCTGAGCTGGGCCTCGGCGTCGCCGTCGGCGCCGACGAGCACGCCGTTCGCGTCCACGGGGACCTGGCCGGAGACGGCGACGAGCGGACCGGTGGCGACGACGGCGTGGCTGTATCCGTTCACCGGCGGCAGTCCGTCGGGGCGGATGATGTGTTGAGCGCTCACTCCGAGGGCTGCCAGACGCGGAGCTGGGCGAGGACGCTGCGCTCGCCCTCGATCTTCAGGGTGTCCAGCGGCACTCGGCCGTAGAGGGCCAGGGCGAGGTCGCTCGCCGTGCCACGCGCGCTGACCGTCGCGGTGGAGGCGGCCTCGTCGGAGCCCGGCGCGAGCGGACGCGTGCGCGCGCCCTCGGCGGAAAGGGAGAGCAGCCAAGCGGGCCCCTCCTCCGCGTGCAGGGCGACGAGCACGGGCTCGTGCGGCCAAGCGCCCGACGCACCACAGGCGACGTGCAGGAACTCGTCGACGGTGTCCAGCGCGATCACGCCGGGCAGCGGCTCGACACGCCCGATGCTCAGTTGCGCGTCGTAGGTGTGCACCAGCGCCTCGTGCACCTGGTGGCGCGCGACGGCGCCTGCCGTCTGCGGGGCGTCGGCTCGGCCCCACCAGGTCCAGCAGCCGCGCTCGGGGTCGGTGGCTCGCAGGGCGGAGAGCAGCAAGTCCGTCGACTCCGCGGACCAGGCGAGAACCTGCTCGCGCTCCTGCGGGAGTTCGAAGACGAAGTTCTCCTCGGGCTGTGGCCCGTCGGCCGGGCCTGCCGTGACCGTGGCCGCCCAGAAGCGGTGGACCATGCCGAGATGGGCAACAAGATCCCGCAACGACCAGTCGGGGCAGCTGGGGACCGGTGCCCCGAGATCGGCCTCGGTGCCGAGCGCCGCTCGGAAGGCGGCGGAGCGCTCGGCGACGAGCGTGATGAGCTGAGCGTATTCCTCGGTGGCCGTCATATGGACTGTCTAGCAGCCGCCACTGACAGACCGTCGCACCCGCCCCGGAGCGGGCCTCCGTGGCGGGGGAGGACCCGCTCCGGGACGGGCGACGGCGCGGACCGGGCGCAGGCGGCGGTCAGCTCTGGTCGAAGACCCGGTGGACCGTCACCTGGGGCTCAAGCTGGGCAAGCGCGTCCACCCCGGGCCCCTTGGGTGCCGAAGCCGCCGCGGACTTGAGGATGGCCGCCACCTGGGCGGCGAGCACGTCCGCCTGGCGCCTGATGTCGGCGATGGAGGCCGTGGACCGCCCCAGGGCGTCCAGTTTGCGGTGCACCACCGCCAGTTGGCGTTGTGCGGCCGCGTCCAGCGTGAACGGTCGGGGCGTCGAGACGATGAACTGGTAGGCGCCGGCCAGGGATTCACAGCCGGGGCAGTGGACGTTCGCGGCCCGGCTGAGGTTGACCGCGTTGAGGTGGATGTTCGTGCCGGCCATGGTGACGATCTGGAAGGAGAGCGCCACTGAGCGGCACGGATCTGCTGCGCTGCAATGGGAGGCCGTCGCCGTCGCCTGGTTGCGCACCCCGGCCGCGAAGAGCGCGCCGTACTGGTGGACCGTGAACGAATCCTGGAACCGGGATTCGTGGGCGGGGTTGGCGAGCGTGTGCGCGCTGTCGTCGGCGACCGCGATGCCCTGGACCGGGCCGCTGCCGAAGCCGGCCGCCTGCGCGGCGCCCGTCGTGGTGCCGATCACGCCGAGGCCGGCCGTGGCCAGCAGGCCGAAGCGCAGGGCGCGGCGCGCCGCGCCGCCGGGCAGGCGGACCTTTCTGTGGTGGTTGAGCTCCATGATGTGACTCCTCTGCTACGTGGCTGCGTGGGCTGATTGCTGGGGCGCCGGGCTGGGAGGCGGACTGACCGACGCGGCCGGCGTGGGCGGGGGAGACGTCGAGGCGGACGGGGTTCTTGTGGACGTCGGAGTACCGGTCGGCGCGGGCGACGCGCTGGTGCTCGGTCCAACTGCCGAGCCGGAGGCCGAGGGGCGCGGGGAGGGGTGGCCCGAGGGGCGGGCGGAAGGTGTCGCCGAGGGCGCGGCCGAGGCGGAGCTTCCGCTGGTCGCAAGCGGGCTCCCGCCCGGCGCGGCACCGTGCCTGGGATGCCCGGAGCCCCCCAGTCCCTGGGCGGTCGGGACAGCCGAGGCACCGCCTGGCTCGGCCGGACGGCTTGGCGAGGGGCTGGGCACGACCGTTGGCACGCCAGGCTGGAGCACGGGAACGATCGGCGGCTGGGCCGGCAGCGGTTTGGGCGTCAACCCGACGACCCAGGCACAGCAGAGGCCGCCCGCCGCGACGAGGCCGAGGGCGCACAGCCCGGCACGTATCCGGGGCTTGCCCGCCGTGGCCCGGCGAGCGGCGCGGAGCAGGCGTCCGGCCAGTCGTACCGAGAGATAGGTCATACCGGCCAGTGGGCAGATCAGCATCAGGGAACCCACCAGACCGGCCGCGCCGGCGGCGAGCTGGCCGTGGGTGAAGGCTGATCCGGTGCCGGCGAGTTGCCCGGTCAGGGAGCGCACGCCGGTAGCCAGGATGCGGGGCAGGTTCCAGAGTGCGTAGCCCAGATCTCCCAGGAGTAGCGGGACCATGCTGCAGACCCAGACCGTGACTATCACCCGGGCCGAGCGCTTGAGCTCGGCGACCTCGGGGGGAGTGCGCCGGCCGGGCACCATGCTGAGCAGGATCGGGCGGATCTTGCCGTAGAGGTCAGGGATGCCGGCCAGGTCGCCGAGGATGTAGTAGCCGTCCAGTCGGACTGCCGGCATCAACTGCTCCAGCACCTCGAAGTGGCCGAGGTAGACGGCGCTGAGGAAGAACGGCTGACCCGTCAACAGGTAGCAGCCGGCCAGGCCGAGCATGAAGACGACGTTGAAGTAGACCCCGCCAAGGTCCGTCCGGATCCGGCCGGAGCGGCCGATCCGGTAGACGTCGGTGACGTCCGTGTACAGGGAGGGCCAGATCAGGAAGAGGCCGCAGCCGATGCAGCCGGGTCTGGCCCCGCCGTAGTGGCAGGCCGAGGCGTGCCCGAACTCGTGGAAGACCAGCGAGGCCACCGTGAGCGCGAAGACGGCGAGCAGCAGCACCGGCTGGTCCAGCACATGGAGCACCGGCGTGATCGCCCCGTAGTAGCCGAACATCCAGACGTCCATGGCGACGGCGGCGATCAGCACCGCGGCCACCACCGGCGGCCGGTGCAGCCAGGCCAGCGAGCGGGCGATGCGGTGGACCCGCCGCTCGCCGAAGAGGACCTTGTGTCCCTTGAGTGCGAGCAGCAGGTCCGAGCGCGGGGCGTCGACCTCGTCGTGTTCCTGCCCCCAGGGAACAGTGACGCCCAGCGGAATCAGCTTCTTCTCGATCAGGAAGGAGATGTTCTCCTCGCTGACCTCCCTGCCGAAGAGACCACTGACACGGTGTGAGATCCCCTCGGTGTCCCGCACGCCGTCGATGGCCCCGGCGACCAGGTGGAGCAGCCGTGACAGCTGCACCACCTGGCCGTCCCCCCGGCGGGCGATGTACTTGGGCTCGGTGAAGCCGGAGCCCTGGTATTCCCCGTGCAACCGCAGCCCCGCGCTGAGCCGGGGTACGGGGAACTCCGGGCCGAACGGGCACGACGGCTGCACGGGTGTCGCGAAGCCACCTGGCCCGGGGACGAATGCCGCCCCCGTCTCCGCAGTGACTGTCATGTGGATGTGTCCTCCCCCGTAGGCGTGGGTCGGCCCCTCCCCTGAGCCGACCCACGGCGCGGACCCGCCTGGTGCGTGGACTACTGGCTGATGACGATCGACTGGGCGGCCTCGGACTGGGCCGTCGCGCCGTCGGAGCCGAAGTTGCCGGCGAAGGAGTGGTTGTGGGCGCTGACGTGCACCACGTGCTTGGTGACGTTGACCGTCTTGGTGAAGCTGAACTTCAGGCGGCCCAGCGCCTCACGGCCCGGCAGCAGCTCGGCCGACTCGGACTCCAGCTCGTGCATCTCCATGCTCATGATTTCTCCCTGTTCTCTGTCTTCTCGGGTTTCGGGTCTTCTCGGGTTCCGGTGCGGTCCCCTGCGGTGAGCTTCAGGTTTACTGGTGGATCACGATCGACTGCTGCGCGTCCGAGGCGGCGGTGGCGCAGTTCGAGTCGACGTTCAGCGCGCTGGAGTGGTTGTGGGCGCTGACGTGCGCCACGTGCTTGGTGACGTTGACCGTCTTGGTGAAGCTGAACTTCAGGCGGCCCAGCGCCTCGCGGCCCGGCAGCAGCTCCGCCGACTCGGCCTCCAGCTCGTGCATGTCCATGCTCATGAGTCCCCCTCGGGGTGGCAGTGGCGGCGTCCGTCCAATGATGTCGGACGCCGTGTCCAACGAGATTGGACAGTAGTCGTGAGATCCGACGGGCCGCAAGGGCTTTTGTTGCAACGCTCTGCAACGGACTGGTAACAGACTGAAATGTGCAGGTGGGCCCGCATGTGCCCGCCCGGAGAGGCGTGATCGCCCTAGAATCGAGGCCGCAGGATCGCTGCCACGAGGTGCACGAGGGAGGGAGTCAGGGTGTCCAACGCGCTGCAGGTGCTGATGCGCGAGCGGCTGGATCGGCAGGGCTGGTCGTACGGCGAGGTCGCCCGTCGCGGCGAGATCCCCCGCTCCACCGTGCATCACCTGGCCACGTCCGACCGGCTGGTCAGGATGCCGCAGCCGAGCACCCTGGAGGGCCTGGCCCGAGGGCTGGAACTGCCGCTGGACACGGTTCGCCGCGCGGCGGCCGAGGCGTGCGGCATCCACCTGTACCAGGCGGCCCCCGATCCGGAGGTGGACGTGCTGATCGCCAGTGTCCAGCAGCTCTCGGTGCAGGACCGTCGCCATGTTGCGGCGCTGGTCGAGTCCCTGCTGGAGCGCGGCCGTCAGCCGGAAGCCGGGCCCGCCGACTGACGTTCCCCCGCCGTCGCTGCCGTGGTCACCGCTGCGCGGGTTGCGGCCGGCTCACTTGGTCGCTTGGTCGCGTATTGACGAATAGGCGACGGAAAAGGTTGCACTCCCGCCCGGGTGCGACCGGAAAGAGCGAATTCGGCGATTGCCAGGGGCCCCCGTCGCCGAACCGGGCTAGCGTCGTCTGCCACAGGGACCTCCGAGCCGCCGGTGGCCGCTGTGGCTCAATGGCGCGAAGGCCAGGGGGATACGTGCTGGTCGTGCAAGGAGGCCCCACCACCGCAGTGGTCCGGGGCCGCACTGGGGAATCGGTGGTTCTGCTCTCGGGCGAGCTACCCGCCGAACTGACGGACGAGGCCCTTGAAGGGGTGCTGGATCTCGCCGCCGCCGTGCTGGACACGGCGGAAATGCTGCTCTTCCGACGCTGTCTCGACGCGCTCCGCCGAGGCGACCTCAGTCGCACGCGCCGGGTCGAGATAGACGGGGCCGTGCTCACCGTCCATTCGGGCTGAGGGGGCACAGGGGGCCCTGTGGCGTCAGGGGCAGGAGGACTCTTACCAGTTCCTCATGCAGTCGTGGACAATCGGACTCGTGACGTCGACTGTTCTACTGGCCGAGGACGACAGGGCCATTCGTGATTCGCTGGACCGCCTGCTGACCCTGGAGGGCTATCAGGTGACTCCGGTGTCCGATGGCATCGAGGCGTTGGCCTCCGTGCACAAGCAACGCCCGGACGTACTGGTCCTGGACGTCATGATGCCCGGAATCGACGGCCTGGCCGTCTGCCGGGTGCTCCGGGCCGAGGGCGACAACGTGCCGATCCTGATGCTGACGGCCCGGGTGGACACCTCCGACCGGGTGGCCGGCCTGGACGCCGGTGCGGACGACTACATGCTCAAGCCCTTCGAGGCCGAGGAACTGCTGGCCCGCCTGCGTGCGCTGCTGCGCCGGGCTGCCGCTCCGGCCGCCGCGACGGACACGGGCGCCACCGGTGCCGAGGCCGTCGTGGTCGGGCACGAGCTGATCGAGGTCGACGACCTGCGGATCGACCCGACCGCGCGGCGGGTCTGGCGGGCCGGCGAGGAGATCCAGCTCTCCCGTACCGAGTACGACCTGCTGGAGCTGCTCGCCCGCAACGCCGGGATCGTGCTCGACCACAGCACGGTCTACGACCGGATCTGGGGCTACGACTTCGGTCCTGGCTCCAAGAACCTCGCCGTCTACATCGGGTACCTGCGCCGCAAGCTGGACACGCCCGAGCGCACGCCGTTGATTCACACCGTTCGGGGCGTCGGCTACACCCTGCGCGAGCCGTGAGCCGACTGCGGGCCAATGTCGGCCTGCGGGTGCGCTTCGCCGTCGCCTTCGCCGCGCTCGCGGCGCTGGTAGCGGTGCTCGTCGGCGCGCTCGGTTACAGCGCGGCCGCGACCTTGATCCGGAGCGACCGGGCCAAGGACTTCCAGCAGTCGCTGACCACCCTGGTCGGGGACGCGGAGACGCTGAACCTCTCGGCGCGCGACTTCGCCGCCAATCCCGAGAGCAAGGACCAGCTGGTCGACCAACTGACCCACTCCGGCGACATCGGCGTGCAGGTCATCGGCCCGGATGGTGAGGTGATGCAGTGGGGCAAGCCGGACCCGCTCCCGGTCGGCGCGCAGGACAAGCAGCTGGCCCGCATGCATGCGGCCGGCAAGACGCGCAACATCACCGAGTTCACCGGCGGTGACCGTTACCACGTGGTCACAGTCTCCCTCGGGGGTGGCCGCGGTGCGGTGATGATCTCCGAGCGGCTCAGTGCGACCGACGATCTTCTGGACACGCTGATGGTCCGGATCGCGCTCACGGCCGGTGCGGTGATCATCGCGGCGGGTGCCGCGGGCTGGTGGGTGGCCGGGCGGATCACCCGTCGCCTGGTCCGGCTGACCGCCACCGCCGAGCAGGTCGCCGCGACCGGTGAGCTCACCCTGGACGTGCCGCAGCGCGGCCGTGACGAGATCGGTCGGCTGGCCCGTGCCTTCGACGACATGTTGGGCCGGCTCGCGCGGTCCCAGGACGACCAGCGGCGCCTGGTCCAGGATGCCGGCCACGAACTGCGGACTCCGCTGACCTCGCTGCGCACCAACATCGCCGCGCTGCGCCGACTTGACCGGCTCTCGCCGGCCTCCCGGGCCGCGCTCCTGGACGACCTGGAGACGGAGACGCGGGAGCTGACGGTGCTGGTGAACGAGCTGGTCGAGCTGGCCAACGACCGGCGCAGCACCGAGCAGCCGGCGGCGACAGAGCTGGACGAGCTCGCCGAACGGGTCGCGGACCTGACCCGGCGCCGCACCGGCCGCGAGATCGTGGTGGACGCGGAGCCCGTGGTGCTCTCGGTGCGGCCGCAGGCGCTCCAGCGCGCACTCACCAATCTGGTCGAGAACGCGGCCAAGTTCTCCTCCGGTCCGGCTGAGATCACCGTGGAGGTCCGCGAGGACCGGATCACCGTCCTCGACCGGGGGCCGGGCATCGACGCGCAGGATCTGGAGCGGATCTTCGACCGCTTCTACCGGGCGACGGCCGCCCGGAGCCTCCCCGGCTCCGGGCTGGGTCTGTCAATCGTCCGCGAGGTGGCGGAGGAGCACGGCGGCGAGGTCTTCGCCCAGAACCGAGCGGGTGGCGGTGCGGAGATCGGGTTCACGCTCGATCCGGAGGGAGCGGTCCCGAGCGCTGCGCCGGTGCTGAGGCGCGCCGAGATCGTGGCGTCGGTTCCGCGCCTACGACACGCGGATAACAAATCGGACAAATCAGGAGCAGCTAGGTAGATTCCCAGTAGATCGACGCCTGGAAGGGAATCTCTGTGAGCAACCTCATCGCTGTCGCCTACCCCGACGTGGCCACCGCCGAGCAGGTCCGCAGCAAGCTGGTCGAGCTGCAGAAGCAGAAGCTGATCAAGGTCGAGGACGCCGTCGTCGTCGAGCGCCGGTCGGACGGCAAGGTCAAGCTGCACCAGGCAGTCAGCACCACGGGTGCCGGTGCGGCCGGCGGTGCGCTCTGGGGCGGCCTCATCGGCCTGCTCTTCTTCATGCCCTTCCTGGGTGCGGCCATCGGCGGCGCCACCGGCGCGGCAGTCGGCTCCGCGCAGGACTACGGCGTGGACGACAGCTTCATGCGCGAGGTCGGCGCCAACCTGGTGCCCGGCGCGGCCGCCCTCTTCACGCTGGTCAGTGACGCGGTGACGGAGAAGGTCCTGCCCGAGCTGGCTCCCTTCGGCGGACAGCTGATCCAGACCTCGCTGAGCCCGGCCGACGAGGAGCACCTCAAGGAGGCGGTCGCCGCGGCTGCTGCTGGCCACAGCGCCTGACCGCGAGGGACGGAGCGAAAGGCATCCCCTTCGGGGAGGCCGACGCGCGTTCTGCGCGCGTGTGAACACACCCTCAGACGAGACGATCGAGACGACCCCGATGGCCGCGACCGCTGCCCAGGCGCCTCCCGTCCCCGATGTCCCGAAGGTCCCCACCCGGCGCTGGGTTGAGCTGGCCCTGGTCGTCCTGGCGGTGGCCATCGCGGCGTACGGGTACGCCGACGTCGGCTACAACCTCGACGGCAAGGTGCCCGGCGACACGCTCACGTACGGGCTGAGCCTCGGGGCCCTGGCGCTGATCGCGCACCTCTGCGTCCGGCTCCGGGCCGCCTACGCGGACCCGCTGCTGCTGCCGATCGCGGTCCTGCTCAACGGCATGGGCCTGGTGCTGATCTACCGTCTGGACCGGGCCACCCCGGGGAACTCCTCCGCGCCGTCCCAGCTGATGTGGTCGACCATCGGCGTGCTGCTCTTCATCGGCGTGGTGCTGCTGCTCCGCGATTACCGGGTACTCCAGCGCTACGCCTATGTACTGGCCTTCGCCACACTGCTGCTGATGATCGTTCCGATCTTCCTGCCCGCCGTCTACGGCGCCAAGATCTGGATCAAGCTCGGCCCGCTCTCCTTCCAGCCGGGCGAGATCGCCAAGATCACGCTGGCCATCTTCTTCTCGGCCTATCTGGCCGTCCACCGCGACGCCCTCGCGCTGACCGGCCGCAAGGTCTGGAAGCTGGAGCTGCCACGCGGCCGCAACCTCGGCCCGATCGTGATGATCTGGCTGGCCAGCGCCGCGATCCTGTTCCTCGAGCAGGACCTCGGCATGCTGCTGCTGTTCTTCGGCCTGTTCGTGGTCATGCTCTACGTCGCCACCGGTCGGATCGGCTGGATCGCCGTCGGGCTGCTGCTCGTGGGCGTCGCCGTGGTCCCCGTCGCACTCTGGGAGCCACACGTCCACGTCCGCTTTGCCGACTGGCTCGACCCGATGCGGACCATCAACGAGGGCAAGGGGCCGAGCCAACTGGCTCAGTCGCTCTTCTCCTTCGCGGCGGGCGGGCTGCTCGGCACCGGCCTCGGGCTCGGGCACTCGTACCTGATCGGCTTCGCGATGAAGTCGGACTGGATCCTGGCGACCTTCGGGGAAGAGCTGGGACTGGTCGGTCTGGCCGCACTCCTGCTCGTCTACGCGATCGTGGTGATCCGTGGCTACCGCACCGGCAGACTGCTGCGGGACCCCTTCGGACGGCTGCTCTCCATCGGGCTGGCCACGCTGCTGGCACTGCAGATCTTCGTGGTCGCGGGCGGTGTCACCGACCTGATCCCGCTGACCGGGATGACCATGCCGTTCCTGGCGCAGGGCGGCTCCTCGCTGGTGACCAACTGGATCCTGATCGCCCTGCTGGTGAAGCTGAGCGATGCGGCCCGCCGCCCGGGGCCGCCCGCTCCGCTGCTGGTCGAGCCGCAACCTGATCGGCCGAGGCGGCCGCAAGCCGGACCGGACGCTGACGGACCGGACGACGGACGGGATGCTGACGGACCGGACGACGAGGAGACACAGGCGGTGCCGCAGGTATGAGCAAGAAGCCGCCGAAGGCTGCGCGGCCGAACACGCCCGCCGGAGCGGTCCGCCTGTCGTTGAGCAGGACCGGGCGTCGGGCCGGGCTGTTCTGCCTCCTCCTGGTCGTGTTGCTGCTCCTCAACTGCACCAGACTGCAGGTCTTCCAGGCCAAGTCGCTCAACGACAACGCGGCCAACCAGCGCAGCGTCATCGCCCGCTACAGCCAGCCGCGTGGTGACATCTTCGTCGCGGGCAAATCCGTCACCGGCTCCAAGAACACCGGCAGCACCTACGCGTACCAGCGCACGTACACCGACGGCCCGCTCTACGCCCCGGTGACCGGGTTCTCCTCGCAGACCTACGGCAACACGCTGGTCGAGGGCGTCGAGAACGACCTGCTGACCGGTCAGGACAGCCGCCTCTCCACGCAGCCGCTCTGGGACGAGATCTCCCGGGCGTCGGTGCCCGGCGGGAATGTCTTCACCACGATCAACCCCAAGGCGCAGCAGGCCGCATTCCAGGGGCTCGGCACGAAGCGCGGCGCGGTCGCCGCGATCGACCCCGCCACCGGTCGGATCCTGGCGCTGGCCAGCACCCCCTCGTACGACCCGAACGGCGTCACCGGAGCCGGCCAGGCCGCCACGGCCGACTGGACGAGGCTGAACGCGGACAGCACACAGCCGATGCTGAACCGAGCGTTGCGTCAGACCTACCCGCCGGGCTCGACGTTCAAGGTGGTCACCCTGGCGGCGGCGCTGCAGACCGGGCTCTACAGCGGGATCGACGTCCCGACGAACTCGCCGAATCCGTACACGCCGAACGACACGAACCACGCGCTCACCAACGAGTCCGCGAGCGACGCGTGTACCAACGCGACGCTTGACTATGCGCTTCAGGTCTCCTGCAACACCGTCTTCGGCAAGGCGGGGGTCGACGTGGGTGCGAAGAACATGGTCAAGACGGCGGAGGCATTCGGGTTCAACCAGACCGGCCAGACGGTGCCGGTAGGGGTGGTGAGGAGCAACTTCGACACCGGCCTGACCAGCCAGGCGTTCCTCGCGCTCTCCTCGATCGGCCAGTACGACACGGCCGCGACCCCGCTGGAGATGGCGGAGGTCGCGGCCGCGATCGCCGACAACGGAGTGCTCATGCAGCCGCGGCTGCTGGACAAGGTCACTCGGAGCGACGGGTCTACGGTGCAGAGCTTCGGGGACAAGCAGTTCGGTCAGCCGGTCTCGGAAAGTGTGGCCACCCAGATCCAGCAGGCGATGGTGAACGTGGTCAACACCGGTACCGGCGCGAACGCGCAGATCCCGGGTGCGATCGTCGGCGGCAAGACGGGAACGGCGCAGAACGGCGTCGGCAACAGCGGCACGCCCTATGCGTGGTTCATCTCCTATGCGAAGCCCAACGCGTCGTCGGCCTCGCCGGTGGCGGTGGCGGTGGTGATCGAGGACAGCAATGCCAACCGCGCCGACATCAGCGGCGGCGGCCTGGCCGCGCCGATCGCCAAGGCCGTCATGCAGGCGGTCCTCAACGGCTGAGCCGGTTCCGTCCCTCCCCTCCGAGAGCCGCCCCCACCTGCGTTAAGTAGGGTGACCCCATGCCGAAGATCGCAGTCGTCGGAAGCATCAACCTCGACCTGGTCGTGCCCGTGCCACGGCACCCGCGGCCTGGCGAGACCGTGCTCGGCGGGGATCTGGCCGAGTATCCGGGCGGGAAGGGCGCGAACCAGGCGGTCGCCGCGGCGCGGCTCGGCGCGGCAGTCGCGATGCTGGGCCGGGTGGGCGCCGACGACGCGGGTGCGCGACTGCGGCGGGCGCTGGAGCGTGAGGGCGTGGACGTCAGCCGCGTCGAGGCGGTCGACGGGGTGCCGACGGGCCGAGCGCTGATCGCGGTGGACGACCTGACCGGGGAGAACTCGATCATCGTCAGCCCCGGCGCGAACACCGCCCTCGCCCCTGAGCACTGCGCGTCCGAGGGGGCACTGCTCCGCGACGCGGACATCACCCTGCTGCAGCACGAGATCCCGCCGGAGACCGTCGCTGCCGCGGCACGGCTGGCCGGCGGCACGGTGCTGCTCAACCCGGCGCCGGCCCGGGAGCTCAGCCTCGACCTGCTGCACATGGTCGACCTGCTCGTCCCCAACCGGGAGGAACTGGCCGCGCTGGTCGGCCATCCGCTCCCTGACCTGCACGCGGTGGCGGACGCCGCCCGTTGTCTGCGCGGCCCGACCGCGGTGGTGGTCACCCTCGGCGCCGAGGGGGCACTGCTCTGCGAGGACGGCGCGGTGGCCTTTGTGCCCCCGCACCCGGTCGCCCCGCTGGACACCACGGCGGCGGGCGACGCCTTCTGCGGCGCACTGGCCGTCGGCCTGGCCGAGGGCCGGTCCTTGCACGAGGCCGTGCGCCGGGCGAACGTCGCCGCCGCGCTCAGCACGACCCTGGCGGGCGCCCAGCCGTCCCTGCCCACCCGTGACGAGGTCGCGCAGGCGCTGGGGGAGTTCTAGCCGTACCGCGCGTAGCCAGCGAAGACAGGCGCGGCGCGGACCGACCGAGGTCGGTCCGCGCCGCGCCTGATGCGCCTGACGCGTCGGACGTGACTAGCGGCCGTTGAGGCCGGCGCCGAGGGCGGCGGTCAGGCTGCCGTCGGAGGTGTCACCGTCCATGGACCAGACGAAGGTGCCTCGCAGGCCCTGCTCGCGGATGTACTGACCCTTGATCCAGAGGGAGAGCGGGTTGTCGTAGCTGTAGAAGGTGCCGGAGGCGGCGTCGTACTTGTACGGCTCGTTCGCCGCCGGGTCCCAGAAGGTCTGGCCGGGGGCGGTGACCACCTGGTTGTAGTTCGGGGTGCCGCCGCCCGCCGTGGCCGGCTGGAAGAGGCCGTCGCCGCGTGGACCGGGGGCGACGCCGGTCCAGGTGTGGGCGTAGTAGGGCACCGCGAGGCCGATCTTGCTCGGCTTGACCCCTTGCGCCTCGTAGTACTGGACGGCCTGGTCGACGCTGAACCTGTTGTTCGCCGGGTTCGGGTCACGCGGGTCCTGGGTCAGCGCGGAGGAGAACGCGGTCGGCCCGGTGGCCTCCCAGCCCCCGTGATAGTCGAAGGTCATGACGTTGAACCAGTCGACGACCTTGGCGATCTTGCTGAGCTCCAGCTTCGCGGCAGCGGCGGGGTTCGCCGAGGTGTTCGCGGTGAGCAGGTAGCGCGTGTCGGTCGCGTCGCCCGCGACGTCCAGCTGCTTGCGGAACTCCTGCATGAGCGCCGTGAAGTTCGGCGTGTCCTGCGGGCCGTAGGGGTTGCCGTTGCCCGGCTCGCCCGGGTACTCCCAGTCTATGGCGAAGCCGTCGAAGATCCCGGCGGCGGCGCCTACCGGAAGACCCGGGAGGTTGCCGTTGACGTACTGGTCGACGCAGGAGGCCACGAACTTCTGCCGCGCCGCGTCGGAGGACGCGACCTGCGAGAAGCGTCCCGACCAGGACCAGCCGCCGATCGACATCACGATCTTCAGGTTCGGGTACTGCGCCTTGAGCTCGCGCAGCTGGTTGAAGTTGCCGAGCAGGGCCTGGCCGGCCGCGTCGGCCTGCCCGGTCACCGACTCGCCGGCGGCGAAGGGCCGCTGGTAGTCGGCCCAGCTGTCGCCGCTGGCGCACAGGCCGTCGGCGGAGATGTTGCTGAACGCGTAGTCGAGCTCGGTGAGGTGCTTGATCTCACCGCTGCTGATCAAATTCTTCTCGAAGTTGCCTGAGTAGATGCCCCATTGGGTGAAGTACCCAATGAGCTGCTTCTGGTTGTGGCCGTGGTCGCCTGCGTTCTCGTAGGCGGTGGCGGCGTGGGCGGGCGCGCTGCCGAGCAGTGCGGCGGCGCAGGCCGCGGCCGCGGTGGCGACGGCGGCACGACGGACGGAGGCGCGACGGATCGCTGGCATGGACTCTCCTCGACGGGGGTGCCTCAAGCAGGAGCGGAACGCTTGCGCGGAAAGGGAGGCTTGGGCATTGGCATAGACCAATGAGAGGGAAGGTATAGGCCAATCTGGCGAAGGGTCAATGGTTTGGCGGGTGTGCACCCAGGCGCGTTCACAGGCGTGTGCACAGGCGTGTTCAGGGGCGCGCCCACACGTGGGTGCGCAGGATCCACTCGGCCGGAGGTTGACCAACTCGGTTCACGCCCTCGGCCTCTGTGAACAGACCCGTCCCGCGCGAGCCGGGACTTCGTCCAGGCCCTAGGCTGGCCCGGTCATGGGAAGCGCACTGCGACGCGGCGTCGGCCACGTCTGGGGGCGGATCTGCCGCATCGCGCGGCTGCTGCGGGATGCCGCATGGGCCGCGCCGGATCGGCATGTCGCGCTCGCGCCCGGACTGGGCCGACACGCGCGCCTCGCCCTGGGCGCAGTCGGGATCGTCTCCGTCGTGGTGCTGGCGATGACGGCGAACTTCCAGCTCAACGAGCTGGTGCCGGGCAATCTCGCGTGGGCGCTCGCCGCCCTTCAGGTGCTGCCGCTGCTGCTCGTCGTCTCGCGGCCGTTGGCCGCCTGGCGGATCAGCGCGCTCGGCATGACACTCGCGACCTTCGCCGAGGTCGGTCACGCGCCGACGCCGTTCTGGCCCTGGTCGATCAGCTCCTGCCTCGCCTTCGTGCTGCTGCTCTTCGTCACGGCCCAGCGCTACGGCCGCGACATCGCCGTCGCCGTCGACCTGCTCACCGCCGCGGCCGTCCTGCTGCCGGCCGTGCTCCTGGTCAACCTGCCGGTCGTCGTGCTCGCCGTCGCCGCCGTCGGCGTGACCCTGGTGCTGGTCCTGGGGGAGTCGATCCACTCCCGGCTGGAGGCCGAGCGCCACCTCGAGGAGGCCGAACAGCAGCGCCGGGCCGGACTGGCCCGGCAGGCCGTGCTGGAGGAGCGCAGCCGGATCGCCCGTGAACTGCACGACGTCGTCGCGCACCACATGTCGATGATCGCCATCCAGGCCGAGGCCGCCCCGTACAAGGAGCCCGGCCTGCCCGAGCAGACCCGGCGCACCTTCGCCGCCATCCGCGAGGCGTCCACCACGGCGTTGACCGAGATGCGGCGGGTGATCGGCCTGCTGCGCGAGGAGGACGAGGGCGCGGAACGCGCTCCGCAGCCGGGCATCGACAGCATCCCCGACATGGTCCGCGCCGCCCGCCGGGCGGGCATGCAGGTCGATCTGACGCTCAGCAGCGGACCGGAGCGGCCGCCGGCAGTGCTCGACGTCTCCGTCTACCGCATCGTCCAGGAGGCGCTCAGCAACGCCGGCCGCCACGCGCCGGGCGCGCACGTCGCCATCGAGGTGCTCCGCACCGCCGAGCGGGTGCGGATCCACGTCGCCGACGACGGCTGTTCGGACAGCAGGACTGCGGCCGCGCCGCCGGGCGGCAACGGTGGGCACGGCCTGACCGGCATGCGCGAGCGCGCCGCGCTGCTCGGTGGCACGCTGCGGGCCGGACGGCGCGCGGACGGCGGCTTCGAGGTGACGGCCGAGCTCCCGTTGGACGGGTCGGCGTCGCGGATCGCGGCACGGCGTGGAGAATCGGGCACGAACGGGCCGGACGGACAGCCGGGCAGGCAGCCGGACAGACAGGGGGAGCAGTGACAGTGACGGCGGGGACCGGGGCGGCCGAGGCAGGGGCGGACGCGTCCGACGCGATCCGGGTGCTGCTCGTGGACGACCAGGAGATGGTCCGCGACGGACTGGGCGCCCTGCTGTCCACGGCCCCGGACATCGAGCTCGTCGGCGAGGCGGGCGACGGGCTGCGCGCGATCCAGTTGGCACGCGAACTGCGGCCCGATGTCGTGGTCATGGACATCCGGATGCCAGGCATGGACGGCCTGACCGCGACCGGATCGATCATCCAGAACGGCGGCGAGCAGGGGCCTCGCGTCCTCATCCTGACCACCTTCGACCTCGACGAATATGTGTACGAGGCGCTCGCGCGTGGAGCCAGCGGCTTTCTGCTCAAGGACGCCCCGGCGCGCGACCTGATCAACGCCGTCCGGGTGATCGCGGCGGGCCAGGCGCTGCTCGCCCCCTCGGTCACCCGTCGTCTGATCGCCGACGTCGCTCGCCGCCGCCGGGCCGGAAACCTGCGGCCCGAGGCCGTCTCCGCGTTGACGGCGCGGGAGCTCGACGTGTTGCGCCAGGTCGCCAGAGGCTTCTCAAACTCCGAGATCGCCGACGAGTTGGTGCTCTCCGAGCAGACCATCAAGACCCATGTCGGGCGGATCCTGGCCAAACTGGAGCTGCGCGACCGCACCCAGGCAGTCGTTTTCGCCTACGAGCACGGCCTGGCCGGCGGCGACTGAGACGGTGACCCGAACGCGACCCCATCGGCGACCGACCCGGCCGCGCAGGCGGTGACTGAAATGGCCTCGGCGGCGACTCCAGGTGGCCCCCTACTGGGGGAGGATGGGTGAACAACCCTGGAGTGTGACGACAGCACGGCCCGTCCCTTCCTACGCTTGGCAGTGTGACGACGACTCATGCCCGTTCGGGGGAGGCGCGACGAGCCGCCGCGCGCCTCTGGCTGCCACGCCAGCGAGCCGAGCAGCATGCCTCCGGACCCGATGGCCCCTTCTCGACGGGGGCGTTCCGCCGCCTGCCCTGGGTGCTCGCAGCCCTGGGCTGCGCCGGCTGGGCCTTCGCGTTCCCGCTGATCTCCTCCCTCGCCTCGCAGCGCGCCTGGGGCTGGTCCGCAGGCGTCGGGTACCTGCTCGCGGCGCTGAGCGCCGCACTGTTGCCGCGCCCGCACGCCCTGCGGGCGGCCGTGGGGATCGCCCTGGCCGGTGCGGTCGCCGTGCCGCTGGGCCTGCTGCTGGCGCGGGGCGAGGCCCAGTCCGAGGTCTGGGTCGTGCAGGAGTCGGCCACCCGGCTGCTGCACACCGGCAGCCCCTATCTGCTGCACCCGACCAACTGGACGGGCTACACGCCCTACCTGCCAGGCATGACGCTCTTCGGCTTCCCGCACCTGATCCTGCCGAGCGTCCTCGGGGACGCCAGGGTCTGGTTCCTGGTGACCTTCCTGGCCTGCCTCGTCGCCACCTGGCGGCTGTTGCGGGGCGGGCCGCTCGCGGTGCCGCTCGCCGCCGTCGTCGCCTCACCGCTGGTCGCCCTGCCGGCGGCGGTGAGCGGCGTGGACCTGCCGATGATCGGAGGCTGCTGCCTGGCGCTGGCGCTGGCCGGACGCGGCCACGGCGCGCGGGCGGGCGTGGTGCTGGGCCTGGTCTGCGCGCTGAAGTGGACGGCGTGGCCGGCGGTGCCGGTCGCGCTGCTGCTGCTCCTCCAGGTGCGCGGGCGCCGCGCGGCACTGCGCGGGGTCGGTTGGACGCTGCTGGTCGGCGGCGCGCTGGTGCTGCCGTTCGCACTGGCCTTCCCGGGCGCGATGCTGGAGCAGGTCGTCCGCTTCCCGCTCGGCCTCTCCACGGTGAAGACCCCGGCCGGCAGCCCGCTGCCTGGCCACCTGCTGGCCCAGCTGGGCCCTGCCGGGCGAACGGCGTCGCTGGCCCTGTTCGGCCTGGGCGGCCTGGCCATCTGCGTCTGGCTGCTGGTCCGCCCGCCTCGTGACGCCAAGGCGGCCTGCGACCGGCTGGCGCTGGGCGTGGCGACAGCGTTCCTGCTGGCCCCTGCGGGACGCTTCGGCTACCTGCAGCTCCCGGTCCTGCTGGCCCTCTGGCCCCGGCTGGCCCTGGGCACGAGCCGAGCCCTCATCCCGGCGCTGCACGACGACTGCCCGGCCCCGGACGGCGCCCCAGCCCCAGCGCCCCCACCCGCCGAAGCCGACCCGGCGCCTGGCCCCGACCCCACGCTCGCCGAACCATCCAGCACCCGGTCGGCGCGCTCCGCCCATCCCTGACTGCCCGCGCTCGCCACGACGCGTGGGTAAGGTCGTTCGGGGGTGACCGTCGGCCGAGGAGGCAGCAGGGTGGAGGAGAGCGGGGATCGGGGTCTGCCGCGTAGGAGCGTGCTGGGGGCGGCTGCGGCCGTCGGCGCGGGGCTGGGCTTGGCGGCCTGCGAAGCGGGTGGCACGGCGAGCGGCGGACATGCGACCCAGGTCGCCGCGCCCAAGGGCACGGCCTCCACATCCGACGCGGCGGAGCAGGGCAAACCCGGCGCCGCCGACTGGCGGGTCACCCGCCTCGGCGCGCCCGAGGACATCGAGGGCTACGCCGACCGCGCGTCCGTCCGTCCGGGCGAGCCCGTCGCCCTGCACGTGTCGACCACCGCGCCCGGCTTCACCGTTTCCGCCTACCGCGTCGGCTGGTACCGCGGCACGCAGGCCCGTCTGGTCTGGAAGTCCGGCCGAGTCGCGGGACACAAGCAGGCCGCGCCGGTCATCGTCCCCGCCACCCGGACCGTGCAAGCGCGCTGGGCGCCGAGCCTGACCCTCGACACCACGCGCTGGCCGGAGGGCGCGTACCTCCTCCGCCTCGACGCAGAGAACCACGCCCAGCGCTGGATTCCGCTGATCATCCGCTCCGCCGACGCGCGCGGGCGGGTGCTGATCATGCACGGGACCGCCACGTGGCAGGCCTACAACACCTGGGGCGGCACCAGCCTCTACCAGGGTGAGAACGGCAGCTACGGCTCTCGCGCGCTCAAGGTCTCCTTCGACCGGCCCTACGACGACAATGGCGCGGAGAAGTTCCTGGTCTACGAGCGTGCCCTGGTGGTCCTCGCCGAGCGGCTCGGCATCCCGCTCGCGTACACGACCGGCGTCGACGTCCACAGCGACCCGTCCATCCTCGCGGGTGCGACCGCCGTCCTCTCGCTCGGCCACGACGAGTACTGGACCCCGCAGCAGCGCCAGGCCGTGACGAAGGCGCGCGACGCGGGCACGAACGTGGCCTTCCTCGGCGCGAACACCTGTTTCCGGCGGATCCGCGTCGAGGACGCCGGGCGTACCGTCGTCTGCTACAAGACCGACTACCGCGACGACCCGGCCTACCTCCAGGACCGCGCACTCACCACGACGGACTTCCGCTCCGGTCCGGCCGCCGACCCGGAGTCGTCCATGACCGGCGTCCTCTACGAGGGCTATCCGACCGATGCGCCGTACGTCGTGCACGCCCCCGACCACTGGCTCTTCGCGGGCACGGGCGTGCGCGCGGGCGACTCCTTCGCGCACCTCGTGGGGGTCGAGTACGACAGGGTGATCCCGAGCGCGCCGACGCCCCGGCCGATCGAGATCCTGGCCCACTCGCCACTGGTCTGCAACGGCAACCACAGCCACTCGGACACCGCGTACTACACCGCCCGCAGCGGCGCGGGCGTCTTCGCCTCGGGCACGATGCGCTGGGTCGAGGGACTGATGGCCGGCGGCCACGACGACGGTGGCGACCACGGCATGGACGCTCGCACGGCGGCGTTCGTCACCAAGGCGACGGAGAACCTGCTCACCGCCTTCGCCCTGGGCCCGGCGGCGAACCACCGCCCGGCGCCCAGGGACAACGTGCAGTCGGTCTACGGGTGACGGCGGCTCAGGAGCCGGTCGTCTGCAGCAGCTCGCGGACGACGTAACCGGCGGAGTCGACCCCGGAAGTGCCGCCGAGGACCACCGACGACACGGCGATCTGGCCGTTGTAGGCGGTCATCCAGCCATCGGTCGTCGTTCCGACCTCCGCCGTGCCGGTCTTGGCGCCTACGCCCGCGAGATCGCCGAGACGCGGAGTCGCCGTGCCACCGGTGACGACCGCGCGCATCAGCGTTTTCAGGGCGCTGTCCGTGCTCTGTGACAGGGAGGAGGGAGCCGGCGTCTGGGTCTGGCCGGGCAGGATGATCGGCTGGTGGAACGTTCCTGCCTTCACCGTGGCCGCGACAGAGGCCAGCGCCAGCGGGGTCAAGGTCACCTTGCCCTGGCCCATGAACTGGGCCGCCCGGTCGCCGCCGGAGACATCGGCCGGAATGGACGGGTCGGTGGTGGCGACGCCGCCTCCGATGGTCCAGCTGCCGAACCCGAAGTACTGCGCGGCCTCGTTGTGAAGTGCGTCGGCGGGCGTACCGTCGTGCAGCAGGTAGTGGCCCCCGCCGTAGACGAAGGCGGTGTTGCAGGACCGGGCGAAGTCATCGGTGATGCTGGCGTTGAGGTTCTTCGGGACGTCCTTCTCGTTGTGGAAGACCTGACCCGAGGCGAGTTGGGTGGTGTCGCACTTGAGCGTCGAGGTGGGCGTCAGATTCGCCTGGTCGAAGAGCGCCGCCGCAGTGAGGATCTTCATGGACGACCCGGGAGGCTGGGTGCCGTTGATCGCCAGGTTTCCGCTGCTGCCGGAGTAGGCCAGGGCAAGGATGTGCCCGTCGCCGGGGCGGACCACGGCCACGCCGGTGCTCTTGCCCTGCAGTACCTTCTGTTTGACGGCCTGCTCGGCCTTCGCCTGGAGCTGCGCGTTGAGCGTCGTCTTGATCGTCTCGGCCTTGGGCTTGGTGAACACCGTGGCGGGCGCGACCTTGCTGCTGTCGCTGCCGATGATCTCTACGCCCGTGCCGCCGCCGCCCCCGCTCGCGGTGGAGTTCTTGGCGATCGTGGCCAGGATGTCCGTCAGCGACGGGTACGCCGCAGCCGTGAGCGGAGCGCCGTTCTCGTCCGTGACCTTCACCGAGCTCGCGTCCGCTGTCACCGCTCCGGCCTGGACGGACTGGCCGTCCTTCAGCTTCGGGAACAGCACCGACGACGCCCAGTGCACCGCCGTCTGGCCGTTCGTGCTCTGCACGACGGAGAGCGTGCCCTGGTACGTCCAGGTGCCGCCCTTCACCTGGGCGCTGACGTCATAGTTCACAAGCGTCGCATCAGTGTTCTGCGTCGACGTGCCGGCCGCCTTGACGTTGGTGAAGGTGACGCCCGTCAGGCCCAGCCGGTCGTGGTAGCCCTGCAGCGCGGTCTCCGCGGTCGACGGGGAGTCGGTGTCGCTCGCCGCGCCGGCGTAGTGCGCGGGGCCGCTCTGCCAGGACTGGAGGAAGGCCGTCGCCAGCTTCTGCGCCGCGTCGCCGCTCGGCGGTGTCGTCGCCAGTGCGGTGGGGTCGAACGTCGGCGCCGCAGTCGGGCCGCCCACCACCCCGTGCACGAGGTTGTAAGCGCCGACGCTGCCGACCGTCAGCAGCGCCGCTGCCGCGACGCCGACGCCGATCTTCGCCCCTCTGTTCATGGTTCCGCCGTTCCCCCCGCACGCAGGTGACACAAGTGTCCGATCGGAACGGATCGTACGTGTGCATCCGCAGGGGAGGAAGGTGAACCGGGAAACCGTTATCCGCTTGCGCCCCGCACGAGATCGGACGGGATATCAGATCCAGGTCGGCCACCACATGCGCGCCCGCCAGTCGTCGATGGGAATCACCTCGGCGTTGTAGAGCGGAAGGAAATAGAGGAAGTTGGCCATAATCGCCAATACCAGCACCCCGGCCCCGATGCCCCCCAGCAGGCGACGGTCGCCACGGGCCCGGGCGGAGCCGAGAATCGCGCCGATCATGAAAGCCACGGCCAGTGCCAGATAGGGCTCGAAATCGATCGTGTAGAAGAGAAAGATCGTCCGCTGCTGCCACTGGAACCACGGGAGATATCCGGCCGCGACTCCGCAGGCAATCGCCCCGGCCCGCCAGTCCCGCCGGAAGATCCACCGGTACAGCGCGTAGACCAGCGCGAACGTCGCAGTCCACCACAGCAGCGGAGTTCCGATGCCGAGCACCTCGCTCGCGCACTGAGCGACCGTGCAGCCGCTCTTCCCCGCCGTCGGCGACTCGTAGTAGAAGGAGACCGGCCGCGCGTTGACCAGCCAGCTCCAGGGGTTGGACATGTAGGTGTGCGGGGTGTGCAGGGTGGTGTTGAAGTTCCAGATCTCCGAGTGGTAGTGCCACAGGCTGCGCAGCGGCGCGGGCACCCAGGTCATGTCGATCTGCGGCAGGTGGTGCAGCGGACCCCACGCGTCGGGGGAGAGCCCCTTGCGGCCGTCGGCCCAGGTGCGGTCGTATCCGCCCTTGGTCAGCAGCCAGCCGGACCAGGACGCGATGTAGGTGAGCAGCGCGACCACGACCGTCGATACGAAGGCCCACGGCGCGTCGTGCAGTGCCGCGGTCAGGTAGGGCCGCCGGGCTCCCGCGGTCTTGCGCGCGGCAGCGTCCCAGAGCACGGTCATCACACCGAAGAAGGCGACGAACCAGAGCCCGTTCCATTTGGTCGCGCAGTCCAGGCCCAGGCAGACACCGGCCAGCAGCCGGTACGGCCGCCAGCCCAGGCGTGCGGCGGAGGCGGCGGCGTCGTTCGGCGGGGAGCCGGGCTGGTCGGCGGTCGCACCGACGAGGTCGGCGAGGCGGGCCCGGCTCCGGTCGCGGTCGAGGAGCAGCAGGCCGAAGGCACACAGCGCCCAGAACATGACCATCTGGTCGAGCAGTCCGGTGCGGCTCATCACGAAGTGGAGGCCGTCGACGGTCAGCATCAGCCCGGCGAGGCAGCCGAGCAGCGTCGAGCGGAAGAGGCGGCGGCCGATACGACAGACCAGCAGCACGGCGACCGTGCCGAGCACGGCGACCATGAACCGCCAGCCGAAGGGGTTCAGGCCGAAGAGCTGCTCGCCCAGGCCGATCACCCACTTGCCGGCCGGGGGATGTGCGATGAACTCGGCACCCGTGGGAGTGGGGATGTGCTGGGGGTTCTGCAAGATGAGCGAGTTGGCGTTGTCCGCCCAGTTCCGCTCGTAGCCGTAGTGCCACATGGACCAGGAGTCCTTGGCGTAGTACGTCTCGTCGAAGATGATCGCGTTCGGCGTGCCCAGCTTCCAGAAGGTCAGCAGACCCGCGAAGCCGGTGATCACGAGCGGACCGATCCAGCTGGCCCAGCGGCAGAGGAAGAGCCAGAGACCGGGCGGCATCCGGAGTCCCAGCCGCGCCAGCATCGGCGAGGGAGCGCCGGTCGCCACGCCGGGACCGTCCGGCATCGGCGGCACCAGACGGTCGCGCAGCGACGTCCGCTCGGGGGCGCGGTAGCCGTACCGGCCGAGCCGCCGCTGCCACGCCGTCAGCGGCACGTGGCGCCTGGGGCTCGCGCCGGTGGTGCCGTCACCCTCGCCGGATGCGGGGGTGGCAGCGGTCAGCGTGTCCGTCCTGTCTTCATCCACGCGAGCATCGTAGGGGCGGATCCTGTCTGCGCCAGCGGTGGCGCGTGATCCCGCTGGGGCGGGTGGGTCGGCGAAAGCCGAACTTGTCGCGATTTTCGCGACAAGTTCGGCCGCGGGGGACTGCGGTGCAGCCGCCGAGGGGGAGACCGACTGCTCCCGGCCTGGCGGTGCGGCGCGCGGTCTCGCGTGATCGGCAGGACCGGGCACCGACCGGCGTAACAAGGCGTCGGCGCCGGTGCTGGCCAGCCGGTCGGACCTGGCCGTCGCCGCCGGCCCGGCCGAGTTGGAGCTCGAATCCGCCGACCTACGTTCTGCGGCCAGGGTGCGGCCTCGCCTGGTGGACCTGCTGGCGCGGTCGTCCCGGTGTCCGCAGGGTCGGGCGTCACAAAGCGTCGGCGCCGGCCGGCCGGTCGGATCTGGCCGCCACACAGTCTCGCCGAGCTGGAATCAGTGCACCTGCGTACGGCAGCTGTGCCGGTGCGGCGTCGCCAGGTCGACCTGCCGGCGCGGTCGTCCGGGGGTCGGGCCGGGCCGCCAGGCCGCCGGTTTGGCAAAGCCGGAGCCGGACAGGATGGGACGATGGGCGGGTGACAGGTCTACTCGTGCTGGCTGGAACCCCCATCGGTGACGTCGAGGACGCCCCGCCGCGGCTCGCGAAGGAGCTCGCGGAGGCGGACGTCGTCGCCGCCGAGGACACGCGGCGGATGCGCAGGCTGGCGCAGGCGCTCGGCGTCGCGCCGACCGGGCGCGTCGTCTCCTACTTCGAGGGCAACGAGGTCGGCCGCACACCCGAGCTGATCGAGGCGCTGCGCGGCGGCGCGCGGGTACTGCTGGTGACGGACGCAGGCATGCCGTCGGTCTCCGACCCCGGTTACCGGCTGGTCGCGGCTGCCGTCGAGGCGGGCATCCGGATCACGGCCGTCCCAGGTCCGTCCGCGGTGCTGACCGCGCTCGCGCTCTCAGGGCTGCCGGTGGATCGTTTCTGCTTCGAGGGCTTCCTGCCCCGCAAGGGCGGCGAGCGCGGCGCACGTCTGCGGGAGCTGGCCGCGGAGCCGCGGACGATGGTCTTCTTCGAGTCGCCGCACCGGATCGAGGACTCGTTGAAGTCCATGGCCGAGGCATTCGGGGACGGGCGGGACGCGGCGGTCTGCCGTGAGCTGACCAAGACGTACGAGGAGGTCAAGCGCGGCTCGCTCGGCGAGCTCGCCGAGTGGTCGGCGGCAGGCGTGCGCGGCGAGATCACCGTCGTGGTCGCCGGAGCGCCGGCCACCGGACCGGTCGAGGTGGACGCGGCGGAGCTGGCCCGTCGGGTCGCGTTCCGGGTGGACGCGGGGGAGCACCGCAAGGAGGCCATCGCTGCGGTCGCCGCCGAGGCCGGCCTGCCGAAGCGCGAGGTCTTCGACGCGGTGGTGGCCGCGAAAAGCGCACCGTAACGCCTTGCTGCACGCGGTGGCCTGCCCTGACTTACCTCCGGAGCCAAACGGGCGTACGGTGACGGGATAGGCAAATAGCGGACAAAGATGCGCCCTCGAAACCGCCGCGGTAGGTCGCGAGTGCGTCAAAATGCACCAACTCTCCCCCAAGAATTCCCGGCCGACGGCTCATTACCGCATTCACCGGGAAAACATGAGGACGAGAAAGTCCCGCGTCGGGCGGACGCCCGCCGGGCTCTGGGAGAACGTCATGAGCGAAACCTCCGTGCCCACCCGCCGACAGCCCATGGAGACGGCCCACGAGGCGTACTCCTTCGCCTGCCTGAACTGCGGCTTCGTCTGGGAGCAGGCGTACGAGATCGAACACAGCGTCGACTACAACGGCCGGATGGTCTATCGCTACCGGGCCAACGGCGTGCCCGTGGCCTCACCCCTGACGCACCCCGGTTGCCCGGGCTGCGGCGGCGAGCATGTCCGGATCATGGCGGCCGGGCGGGTCGCCACGGTGACCGAGAGCTGGCACCCGCACAAGCCGGCCGCCGAGACCGAGGCTGCAGCCGAAGCGGAGCCGGAGGCGTCCGCCGTGGAGGCATCCAAGCCGACCGGGCGGTGGCGGCTCCACCTGCCGTTCCACTGGCATCGTCGCAGCTGAGACGCCATATCCGCATCCGCTGAGCGCCCGCCTCAGGTCGTTGTGGGGGACGGTGTCGACGCGCCCGGGCGCGTGGTCGGAGACGGCGATACACAGTCCTGCGGCTGTGTGAACAGAGTGATCGCGGTGCCGGCGCGCAGCGCGCCCTCCGTGGTGGGTTGCGGGTCCTGGGCCTCCACGGTGCCGACGGGGTCCGTCGCCGGGCCGCAGACGTTTCCGGGCAGATTGCTCACGTTCGTGAATCCCTGATTGCCGAGATCGGTGACCGCCGTCGCCACGGGTCGACCGACCTCGCTGGGGTAGGCCTTACAGTCGGCTGCTTCCGCTGTCAGCCGGACCGTGTGAGTGGAGGCGACCATCGTGCCGGAGGCCGGACTCTGGCTCAGCACGCCGGTTGCCCCGCGCGCGTTGCCGTCGCAGGTCAGCGTGGTCCGGACGGTGTCGCGGGCGAACCCGGCGGCGACCAGGTCCTGCTGCGCCTGACTCACCGTCTCGCCGACCACGCCCGGGACTGTGATCGTGACGGCGGCGTTCACAGTCGCCGATCCCGACGCCGACGCCGAGGTGGTTGCCGACGCAGAGCCGCGTGCCGACCCCGAGGGGCTGAGAGTCGTGCCACCGGTCGCGCTGTTGCCGCCGGAGGAGTGGCGGGTCAGCGCCCACACGCCGGTGGCGAGCAGAGCGAGCAGCAGCACGGTCGTCATCAGCAGAGCCACGCGACGTCCCCGCCGGCCGGGACCGGCACCGGACCGCTGCGACTCGCGCCTCGTGACGCGGTTGGTCGACGCCGGGCCGTCGGGCGCGGCCGCCGCGCCGAACACCGCAGGTGCCGGTCCGAAGCCGGGCGGCGGCGGGGTCGGCCGCTCCGACGCTGTGGGCGTGGGCGTCGACGCGGGCATGGGGGTCGCCCGGGCAGGGGTCGCTGCTTCCGTCGAGCCGGCCAATGAGCCGATCCGACTCGGCAGCTCGGCCTGGACGCGCTCGATCATGCTGGTCAGTTCGACCGGTAGCCAGGTCTGCGTCGGCTCGGCGCCCTGGCCCGCCTCCTCCAGCAGGTCCAGCAGGGCGTCCGGGGTGGGGCGAGCGGCCGGATCCTTGTCCAGGCATGAGGCGATCAGCGCGCGAACGGAGGCTGGAACCTCCTCCAACTGCGGTTCCGCGTGCACGACCCGGTAGAGGAGAGCAGGCGTCGCACCCTCGCCGAAAGGCCCGAGAGCAGTGGCCGCGTACGCGAGCACCGCTCCGAGCGAAAAGACATCGGTCGCCGGCGTGACCGGCCGTCCCTCGATCTGCTCCGGCGACATGAAGCCCGGCGAGCCGACGACCATGCCGGTCCGGGTCAGCTCCGTCGCCTCCCTCGCCCGCGAGATCCCGAAGTCGATCACTCGGGGCCCGTCGAGTGCCAGCAGCACATTGGACGGCTTGAGGTCCCGGTGCACGACGCCCGCAGCGTGGATCGCGGCCAGCCCCTCCGCGAGCCCGGCCGCCAGCGCGACCACCGACCCGACCGGCAGCGGTCCGCGCTCGCGGACCGCCTCGCTGAGCGTCGGCGCGGCCACGTACTCCGTGGCCAGCCACGCAGTCGCCGCCTCCGTGTCGGCGTCCAGCACCGCCACTGTGAACGCCCCGCCGACCGCCCGTGCCGCCGCGACCTCCCGGGCGAACCGGGCGCGGAAATCCGCGTCGTCGGCCAGCTCCGGCCTGATCACCTTGAGCGCGACCCGTCGCCCGCCGCGTGAGCGGGCCAGATAGACCCGGCCCATGCCGCCTGCGCCCAGCCGCGCGAGCAGTCGGTACCCGCCGAGTTGCTCAGGATCGCCGTCCTCGAGCGCCTGCATCCGCCCACCCCCTCGCCCCCACAGAAGGCTTCCCCCTCACGCTCTGATCACTCGGGCGGACGCACCTCCCGCGGCCGATACCATTGCGGCATGACCGCCGTCCAGAACCCCGGTAAGAGCTACTACGTCTCGACGCCGATCTACTACGTCAACGACCGCCCCCACCTGGGCCACGCCTACACCACCGTCGCCGGCGACGTGCTGACCCGCTGGCACCGCCAGCGCGGCGAGCAGGTGTGGTACCTCACCGGCACGGACGAGCACGGTCAGAAGATCATGCGCACCGCCGAGGCCCACGGCGTCTCACCGCAGGAGTGGTGCGACAAGCTGGTCGAGGAGGCATGGAAGCCCCTCTGGAAGCACTTGGAGATCGCCAACGACGACTTCATCCGCACCACGGAGGACCGCCACACGGCCCGGGTGCAGGAGTTCGTCCAGGACCTCTACGACAAGGGCGAGATCTACCAGGGCGGCTACGAGGGCCCGTACTGCGTGGGCTGCGAGGAGTACAAGGCCCCGGGTGAACTGCTGGACGGCGAGGGTGAGTTCGCAGGCCAGAAGATCTGCGCGATCCACAAGAAGCCCGTGGAGATGCTGAAGGAGGAGAACTACTTCTTCAAGCTCTCCGAGTACGGCCCCAAGCTGCTGGAGCTCTACGCCGCCAACCCCGACTTCATCCAGCCGGAGTCGGCCCGCAACGAGGTCGTCCGCTTCGTCGAGCAGGGTCTCCAGGACCTCTCCATCTCCCGCTCCACCTTCGACTGGGGCGTGCAGATCCCCTGGGACCCGAAGCACGTCATCTACGTCTGGGTCGACGCGCTGCTGAACTACGCCACGGCCGTCGGCTACGGCTCCGACCAGGCCAAGTTCGAGGCGACCTTCCCGGCCGACGTCCACCTCGTGGGCAAGGACATCCTCCGTTTCCACGCGGTGATCTGGCCCGCGATGCTGATGGCCAACGGCCTGCCGCTGCCCAAGCGCGTGGTCGCCAACGGCTGGCTCATGGTCGGCGGCGAGAAGATGAGCAAGTCCAACCTGACCGGCATCGCGCCGCAGGACCTGACTTCGCACTTCGGCGTGGACGCGTACCGCTACTACTTCCTGCGGGCGATCCCCTTCGGCACGGACGGGTCCTTCTCCTGGGAGGACTTCTCCGCTCGCTACACCTCCGAGCTCGCCAACGACTTCGGGAACCTCGCCTCGCGCGTCGCGGCGATGGTCGGCAAGTACTTCGGCGGCGTGCTGCCGGAGGCCACGGCCTCCGGTCCGGCGGAGACCGCGCTGGCGGAGGGCCTGGCCAAGGCGGTCGCGGAGTCCGACGACAAGATCGGCGAGAAGCTGGACTTCGCGGGCGGCATCGCCGCGATCTTCGAATTCGTCAAGCAGGTCAACGGCTACCTCACGGAGCAGGAGCCGTGGAAGGTCGCCAAGGACGAGTCCCCCGAGGGCCAGGCCCGCCTGGCGACGATCCTCTACGCGGCGGCGGAGTCGCTGCGCGGCATCGCAGTGCTGCTGAACCCGGTCATGCCGCGCGTCTCCGGCCTGCTGTGGGATTCCCTCGGCGCGGAGCCGGCGCTGGGCGCGCTGGCCGAGCAGCGCGTCGGCGAAGCCGCGCGGTGGGGCACGCTCCCTGCGGGCGTGACGGTCACCAAGGGCGAGATCCTCTTCCCCCGCCTCGAAGAGAAGAAGAACGACTGAGGCTCAGTTGCAACAAAGGGGCGCGGGGCTCTGCTTGATTAACTGCGCGCGCGAGAAACCACCCTCCCCCAGCCTTCGGCCGGGAGGTGCCCCCGTGCGGATGGCCCTGCGCGTTCGGGGACACACCGCATCGGTCGCTTGTCGCGCACGCAGTTGATCAAGCAGAGCCCCGCGCCCCAGAGCGTTTGCAACTGAGCCGTGTGAAGTAAAGGATCTCCCCGTGGCCCGATCGAAGAGTGACCCCGCAGCGCCGCCCGTCCCCGCGCCGCTCCGCGTCGCCGTCGCGGACTCGCACACGCATCTGGACATGCAGGACGCCACCCCCGAGGAGATCCTCGCCAAGGCGGCCTCCGTCGGTGTGAACACTGTTGTCCAGGTCGGCTGCGACGTCGCGGGTTCACGATGGGCGGCCGAGATCGCCGGGGTTCACGCGAACGTGCACGCCACCGTCTCGTTGCACCCGAACGAGGCGCCGCGCATCGTCCTCGGTGACCCCGACGGCTGGAGCGGTCAGAAGCGGGTTCCCGGCGGGATGGCCGCGCTCGAGGCGGCCCTCGCGGAGATCGACGCGCTGGCCGCGCTGCCGCAGGTACGCGGTGTCGGCGAAACCGGTCTGGACTACTTCCGCACTGGGCCCGAGGGTGTCGAGGTGCAGCAGGAGTCCTTCCGGCGGCACATCGCGCTCGCGAAGAAGCACGGCAAAGCGCTCGTGATCCACGACCGGGACGCGCACGAGGACGTGCTGCGCATCCTCGCCGAGGAGGGCGCACCGGAACGCACCGTCTTCCACTGCTACTCCGGCGACGAGGAGATGGCCAAGGTCTGCGCCGAGGCGGGCTACTACCTCTCCTTCGCCGGACCGGTCACCTTTCCCGCCAACCACCATCTGCGCGCGGCCCTCGCGGTCACCCCGCTGGACCGGGTCCTGGTGGAGACCGACGCCCCCTTCCTCACCCCCGCCCCGTTCCGGGGCCGCCCGAACGCGCCCTACCTGATCCCGATCACACTGCGGGCGATGGCCGAGGTCAGAGGCATCGAGGAGGACGAGCTCGCGGCTGCGGTCGCCGCCAACACCGCGCGCGCGTTCGATTACTGACACTGCTGCAGACACCGCAGGCGCCTCTTCGTCACCACTCCTCCGGAGGCGTTACGCCGGCCCAGGGTCTTCGTTGGTCAGTCCGCAGGCTGCTGATGACGGACGACCGACGACGGGGCGGAGGCCACGAGTGAACGTTTCTTCAGGCGCGTCACCACGCACGTTGCCGCAGGCGCTGATCCTGGCTCTGCTGGTCGGCGGTACCGGCGCGTTCCTGGCCGAGGAGCCCCGCAGCGGTGACCCGGTCACCGAGGCGGCGGATGTCCTTCCCGACGGCACAGGTGACCCAGCAACGGCAGCGGACACGGCGACCGGGTCCGCCCCGCGCTCCGTCGATTCCCTCGCCCTGCCGCAGATGCCCTCGGCGCCGCCCGCGCCCCAGCTCCCGCACCGCGCGCGCCACGCCAAACCGAGCCACCGCGCAGCGGACCCGGCCCACCTCGCCGATCACACGGTCATCGCCGCCGGCCACGGCCGCCACCGCGCCGGGGCGGTTCCCGAGTTGCCGGGCATCCTTCACGCCGCCGGTGATCTCAACTGGTCCGCGCTCGCCCGCTGCGAGTCCGGCGGCAATCCCCACATCACCGACTCCTCGGGCCGCTACGGCGGGCTGTATCAGTTCGACGCCCACACCTGGCACAGCCTCGGCGGCCACGGTCTCCCGCAGAACGCCTCCGCCGCCGAGCAGACGGCCCGCGCCCGCGCGCTCTTCCACGAGCGCGGCACGGCCCCCTGGCCCTCCTGCGGCCGCCGCGCCGAGGGATGAAGGACGTGCCGCCCCGTATCCTTGCCGGGTGAGCACCACCGATCCCGACCAGCCCGTCGAGGCACAGTCCTCCGACGCCGCCCTGCTCGGCCCCGCCGACATCCGTGAACTGGCCGGGCGGTTGGGCGTGCGCCCGACCAAGCAACGCGGGCAGAACTTCGTCATCGACGCCAACACCGTGCGCCGCATCGTCCGCGCGGCGGAGGTGCGGCCGGACGACGTCGTGGTCGAGGTCGGCCCCGGCCTGGGCTCGCTGACGCTCGGGCTGCTGGAGGCGGCCGACCGGGTTGTCGCCGTCGAGATCGACGCGCTGCTCGCCCAGCACCTGCCGACGACCGTCGCCGCCCGGATGCCCGGGCGTGCCGACCGCTTCTCGCTCGTCCACGCCGACGCGATGACCGTCACCGAATTGCCCGGTCCCGCGCCGACCGCGCTGGTCGCGAACCTCCCCTACAACGTCGCCGTCCCGGTGCTGCTGCACATGCTGGAGCAGTTCCCCAGCATCGAGCGCACGCTCGTCATGGTGCAGGCGGAGGTCGCGGACCGACTCGCCGCGCAGCCCGGTAACAAGGTCTACGGCGTGCCGTCGGTCAAGGCCCAGTGGTACGCGCGGGTCAAGCGCGCGGGGTCGATCGGGCGAAACGTCTTCTGGCCCGCACCGAACGTCGACTCCGGGTTGGTCTCGCTCGTGCGGCGGGACGAGCCGCTCAAGACGACGGCGACGCGTCAGCAGGTCTTCGCGGTCGTGGACGCGGCGTTCGCGCAGCGGCGGAAGACCCTGCGCGCTGCCCTCGCGGGCTGGGCAGGCAGCCCGGCAGCCGCGGAGGCTGCTCTGCACGCCGCGGGCATCGACCACCGCCTGCGCGGCGAGGCACTGACGGTGGAGCAGTTCATCGCGATCGCGGAGAACAAGCCCGAGAACTGACTGCGCCGGGGGCGCCGACCCGCTTTGCCACAATGAGGCCCCCGCCCCCGCCCCCCGCCCTCGACCCGACCTCAGCCCGTCGCCCACAGGCCCCCAGGAGCACCCCGCCGATGTCCGTCGCCGACGTCACCGTCCGCGTCCCCGCCAAGGTCAACGTGCAGCTCGCTGTCGGCGGCCGCCGCGCGGACGGCTATCACGCGCTCGCGACCGTCTTCTTCGCGGTCGGTCTCTACGACACCGTCGCCGCGCGCCCTGCCGACACCCTGACGCTCACCGTGGAGGGCCGTGACGCCGCTGTCGTCCCCACCGACGACAGCAACCTCGCCGCCCGCGCCGCGCGTGCGCTCGCCGCGCACCACGGCATCGACGCGAAGGTGGCTCTCCACATCGCCAAGGACATCCCGGTCGCCGGGGGCATGGCCGGCGGTAGTGCCGACGGCGCGGCGGCGCTGCTCGCGTGCGACGCGCTCTGGGGTCTGGGCACGCCCCGCGAGACGCTCTTCGCACTCGCCGCCGAGCTCGGCAGCGATGTGCCGTTCTCGCTCCACGGTGGGGTCGCCCTCGGCGAGGGGCGCGGCGAGCAGCTCACTCCGATCCCGACCAGCGGCAGCTTCCACTGGGTCTTCGCGGTCGCCGACGGCGGCCTGTCGACACCCGCCGTCTACGGCGAGTGCGACCGCCTGCGCGAGCTCGCGGGCGGGCCCGGCAGCGCCGACGAGGGGCGGATCCCCGCACCCGCCGCCGACCGCGCGCTGCTGGAGGCGCTCGCCACCGGCGACGCCGCCGCGCTCGGCGCGGCGCTCAGCAACGACCTGCAGGCCGCCGCGCTCTCACTGCGCCCGGCCCTGACCGACACACTCCGCGCCGGCTCCGAGGCGGGCGCGATCGGCGCCCTGGTCTCCGGCTCCGGCCCGACCTGCGCCTTCCTGGCCAAGGACGCGGCCGAGGCCTCCGCAGTCGCCGCCGCCCTCGCCCTCTCCGGCACCTGCCGCGACGTCCGCCAGGCCGAGGGCCCGGTCCCGGGCGCGACCCTGCTCTGAGCTGTTGGCCCGCCGGGGTAAGTGGGGCCGTTGCTCGGGGGCGCGTGAAGAGGTACGAAGGCGACGAGGCATCGGCGTCCGGCCCTGCCCAGGGCTCGGGCGCAGCCACGGCACCGAGTCCCGCGGGCGCGCGCCGGGGCCGCGACCGATCCCGGCTCATGATCGGCGGGACGGGGTGAAGCCCGCGCCGACTACCCTGGTAGGTCGGTAGTTCCCCCAGCCCCCGCAGGAGCGCAGCACCCGTGGCAGTCAACCTCGTCACCGTCGAAGGCGTCACCAAGATCTTCGGCACCCGTGCAGTTCTCGACGGCGTATCCGTCGGCGTGAGCGAGGGAGACCGGATCGGCGTCGTCGGGCGCAACGGCGATGGCAAGACCACGCTGACGCAGATCATGGCCAGGCAGGAGGAGCCGGACAGTGGCCGGGTCACCCACGTCACCGGTCTGGAGATCGGCGTGCTGGCCCAGGGCGACGCGCTCGACCCGAACGCGACGGTCCGCCACGAGGTCGTCGGCGACCAGGCCGACCACGAGTGGGCCGGCAACGCGAGGATCCGCGACGTGCTGATCGGCCTCTTCGGCGGGCTCGACCTGCCGGGCTTCGCCCAGGGCCTGGACACCGTCATCGGCCCGCTGTCCGGTGGCGAGCGCCGCCGGATCGCGCTCGCGAAGCTGCTGATCGCCGATCACGACCTGCTGGTGCTCGACGAGCCCACCAACCACCTGGACGTGGAGGGCATCGCCTGGCTGGCCCGCCACCTCCAGGCCCGGCGCTCCGCGCTGGTCGTGGTCACTCACGACCGGTGGTTCCTCGACCAGGTCTGCACCCGGATGTGGGACGTGCAGGCCGGTGACGTGCACGAGTACGAGGGCGGCTACTCCGACTACGTCTTCGCCCGCGCCGAGCGTTCGCGGATCGCGGCGACGGAAGAGGTCAAGCGGCAGAACCTGATCCGCAAGGAGCTGGCCTGGCTGCGCCGCGGCGCGCCCGCGCGTACGTCCAAGCCGCGCTTCCGCGTCGAGGCGGCCAACGAGCTGATCGCGGACGTGCCGCCGCCGCGTGACCGGGTCGAGCTGATGAAGTTCGCCAACTCGCGCCTCGGCCGGACCGTCTTCGACCTGGAGGACGTGACCGTCAAGGCCGGCGACAAGCTGCTGCTGGAGCGGCTGACCTGGCACCTCGGCCCTGGCGACCGGATCGGCCTGGTGGGTGTGAACGGCGCGGGCAAGACCTCGCTGATGCGCGCGATGCAGGCCGCGTGGGCCAGCGGGGGCGAGCAGCAGCCGTCCGGCGGCAAGGTCGTGGTCGGCCGCACGGTGAAGCTCGCGTACCTCTCGCAGGAGGTCTCCGAGCTGCCTGGCACGCTGCGCGTGCTGGAGGCGGTGGAGGAGATCCGCGGCCGGGTCGACCTGGGCAACGGCCGTGAACTGTCCGCCGGCCAGCTCTGCGAGACGTTCGGGTTCACGAAGGAGAAGCAGTGGACCCCGGTTTCCGACCTGTCGGGTGGTGAACGCCGCCGACTGCAGCTGCTGCGCCTGCTGATGGACGAGCCCAACGTCCTCTTCCTCGACGAGCCGACCAACGACCTCGACATTGAGACCCTGAACCAGCTGGAGGACCTGCTCGACGGTTGGCCCGGCTCGCTCGTGGTGATCAGCCACGACCGCTATTTCGTCGAGCGCACGACGGACAACGTCTGGGCGCTGCTCGGTGACCGCCGACTGCGCATGCTGCCGCGCGGCATCGACGAATACCTGGAGCGCCGCGAGGCCGCGATCGAGGCTGCGACGCCGGCCCCGGTCACGAAGAAGTCCGGCGGCGACACCCGCGCGGCGAAGAAGGAACTCCAGCGCATCGAGCGCCAGCTGAGCAAGCTGGAGCAGCAGGAGACCAAGCTCCACGCCCAACTCGCGGACAACGCCGCCGACTTCGGCAAGGTCGCCGAGCTCGACGCGAAGCTGCGCGCGCTCAAGGACGAGCGCGAGGACCTGGAGATGCAGTGGCTGGAGCTCGCCGAGGACGTGTGAGCGTCGGCTGTTCTCCTCCACACCGCTGACGGTTCCCCGAAGTGGGCTCCGCACTTCGGTTGGGGCGTGGTCCGGCCGCGCGTCGCGCTGAGTGATCCGGGGGATCCGGGGCCCGCCGACGTGAATCCGCTGATTCCGGTTTCTGCGCCCTCCGCCGCGCCAAGTGCGACGGCGACCACCGCCCCACCCAGCACGAAGGCGGCCACCGTTCTCGTCGTCCGGCGGGGGAAGGGCGGGCGGGGTGGGCCGCCGCCTCCGCCGGGGGGTGGGGCTGCCCGGTGGGTACTACCAGGATCGGCCGAACCCTACCGACGGTCGCAGCCGTGAGCCCTGGGCCGGATTTCCCATCCGGGGCGCTGACCAGGTATGGTCTTCCTCGTTCGCCCCTATAGCTCAGTCGGTAGAGCGTCTCCATGGTAAGGAGAAGGTCTGCGGTTCGATTCCGCATGGGGGCTCCGCCATGAAGGCCCGTATCCGTTCGCACGGATGCGGGCCTTCTGCGTTAGATCCGGAGAATGGCCCATCGTTCCCTCGAACGAGCGCCGCCGTATGGCGCTCCGTAGGCGGAATGCGTTGTGATGGTGCGTCACACGTCGTGCCAGGGGAGGGCGGAGGACGCGGTGGGGGTTCGGCTCGTGGTCGTCGACGACCACCGGTTGCTTGCCGAGGCGCTGGCGGCTGCCCTGCAGTTGCGCGGGCACCGGGTGCTCGCCGTTGGCACGCCCACGGGGGTCGCCGCCGATCTGGTGGTGAACCGCAGGCCGGAGGCCTGTCTGCTCGGGGTGTCCCGGCCGGAGGATGCCACCGCGTTCGACGTCGTGCGCCGGATCCGCCGGGAGCGGCCGGAGGTCGCCGTCGTGGTGATGGGCAACGTCGACCATCTGTCCGCCGTCGCGGCGGCTTTCGCCGCCGGCGCTGCCGGTTACGTGCGGCAGGACGAGCGGATCGAGGTCGTCGAGCGCGCGCTGAGTCGCGTGCGCGCGGGGGAGGCGGCGGTCTCGCCGGATCTGCTGCGCGCCGCGTTCGACCAACTCCTGCGCCCGGCGGTGGAATCCGACGACGAGGCGCAACGCCTGCTGCGCCTGCTCACCCGCCGGGAGGCGGAGGTGCTGGCCCGGATCGCCGAGGGCCAGGACACTCAGGAGATCGCCGAGGGGATGCACATCGCGCCGAGCACCGCGCGCACCCACGTGCAGCGCGTGCTGGTGAAGCTGGGTGCGCGGACACGGCTCGAGGCCGCCGCGGTGGCAGCCAGGACCGGCCTGCTGGAACGCGTCGGCCGCGCGCCCCACTGAACTGGAACCCAACACTTCCGAACAACCTTCCCGAGCGATCCTTGCCCGGACGGTGTCTGCTGCTCACAGGGTGGTCTCGCGTTGCCCTGGGCTGTTGACTACTGCTTAATTGTGTTCGAATATGTTGAAGCGAGCGAGCAGCGAGAACGTCAGCGAGGCCGACCTTGGAGATCCCCGTAGTGAAGAAGACCAGCACGCGACTGGCCGACGGCCGTGAGTTGATCTACTACGACTCCCGTGACGACGCCGTCCGCAGCGCCCAGGACCAACGGCCGCTGCCGCAGAGCGAGACGCTCTCGGAGCTGCGCTACGACCAGGTGCTCGACGAGTGGGTCGTCGTCGCGGCCCACCGCCAGGGCAGGACCTACCACCCGCCTGCGGACGAGTGCCCGCTCTGCCCGTCCCGCGACGGGCGGCTGAGCGAGATCCCGGAGTCGGACTACGAGGTCGTCGTCTTCGAGAACCGCTTCCCTTCCCTCGCGCCCCACCCGCACCCCGAGCAGGTGCAGGCGACGCCGCCGCAGGTGATCCGTCCGGGAGCCGGACGCTGCGAGGTGGTCTGCTTCACCTCCGACCACGACGCCTCCTTCGCCGATCTCACCCCAGCGCAGGTCGGCACCGTGCTCGAGGCGTGGACCGACCGCACCGCAGAGCTCTCCACCCTGCCGGGCGTCGAGCAGGTCTTCTGTTTCGAGAACCGCGGCGCGGAGATCGGCGTCACGCTCGGCCACCCGCACGGGCAGATCTACGCCTACCCCTTCGTCACGCCGCGCACCGAGCGAATGATCGACGCCGCGGCCGCCTTCCACCGCCGCACCGGGCGCAACCTCTTCGAGGAGCAGCTCGACGCCGAGCGCCGCTCGGGTGAGCGCGTGGTCGTGGAGGGCGAGCACTGGACCGCGTTCGTGCCGTTCGCCGCGCACTGGCCCTACGAGGTGCATCTGTATCCGCACCGGCGGGTCGGTGACCTGCGTGCGCTCAACGATGCCGAGCGTGCCGAGTTCACACACCTCTACCTCGATCTGCTGCGCCGCTTCGACCTGCTCTTCGCGCCGGAAGGGGAGCTGCCGGAGCCGTCGGACCGGACCGTCAACCGCACGCCGTACATCGCCGCCTGGCACCAGGCCCCCGTCCGGCACACCCCGGGCAACGGCAGTGAGCTGGCCCTTCATATGGAGCTCTTCACCATCCGTCGTACGGTAGGGAAGCTCAAGTTCCTGGCCGGCTCCGAGTCCGGCATGGACGTGTTCATCAACGACGTCGCGCCCGAGGATGCCGCGCGACGCCTGCGGGAGGTCATGCCATGAGTCAGTACCTGGTCACCGGTGGCGCCGGTTACGTCGGCGGGGTCGTCGCGGCCCATCTGCTGGAGGCAGGTCACGAGGTGGTCGTGCTCGACGATCTGTCGACCGGTTTCCGCGAGTCCGTGCCTGAGGGGGCGCGGTTCGTACGCGGGCGGATCCAGGACGCGGGTGAGGTGCTGGACGGCTCCTTCGACGGCGTGCTGCACTTCGCGGCGAGTTCACAGGTCGGCGAGTCGGTCGTGGACCCGGAGAAGTACTGGCGCAACAACGTCTCCGGCTCGCTCGAGCTGCTGACCGCGATGCGGAAGGCGGGCGTGCGCCGCCTGGTCTTCTCCTCCACCGCCGCTGTGTACGGCGAGCCCGAGTCGACGCCGATCATGGAGACCGCGCCGACCCGGCCGACCAACCCCTACGGCGCCACGAAGCTCGCGGTCGACCACATGATCACGAGCGAGGCAGCGGCGCACGGCCTGGCCGCCGTGTCGCTGCGCTACTTCAACGTGGCCGGGGCGTACGGACGGCAGGGCGAGCGGCACGACCCCGAGTCGCACCTGATCCCGCTGGTGATCCAGGCCGCGCTGGGTGTCCGGCCGCACATCTCCGTCTACGGCGACGACTACCCGACGCCGGACGGCACCTGCATCCGCGACTACATCCACGTCGCCGACCTGGCCGAGGCACACCTGCTCGCCCTCGGCGCCGCCCGCCCGGGCGAGCACCTGGTCTGCAACCTGGGCAACGGCAACGGCTTCTCGGTGCGCGAAGTCATCGACGCGGTACGTCGTGTGACGGGTCGTGAGATCCTGGCCGTGACGGCCGGGCGTCGCGCGGGCGACCCCGCCGTGCTGGTCGCCTCCGCGGACCGCGCCCGTGAGCTCCTCGGCTGGAGCCCCAGTCGCGCCGACCTCGACGGGATCGTGGCCGACGCCTGGCAGTTCGCACTCTCCCTCGCCGGCGGCGCCCCCGCTGCCGGCTGACCGCCTCAGGCGACTACATCCACGTCGCCGACCCACTCGTCGCCGACCCACCCGCCGCCGACCGGCCCCGCCGCAGCGGAGAAGCAGGAGAACCAGCAGTGATCGAGCCGCTCGAGCCGCAGGAGCCGATCGCGGCCGCCGTCGCCAAGGACTTCACCGCGCTCTTCGGACGTGAACCAGAGGGCGTGTGGCAGGCGCCGGGGCGGGTGAACCTGATCGGCGAGCACACCGACTACAACGACGGATTCGTGTTGCCGGTGGCCCTGCCGCACGCCGCGCGGATCGCCGTGGCCAGGCGGGACGACGGTCTGGTTCGGGTGCACAGTTCACAGGGCGACGGCCGGGTGACCGAGTTCACAGTCGACTCGCTGCGACCGGGCTCCGTCCCGGGGTGGGCCGCGTATCCGGCCGGCGCGCTCTGGGTACTCCGCGAGGCGGGACACCCGCTCCCCGGGTTCGATCTGCACCTGGACAGCGACGTGCCGTTCGGCGCGGGGCTCTCCTCCTCCGCCGCGCTGCAGTGCGCGGTGCTGCTCGCCTGCGACGAGCTGCTCGGCCTCGGCATCGCGCGTCCCGTGCTCGCCAAACTCGCCCAGCGTGCCGAGAACGACTACGTGGGCGCGCCGGTCGGCGTCATGGACCAGACCGCCTCACTCTGCTGCGAGAAGGGCGCGGCGCTCTTTCTGGACACCCGGGACCTGGCGCAGCGTCAGGTCCCGCTCGACCTGGCAGCGGCCGGTCTGGTGCTGCTCGTGGTCGACACCCGCGTCGAGCACGGCCACGCCGACGGCGCCTACCGGCACCGCCGGGCGGGCTGCGAGCGTTCTGCGGCGCTGCTCGGCGTCCCGGCTCTGCGTGACGTCGAGGCGACGGGCGGTGCCGAGCTGGACGCGGTCCTCGCCCGCCTGCCGGAGGAGGAGCTGCGGCGGCTCACCCGGCATGTGGTCACCGAGAACGCGAGGGTGCTGGAGGCGGCGCGGTTGCTGGGCGCGGGCGAGGTGCGCGCGCTCGGCCCGATCATGACGGCCGGCCACGCCTCGCAGCGGGACGACTTCACCATCTCCTGCCCGCAGTCCGACACGGCGGTCGACACCGCCCTCGCCGAGGGCGCGCTGGGCGCGCGCCAGACCGGTGGCGGGTTCGGCGGCTGCGTGATCGTGCTGACGGTCCCGGACCGGGTGCCCGCGATCACCGCCGCGATCGAGGCGGCGTACGCTGCGCAGTCGGGCTGGAATGCGCCGAGCTTCTTCACGGCGACGCCCGCGCCCGGGGCGCGGCGCCTGGTCTGACGAGCGCGGATGAGACGCGACCCATAAGTGATCCTTATGGGGTCATAAAGCCGGAGCCACTACTGTGGCAGACGGGGCGCGGGTGAGGCTTGCCTTACCTGCGCTGCCCCTCGCTCCGCGCCTGCTTGATCGTCCGCCTGCTCGTCCGCCCGATCGAAGGATCCCGCTGCCATGACACGCCCTCTCCGGGTCGCCATCGTCGGTTCCGGCCCAGCCGGCATCTACGCCGCCGACGCGCTGCTCAAGTCCGACGCCGCACAGGACCCGGGCGTGTCCATCGACATCTTCGAACGGATGCCCGCCCCGTTCGGCCTGATCCGCTACGGCGTCGCCCCCGACCACCCCCGGATCAAGGGCATCATCACCGCGCTGCACCAGGTCCTCGA